>NZ_JBEYAL010000041.1:0-80020 GCF_040631655.1 Streptomyces sp. NPDC019937
AGCGAGCGGCGTCTGGTGCAGGGGGCACCTCCCAGCGGTAGCTGGGGGAGGCTCGCAACCCGCGTGAGGAGAGCGCGGCGGCGCTGCGTGCGACGCCGCCGCCGCCGCGAGGCGCCGCCCGCCGCGGCAGCGGCTGATGTCACAGCGGCGTCGGGAGCCCGGCATGATCCACACGACACCCCCTACCGCGCCACGGCGTACGAGGAGCGCTCTGCGGCCGGGGACAGGCCGGTGGCGAACGTGTCGACGGCCAGAGCCGTGCGCAGGCAGAGGGTCAGGGCGCGGGCCCGGGCGTGGGCGATGCCGTCCGGGGAGCGGTGGTCGGTGAGATCGGTGAGCCCGCCGCGCCGGGCCGACTCGTCGAAGGACGCCCGCAAGGTGGCGTCCGGGATCGGGGCGCCGCTGTCCAGGGCGTCGGCGAGGGCGGTCAGCCGGGCGTCGAAGAGGGCCGCGATCTCGGCGGCCTCCGGCACGGCGTCGGCCTCGCCGCGCGGCTGCGCGGCGTACAGCTGCGACGCGCACCGGCTCAGCTCCGCGATCGACCGCTGGATGGACGCGATCTCGGCGGCGCTCCAGCGGGCGCGGTGGCCGCGCGGCTCGTGGCGGACCGCGGCGACCGCGGCGTCCAGCCGCTCGCGGGTGTGGCGGCTGCGGGAGCGCAGCGCGTCGATCTCCTCGTGCCGCACCACGCCCGGCTCGGTCAGCCCGCCGACCAGTACGTTCAGCAGCCGCCGCTGTACGTCCGTCCAGGCGGCGACCAGCGAGGACAGCCGGTCGTGGTGGTACGTGGGCAGGACGACGAAGACGAGGAGCCCGATCATCGCGCCGAGGAGGGTGTCCGCGGGGCGGCCCCAGGCGATGAGGTCGGGGGCCTTGCCCAGCCGGGTGATGAGGACGACGAGCCAGGCGGTGATGAAGAAGTTCAGCACCAGCTGGCCGACGCGCAGCGTGAGGAAGACGCACACGGCGAGCACCACCGCGGCGATGACCAGCCCGTCCGGGGTCCACCAGGCGGGCCGCAGGGCGGCCCAGGCGGCGAGCCCGCCGAGGATCGAGCCGATGGGGCGGGCCCAGCCGCGGGCGAAGGTGTGTCCGTAGTCGGGGAACAGCACCAGCATGGTGGTGAGCGCCGCCCAGAAGCCGTGGCCCGGCAGGCCGTGGCCCCAGAAGTCGCCGAGGGCGCGGCCCGCCGCCTCACCGGCCGTGGTGCCGATGACGACGCGCAGGGCGTGCGGGAACAGCGGGTCGCCGGGGCGCGCCGCGGACCACAGCCGCCGGAACCCGGCGCGGGCGGGGTGTTCGGCGGGAAACAGGTCCAGGACGGGGTGCGTGCCGCCGGGAGCCTCCGCGTCGGCCCACAGGCGGGCCAGCCGCCCGGCCTCCTCCAGTGGCGGCAGCAACTCCTCGGCGATCGGGCCGCGCCAGGTCTCCAGGGCCCGCGCGACGTCCGGTGCGAGGGGCTCCGGGCGGGAGGTGCGCAGGGCGCGCGCCACGGAGTCGAGCGCCGCGGCGATCTCCTCGCGGGGCGCCTTCGGGGTGTCGGACACGAGCAGCAGGGCGCGCCGGATCCGTTCGGCCTCGACGAGCAGTCCGTAGAGCGGTGCCGCGCCGGAGCGGGCGAAGCGCGGCAGCAGATCGAGCGCCCTGCGGGCGGCGGTGAAGGGCGCCGGGGCGGGGTAGCCGCCGGTCCCCTCGGTCCGCGCGTACGCCGCCAGCGAGGCGTAGAGCGCGGCCAGCGCCTTGCGCTGCGCGGGGTGGCGCCGCCCGTACGGGGGCAGCAGCTGCGCGGCGAGGGTCAGGGCCGCGCCCGCGGCCATCCAGCGCACCATCACGAGCCCCGCCTCGACGGTGGCGGCGAGGTCGGCGGTGATCAGGCAGCCGATGACGACGAGGCAGGCGCGGATGCCGGGCGCCACGCCCAGCGCCCGCCACAGACCGGCCAGGTACGCGAGGACCGCGAGGGCGATCAGGAAGTACCAGCCGGTCCGGTGCAGCCAGACACCGGCGAGGGCGGCGAGCGAGAAGCCCGCGCCGAACGCGAACGCGTTCACCGCCCGGTGCCGGACCGGCGCCAGCAGGGTGCCGATGCCGCAGATGAAGGTGCCCACCGTCATCATGACCCAGGCCAGCGGATCGCCGGTCAGGGCGCCGAGCACCGCCGCGGCGACGACCGCCAGGACCGCGCGTGCGATCGCGGCGGGCTCCGAGGACACCCGTTCCATGGTCAGCGCGGCCCGGAAGCTACGGCCGACCGCCGATGCCCACCCCTGTATCCCGTCCTGTATCTCGCGTCGCACCGTACTCATATAGGTGCACTATACAAGTTATTTGCGGCCTACCCCAAACGGATCATGTTCCAGGACATCGGCTCCAAGGTGGCGCGCAGCACGCCGTCTGCGAGCGCCGTGCCCCGGCCCGGGTGCGGGGTGACGCGCTCGGGCTCGGCCAGGGTGTTGCGGGCCTCCGGGTCGGCGTCGGCCAGCACGCTGTGCTCGACCACCCGGGCGGGCGCCATCCCGTGCAGCGCCACCTCCAGCGGGAGCGGCCGGTGCTGGTCGCGGTTGACGGCGAAGACGGTGACCTCGCCGGTCTCCTCGTTCCGCACGGCCGTGGCGTGCAGCAGCGGCACCTCGCCGTACCGCGCCGTCTCGTGCGCGGGGCTGTCGACCGCGACCTGGAGCACCCGGCCGCGACCGTACGCCGAGGCCTGGGCGAAGGGGAAGAAGGTGGTCTGGCGCCAGGCCGGGCCGCCCGGTTCGGTCAGGATCGGGGCGATGACGTTGACCAGCTGGGCGAGGCAGGCGACCGTCACGCGGTCGGCGTGGCGCAGCAGCGCGATGAGCAGCGAGCCGAAGACGACGGCGTCGGTGACGGAGTAGTTGTCCTCCAGCAGCCGCGGCGTCTCCTCCCAGTTGGGCGGCTCGGCGTTCGCGAAGCGGCTCTGGTACCAGACGTTCCACTCGTCGAAGGAGAGGTTGATCTTCTTCTTCGACTTCAGCCGGGCGCCCACGTGGTCGCAGGTGGCGACGACGTTCTCGATGAAGGACTCCATGTCGACGGCGGAGGCGAGGAAGGAGTCGCGGTCGCCGTCGTGCTCCTCGTAGTAGGCGTGCAGGGAGATGTAGTCGACCAGGTCGTAGGTGTGCTGGAGGACCGTGGCCTCCCAGGCGGCGAAGGTCGGCATGGCCTGGTTGGAGCTGCCGCAGGCGACGAGTTCGACCTCCGGGTCGATCTGGCGCATGGCGCGGGCGGTCTCGGCGGCCAGCCGGCCGTACTCCTCCGCGGTCTTGTGGCCGGTCTGCCAGGGGCCGTCCATCTCGTTGCCCAGACACCACAGCCGGATGGCGTACGGGTCCTTGTCGCCGTGGCCGACGCGGCGGTCGGACAGGGCGGTGCCGGACGGGTGGTTGGCGTATTCCTGCAGCTCCAGGGCCTCGGCGACGCCGCGCGTGCCGAGGTTGAGGGCCATCATGGGCTCGCCGCCGACCTTGCGGACGAAGTCGACGTACTCGGAGATCCCGAAGCGGTTGGTCTCGGTCGAGCGCCACGCGAGGTCCAGGCGGCGGGGGCGCTCGTCGGCGGGCCCTGTGCCGTCCTCCCACTTGTAGCCGGAGACGAAGTTGCCGCCGGGGTAGCGCAGAGCGGTGACGCCGAGTTCACGGATCAGCGCGAGGACGTCGGTGCGCAGCCCGGCCTCGTCGGCGGCGGGGTGGCCGGGCTCGTAGATCCCGGTGTAGACGCAGCGGCCGAGGTGTTCGACGAACGAGCCGAAGAGACGGGGGTCGACATCACCGACGGCGAAGGCGGGGTCGAGGGTGAACCGGGCGGGGGCGGTCGACTGCATGGCACGCCTCTCTACTGCTCTGTTCGATATGCCGGATAGGGATCGCATATCCGAACGAGACGGTAAGAGCTGGCCGCCCGGGCGTCAACGCCCCCGCCCAAGCCTCATGGCGCGGCGCCTCAGTACGCGGTCGGCCAGCCGCCACTCCAGCTCAGCAGGTTGACGCCGAGCTTGGCGGTGCCGCCCGCCTGGCCGTCGTAGTAGTGGTAGACGAGCAGGTCGCCGTCGCTGTCGCTCATGATCGACTGCCCGCCGGGGCCGATGTAGCGGCCGTGGGACTCCAGGACCGGGGAGCCGCCGTTGTTCATCATGTTCACCCCGTTCTTGTCGTAGTACGGCCCGGTGGGCTTGGTGGCGCGGCCGACCTTGATCTTGTACGTGGAGCCGGTGCCCGCGCAGCAGGTGTCGTACGACGCGAACAGGTAGTAGGAGCCGTTGCGCTTGACGACGGACGGACCCTCGACCGCCTTGGTGCCGGTGGGCCGGGAGGCGATGCCGTAGACGGTCCTGTCGCCCGTGTACTGCTTGCCGGTGGAGGGGTCGAGGCGGATCATCTTCAGCCCCGACCACCACGAGCCGAAGGCCAGCCACCACTTCCCGTCGTCGTCCACGAAGAGGTTCGGGTCGATGGCGTTGTAGTCGCTGCTGCCGGTCGTGGAGTGGACGATGCCGTGGTCGGTCCAGGTGCCGGCCCGGCCGCTGGGCGACGTGGCGAAGCCGATGGCGGACGTGCTGGAGCCGAAGGACGAGACGGCGTAGTACATCAAGTACGTGCCGCCGTGGTACGAGATGTCCGGGGCCCAGGGGTCGTTGCCCGGGGAGTACGTCTTCCACCAGGACGGCGGGGAGTTGAAGGCGTTCCCGGAGCGGCTGAAGGCGATCCGGTCGGTGGAGGTGCGGGCCTCCAGACCGCCGTGGGTGGAGTAGAGCAGATAGGTGCCGTCGGCGGCGCGGAGCATCGTCGGGTCGTGGACGGCGATGTCGCCCGTCACCCGGCCCGGGTTGGGATAGGCGGAGGCGCTGGCCGGGAGCAGGGCGAGCAGGAGTGCGGCGGGCAGGGCGAGCCATCTGGTGCGCTGACGCGTTGTCATGCGGCGGTTGTCCTCTCGTGTGCCGTGTGTGTGCTCACTCTTGACCGGGGTGGGGGCCGCCTCTAGCGTGCGGCCGACGTTACGGAAACGTTCCGGAAGTTTTCGGAGCCTGGGAAGGGAAGTTTTCGTGATCAAGACGGTCCGTACCGCTCTCGTCGGCGCGCTCGCCGCCGCCCTGATCCCTCTGGCCACACCGTCCGCCGCCGCTGAGCAACCTTCCACCCCCGGCGCGGATTTCGGAAGACCCCTCCAGCCGATCGACGGCTTCGGCTTCTCGGAGGCCTTCCAGCGCGCCGATCTGATGCGGGGCGCGGGCGGGCTCACCCCCGAACACCGGCGGGAGGTGCTGGACCTGCTGCTCAACCGGCGCACCGGCGCGGGGCTCAGCATCCTGCGGCTCGGCATCGGCTCGTCCTCGGACGAGGTCTACGACCACATGAAGTCCATCCAGCCCACCGACCCCGGCGGCCCGGACGCCCCGCCGGCCTACGAGTGGGACGGCAAGGACGGTGGCCAGGTGTGGCTGGCCAAGGAGGCGAAACGGTACGGCGTGCAGCGCTTCTACGCCGACGCCTGGAGCGCGCCCGGCTACATGAAGACGAACGGAACGGACGGAGGCGGAGGCACGCTGAAGCCGGAATGGCGGCGCGCCTACGCCGACTACCTGGTGCAGTACGCGAAGTTCTACCGCCAGGAGGGCATCCGGATCACCGACCTCGGCTTCACCAACGAGCCGGACCTCACCACGTCCTACGCCTCCATGCGGTTCACGCCGAAGGAGGCGGCCGAGACCGTGAAGGCGCTCGGCCCGGCGGTCCGGCGCGCGGGGATCAACCTGGTGTGCTGCGACGCGGCCGGATGGGACCAGCAGGCCGAGTACAGCGCGGCGATCGAGGCGGACCCGCAGGCGTCGCGGTACGTCGGCACGCACACCGGACACCCGTACGTCACGCCCTCGGACCAGCCGCTGCCGACGACCCGGCGCACCTGGATGTCCGAGTGGAGCCCCAACGGCACGACGTGGAACGAGGCGTGGGACGACGACAGTGAGTACGACGGGCTCGCTGTCGCCGAGGCGATCCACACCACGCTCGCGGACGCGCGGGCCAGCGCGTACGTGTACTGGTTCGGCGCCTCGGTGGGGGCGACGCGGGGGCTGATCCAGCTCGACGGCGCGGACTACCACGTCTCGAAGCGGCTGTGGGCGCTCGCCGCGTACAGCCGCTTCGTACGGCCGGGAGCGGTGCGGGTGGCGGCGTCGGCCGGGGCGGCCGCCGCGGACGGCGTGAAGGTAACGGCCTTCCGGAACCGGGACGGGAGCCGGGTGCTGGAGATCCTGAACACCGGCCGGGAGGCGGTCCGTACGGAGTTCGTGGTGGGCGGCGGACGAGGCCGCGGCGCGGTGTACCGGACGGACGAGACGCATGCGCTGAGCCGGGTCGGCGCGGCGGTGGTGCGGGGCGGCGCGCTGGACGCGGAGCTTCCGCCGCGCGCCCTGACGACGGTGGTCCTGCCGTGATGTGCCGCCCGGCCTGACGTTCCGGGGATTTTTGCGTTAGGCGTTCGTTAGCGGTGCGTCAGCGCCCGGGCCGTAAATTGTCCGCGTGAACTTCCAAGAGAAGCTTGAGGACGCCCGTCGACGTTTTTTCCCGATACGCCTTCCGGGGAAGAATAGCGGCGCCGGCCTCTGCGTTGATGAAGCGACCTTCCGCGAAGCGGTAACGGAGATATACGCCGACGTCTTCCCCGAACGGGACGCCTACCCGTACAACCCGAAGTCCCCCGAACTCGTCCAGGAATACAGCGGGCTCCATGCGGAGCGCATCCTCATCGAGAACTCGGAAGGGAAGGTGGTGGGCTGGCTGAAGGGCAGGATGGAAGACCCCACCACCTTCTACCTGGGCACGAGCGGACTCCTGCCGGAGTACCGGGTGCAGCGCCTCGCGGCCCTGGTCTACTCCAGGCTGCTGGAGTACCTGGAGGACCTGGGCTACGAGCGGGTGACCTCACAGCACCATCCGCACAACCGCGCCGCCATGATCCTCCAGCTCAAGTACGGCTTCGCCTTCGAGGGCATGAGCCTGGACGAGCGGTGGGGACCGATGGTGAAGATGGTCTACTTCTTCGACGGCGACCGCCGTGCGGAATTCGAGAGGCGATTCGGGTTCGAGCAGTACCCGAAGGGGCCGTGATCCCGGCATGCCCCCGTTACCGCTCGCCATCTCATCGAGGACACCGTGCACGTAACCTATCTGCTCGCCACCGGCAGCAACTCCATCTACGACGGAAAGCATGACCAAGGCGGCCGCTATCACACCTACGGTCAGCACAGCTTCGTCCTGGATCTGATCGGGGTCATGAGCAAGGACGGGCACGAGGTCCGTCTCGTGGTCGACGACCTCCGCAGATTCGCGCTCACCTCGCAGGTCCGGAAACTGGACTCCGTGTCCGTATCCGTGACGGACGAGATCGGCCCTTCGGACAAGACCGACCTTCTCCTGGTCGACGAGGTGTCCGACGAGATGCTGCGCCTGTTCCCCGATGACATCCCCGCGTTCAGGATCGTCCATCACGCCGGCCGCCGCTCCTCCGATTACCTGGTGTCGCGCTGTTCGCGCTTCCTCTGCATGACGGAGAACGCCCTCGCCCTGCAACAGGCGTACCTGCCACCGGGCCGGGCGGTGCTCGCCCACCAGGGCGTGGACCTGGACCGCTTCCCCGCGATCTGGGACAAGAGCCGGGCGGCCAGGCCGCGCGTCCTGGTCTACGGCCGGATGGATTCGGGGCGTGAGGCGGTCATGGGCACGGTCATGGAGCACCTGGACCGGGAAAGGCTCCTCGTGTACGCGGCGGGTGACGGACCGGGGTTCTGGGACATCAGCGACCGCTTCGGCAGCGAGATCATCCTCATCAACCACGTGCCGTGCCCCTCGATACCGAACCTGCTGGCGGAGATGGATGTCGTCATCTCACTCGGCCGAGGCGCGATGGAGGCCATGGCGACCGGCATACCCACCCTCTGCGCGGGCTACGGCTACGCCGGTCTGATCACGGAGGACACCATAGGTTCCCTCCTGCGGTACAACCTCACCGGCGCGTACAGCGATGGCGACGCCGCGTCCGTCATGGAGGACGTCCACGCCGCCTTGCGCAGCGATCGCCGAGCCGTCCGGAAGCTCGCCGAGACCCACCTGTCGGCCGGCGCCTTCGCCCACCGCGTAGGCGAGTTGTACGCGCGGGCCACCGGATGACGGACAGCCGGCCGCCGGGACTCTTCGGCGCCCGCAACCCCCGGTTCTACTTCGTCGGACAGGTCGTCTCCCAGGTCGGCACCAATATGCAGATCGTGGCGCTGGGCTGGTTCACCTACCAGCTCAGCCGCGACGAGCTGGTTCTCGGTATCGTCACCGCGGCACCGATTCTCACGATGCTTCTGATCGGCCCGGTCGGAGGCCTGGTCGCGGATCGCTTCCCCGCCCGCCGGGTGCTGCTGTGCACCCATGCCCTGCTCGCGCTCTTCGCGCTGGCCCTGGGGCTGCTGGCCGAACACGGCTCGATCGCGGTGTGGCAGCTCATCGTCAGCGCCCTGTGCGTGGGGGCCGTGAACGCGATCGGCCTGCCCACGGCACAGGTGTTCGTCTCGGAGATCGCCGGAGACGCGATGCTCCGGCAGGCGGTCACCCTCAACAACGTGATCCTGGATCTGTCGCTGATCGTCGGGTCGGCGGCGGTGGGACCCGTGATGGCCATGATGGGGCTGGGCGGGGTGATCCTGCTGAACGCCGCGTCCTATCTGACGGTCGTCGTGGCCCTGCTCCTGGTCCGCCCGGCGGAGCTGCACACCCGCCGGCAGGCGCCGAAGGACCGCACCCAGTTGTGGCGGGCGTGGGTGTACCTGTGGGCCCGGCCCGGTCTCGCGCTCCTGATCGTCATCATCGCCACGGTGGGCGTGTTCGGAACCAGCCTGCCCTCACTGCTGCTCCTGCTCACCTCGAGCGAACTGAACGAGGAGGCGGGCGCCTACGGTGTGCTGCTCGCCGTGATCTCCGTGGGATCGCTGTTGGGCGCCTGGATGATGTGGCGCGCCAAGGTCGTCCTGGGCACGGTCCTCGCGGGCAGCGTTCTCCTGGGCGTTCTGGAGATCGTCACCTCGGTCATGCCCACGGTGGTCACGCTCGGCCTGGTGCTCCTTCCGCTCGGCATGGTGTCCCTCGTCCTCCGGGCGGGGCTGCTCAGCCTGGCGCAGCTCCAGACGAGGCCGGATTACCGCGGCCGCGTCATGGCCATCTTCCAGCTGGTCTACCGCTCCGGCTGGCTGCTGGGCACCCTGCTGACCAGTTGGCTGGCCGGAGTGCTGGGTCCACGGCCCGTGATCGGTCTCGGCGGGGCCGGTGTCACCCTCGGCGTGGCGCTGATCATCATGATCATGGTGACCTTCGGGGTCATGTCGGTCTCCTTCACCGCGGCCCGCCCTCCGCGGCTCCACGTCGAACTCCCGCAGCCGCCCGAGGGCCGCCATCGGCGCCGCCCCCGCCACGCGATAGCCGACTGAGGCGGGGGCGTTCGCCGCCTCGTGGCGCGACGAACGCCCCCGCCTCAGCGCTGCGGGGACCCGGTCCTCAGTCCTCGAAGGCGACGATCATCTTGCCGATGTTCTCGCCGCGGAGCATGCCGAGGAAGGCGTCCACCGCGTTGTCCACGCCCTTGACGACGGTCTCGCGGTAGTGCAGCTTGCCCTCCCGCACCCAGGCGCCGACCTCCTCGAAGAACTGCGGCTGGAGGTGGTTGTGGTCATTGACCAGCATGCCCTGCATGCGCAGCCGCTTGCCGATGACGAGCGCGAGGTTGCGCGGGGCGGCGGGCGGCTCGGTCACGTTGTACTGCGCGATCATGCCGCAGACGGTGATGCGGCCGTGCACCTTGAGGCTGCCGAGGGCGGCCTCCAGGTGCTCACCGCCGACGTTGTCGAAGTAGACGTCGATGCCGTCGGGGGCGGCCTCCCTCAGCTGCTCGGCCACGGGTCCGTTCTTGTAGTTGAACGCCGCGTCGAAGCCGTACTCGTCGAGCAGCAGCCGCACCTTCTCGTCCGAGCCCGCGCTGCCGATGACCCGCGAGGCGCCCTTGAGCTTGGCGATCTGGCCGACCTCGCTGCCGACCGCGCCCGCCGCGCCGGAGACGAACACCGCGTCGCCCTCCTTGAACGACGCGACCTCCAGCAGGCCCGAGTAGGCGGTGAGGCCCGTCATGCCGAGCACACCGAGGTACGCGGTGAGCGGGGCGACCTGCGGGTCCGCCTTCACCGCGCGCTTGCCGTCCACCACCGCGTACTCGCGCCAGCCGCTGAAGTGCAGGACGTGGTCGCCGACCGCGAGGCCGTCCGCGTTCGAGGCGATCACCTGGCCGATCGCGCCGCCCTCCATCGGCTGGTCCAGCTGGAACGGCGGCACATACGACTTCACGTCGTTCATCCGCCCGCGCATGTACGGGTCCACCGACATGTACAGGTTGCGGACCAGCACCTGGCCCGGGCCCGGCTCGGCCACCGGAACCTCGCGCAGCGCGAAGTCCTCCGGCTTCGGCCAGCCCTCGGGGCGGGCGACGAGGTGCCATTCACGGCCGGTGGCGGGGATCGCGGACATGGAAGTGCCTCCTCTTAATTACTTCACTACCTGAAACAATCATGGGACTCGATATTTCATGTTGTCAAGCAAACGGGTAGCCTGAGAGGCATGACGTCGCCCATGGACCCGCTGACCCTCGAGGTCGTCGAGCTGATCGGCACCATCGTCGCCCGCTATCACGAGGAGTACGAGGAAGCCGCTGCCAAGCATGCCCTCACCGGCGCCCAGGCGCGCGTCCTCGGCCTGCTCTCCCGGGGACCGACGCCCATGCGGCGCATAGCGCAGCAGCTCAAGTGCGAGCCGTCGAACGTCACCGGGATCGTGGACCGTCTCGAAGCCCGCGGCCTCGCCGAGCGCCGCCTCGACCCCGCCGACCGCCGCGTCAAGCTCGCCGCCGCCACGGAGGCGGGCCGCGAGACCGCCGAGCGGCTGCGCGGCTCCCTGGACTTCGCCCGCGAGCCGCTGGCCGGACTGTCGGCGCAGGAGCGGACGGTGCTGCGGGACCTGCTGCAGCGCATGGTGTGCGTCACGCCGTAGTCGTTCACGCGCCCGGGGCGGAGCCCCCGTGGCGCTCCGGTCAGGCGCACCACCACAGGAAACGGGTGCAGGTCGGCGACGGGCCGGGGGTCGGGGCCACCGGGGAGGGCGGGGGCGGGTGCGTGGGGTCCGCCGCCGGGCGCTCGGGCCGCTCCGGGGACGGCTTCGGCGCCGGGGCGCGCCAGTAGCCCTCGGTGGCCAGCTCCGCCACGAAGACCGCGGCGAGCACAGGGCCCAGCACCGCGGCCAGGATCAGCACGCGGCGGCCCCGCCCCCGGCGGGCGCGGCGGCCGCGGGTGCGGGGCTTCGGCTTTCGGCGGGAGGTGCGCGGATCGTTCATTTCGCCGGTGAGGTTATGTGACCTGCCCGGAGCGCGGGGGCCGCCGACTGTGAGGATCTTGTGCGGAGAGCCGTCGGGTCCGGCGGTGTACGACCCCGCTCAGCCCGCGAACGCCGGCTGCGCCAGCCCGCTCCCCGCGTCCGGGATGACCAGCACCGACCCCGCCAGCGGCGGGGCGGCGGCGCCGAGGCCGACGCGGGCGGAGGACACGTACAGATCGCTGAGTCCGGCGCCGCCGAAGGCGCATGCGGTGGGGCGGGGGAAGGGCAGCGGGATCACCCGATCGAGTGTGCCGTCGGGGGTGTAGCGGCGGACCGCGCCGCCGTCCCAGAGGGCGACCCACACACACCCGTCGGCGTCCACGCACAGCCCGTCCGGGAAGCCCGCGCCGTCCTCGATGTGGGCGAGGGGGCGGCGGCCGGTGACGCCCTCTCCCGTGACGTCGAAGACATCGACGCGGCGGGTCGGGGAGTCGACGTAGTACATGAGGCGGCCGTCCGGGCTCCAGCCGGTGCCGTTGCTGACCGCCACGTCCGGCAGGATCTCCGCCACGGAGCCGTCGGAGCCGATACGGGACAGGGTGCCGCCGCCCGCCGCCTCGTCGTAGCGCATCGTGCCCGCCCACAGCGAACCGTCCGGGGCGACGGCCGCGTCGTTGCCCCGGCGGCCGGGGACGGCGTCCCGGACCAGCCAGCGGAAGCCGTTCGCGGCGGAGTCGTACAGCCCGATGCCGTCGCGCAGGTTGACCACCAGACCGCCGCCCGCCCGTGGCTTCGCCGCGCCGACGTGCTGCTCGGTGGCCAGGGTGGTGTGCCGCCCGGTGGCCGGATCGTAGGTGTGGACACGGGCGGAGAGGATGTCCACCCAGATCAGCCGCCCGGCCGCCGGGTCCCAGGTCGGGCCCTCGCCCAGCTCGGCGGTCGCCCGGACCGCCACGTCCCATGTCCGGCCGCTCATACGCCGCGTCCCCTCCGGTGTCCGAGGCGGACGGACAGCTCGCCCGCGCCCTTGGCCGCCAGTTCCTCCAGCTCCGTCTGGCGCTCCTCGCTCCAGCGGATCGTCGGCACCGAGATGGACAGCGCCGCCACCACCTTGCCCGCCGAGTCCCGCACCGGCGCGGCCACGCAGCTCACATCGGGGTTGGACTCCTGCCGCTCGACCGCGACGCCGCGCTCCCGCACGGCGGCCAGGTGGCGGCGCAGCTCGGCCGGGGACGTGATGCTGTTGTCCGTCATGGCGACCAGCGGCCGGTCCTCGGGGAACCGGGCGGTCAGCTCGTCCTCCGGGAGGGAGGCGAGCAGCATCTTGCCGACCGAGGTGCAGTGCGCAGGCAGCCTGCGGCCCGCGGCGGAGACCATGCGCACGGCGTGGGTGGAGTCGACCTTGGCGATGTAGATGACGTCCGTGCCCTCCAGAATGGCCACATGGACGGTCTCGTCACAGGTCTCGGCGACGCTCCGGGCCACCTGCCGGCCCTCGGCGGCCAGGTCGAGCTGTTCCGCGTACCGGCTGCCGAGCTGGTACGGGCGCACACCGAGCCGGTAGCGGCCGGGCTGGTCGGGCACATGGACCAGATAGGAGCGAGCGGCCAGAGTGGTCACCAGCTCATGGACGGTGGTCCGGGGCAGTCCGAGCCGGCGGGTGATCTCGGGGGCGGAGAGTGTGCCGTCGCCGTCGAGGAACAGCTCGAGAATGTCCAGAGCCCGGGTCACCGCGGGCACGAGGCGTCCCATGTGGTTCGCCCACCCCTTCTGGTCCAGATGGCAAGTGTTCGAGATTCCGGCCGCTGGCCGGTATCGCGAACACAGATTACGCGTAGGCCACTTCCTCCGGCAATGGTTGCGCAAAGACCCTGAAGATCACTGACAAGACTGCCAGGGTCCCGGCCGCCATCCGCTAGGGGGTGGGCGGCAGCAGGTCGCCGCGGAGCCGCCGCGCCCGCAGCACCAGCTCCAGCTCGAAGCGGCGGTCCGGATCCTCCACCTCCTCGCCCCACAGCTCCCTGATCTGGCGGAGCCGATAGCGCACGGTCTGCGGATGCACCCCCAGCCGGTCCGCGATCTCCGGCGCGCCGCCCCGCGTCTCCAGCCACGCCAGCAGCGTCTCGGCGAGGCGACGGCCCTGGGCGGGGCCGCACCCGGCGAGCGGGGCGAGACGGCGGCGGGCCAGGGCGTCGATCAGCTCCTCCGGGGGCAGCAGCACCAGCGCCTCGGTGTGCTCGGTGCAGTGCAGCACCTCCCCGGCGGGCAGCAGCCCGCGCTCCATCAGCCGGACCGCGGCCGCCGCCCAGCGCAGCGACTTGGCGGCCTCGGCGAGCGGTACGGGCGGGCCGACCGCGCCCGACCACCCGGCGGTGGCGCGGCGCAGCAGGTCGGGGCGGCCCGCCTCCTCGGGGTCGGGGAGCACCATGCGCGGCTGTTCGCACTCCATGTCGAGGAGGACGTCCCGGCCCACGGCGGGGGCCAGCGCCTCGCGCGCGGGGCGCAGCAGTACGGCGACGGCGACCCGCTCGGGCAGCGGCCAGCCGATGCGGGCGGCCCGTTCGGCGAGGGCGTCGGCGTCGTCGGGGCTCTTGCGGGGGCGTTCGGTGAGGAGCAGGTCGAGCAGTCGGCGCTGGAGCCGCAGCCGCTCCCCCGCCTGGCGCGCGGCGGCCTCGGCGTAGCCGCGCATGGACTCGGCGACCAGCCCGTCCAGATACTCGAAGCCGGACTCGGCGAGTTCGTACATGGCGGGCGCGGGGATCTCGACCTGCTGGCCGATCTCGGCGAGGCGGCGCCAGGCGAGCCGTACGCCGAGCCGGTACATGGCCTGGAGGGAGTCGAGGCTGCGGCCGTGCTGCACCTGGCCGCGGCCGAACTCCTGGAAGACCTGGGGGTGTTCGCGGGGGCCGCCGGAGCCGTCCGACACGTAGCCGACGAAGTGTTCGAGGGCGCGCCGGATGCCCACCAGCGCCACCGGTTCGCCGCTCTCGTCCGGGACGATGGTCAGGTTCGGGTACTCGCGGCGGATCTCGCGGAAGATGTCCTCGGCGAGGACCGGCACCTCGTCCAGGGCGAGCCGGGCGAAGTGGCGCACCCGCGACCGGGGCACCTCCCGCCAGGCGGAACGCAACGGCGATGCCATCCCCGTCCCTCCCCCTACCGCTTCTCCGCCGGGGTCGCGGGGGAGGCCGGATGCGACGAGGTCGGGAAGGTGACGAGGGGGACGTTCGGCTGGTCGGGGGTGGCGCCCAGCAGGGCGACGATGCCGAACGCGGCGCCGACCGCGAGGGCGGCGGACAGGACGCAGGTCACGGCGGCGGCGAGCAGTCTGGGCATGGCGCGGTGAGCCCCTTCCGTATGACGTGCGCACCGGCCCGGTCCGGCAACTCACCAGCATGGAAGGAGGATTGACACTCCGTCAACCCTGCGCTTACGGTCCCGCCTCAAGACTCGCCGGTCATATCCGGCCGCATCGAGACGGAGTGCCTGCCATGCGCCGCTCGGTACCACCCACTTCACCCGTTTTCTGGCCGCTGTCGCTGGTCCCGCTCGGGCTCGGCGTCTTCCTGCTCGTCCTCGCACCCCTGCTGACCTGGTACGTCGAACCGCGTGCGAAACGCACCCCGATCGACACCGATGTGACCACGGTGTTCACCGGACGGGGCAGCTACTTCGACACGGACGACGTCAAGGAGCGGCGGGGGCAGAAGCTGACCATCACCCGCCGGGTGCTGGGCGACGTCCACGACAGCGACCGCACGGGCCGCGCCGTCTGGGACGTGTCGACGACGGTCGACACCCCGCGCACCCTGCCGCTGCGGGATCCGCGCCGGGCCTTCCAGTGGAAGACCGAGCGCTGGGTCACCGACCGCCGCACCAACGAGCCGGTGCACTGCTGCGGCGAGGCGCCGGGCCCGTTCGAGGGGGACGCGTACCTGAAGTTCCCGTTCGATCTGAAGAAGCGGACGTACCGCTGGTGGGACAGCACGCTGGGCGACACCGTCCCGCTCCGCTTCGCCGGGACCGCGAAGATCCAGGGGTACGAGGGCTACCGCTTCACCGGCACCGTGCGGCCCACCAGGACCGGCACCCGCCAGGTGCCCGGGCGGCTGGTCGGGCGGGCGAAGCAGGGCCAGGTGCAGGCCGAGGAGTGGTACGCCAACACCGGCATCGAGCTGGTGGCCGACCGCCGCACCGGCCGGATCATCTACGCCGGGATCTCGCCCAAGGTCACCCTGCGCGCGCCCGGCGGCCACCGGGACCGGGTGACGCTGCTGCGCGGCGAGGGGCTGGCGTTCACCGAGGCCACGCAAGCCGGCCAGGTGAAGCTGGCCAGGGACGACAACCGCAGGCTGAAGCTGGTCGGCGAGACGGCGCCACTAGCCGCGGGGATCGCCGGGGCGGTGCTGACCGTGGCGGGCGTGGTGCTGATGGTGCGGGGGAGGCGGCCACGCGTGAGTGATACTGCGCAAGGTGATGAAGCGTCAGCTTCCGGGGGCGGTCAATTTGTCACGCCGGTGAGTAGCCGGGGCGAACGAGGAAGCGAAAACTGACCACCCCACGAGCATCACGCCATCGCACACCCCCGGTTCGGCACGTCTCCTCCCGCAGTCTTCCCACGAAGTCTCCGCACCCTGAGGCGAGTTGGAGCACCCCGCCATGCCCCAGCCGTTACGACCGTCCCCCGCCGCGACCCATGAATCCACCGCGGAGGCCATCGCGCCGCTGCCGCGCCGGATCGTCTTCCTCGCCCGCCGCGACCTCGGCAATCCGGCGGCCGGTGGCTCCGAGCTGCTGGTGGACCGGATCGCCGAGGGGCTGACCGCCCACGGCCACCAGGTCACCGTGGTGTGCGGCGGACCCGCCCACGCCCGCGGCTACCAGGTGGTGTCCGCGGGCGGCAACGGGCGCGCCCTCGGCGAGCTGGGCCACTTCCTGCGCGCCCCGCACACCCTCGCCCACCGGGTCGGCCCCTGCGACCTGCTGGTCGAGGTGTGCAACGGGCTGCCCTACCTCGCCCCGCTGTGGCATCGCGGCCCCACCCTGTGCCTGGTCAACCACGTGCACACCGACCTGTGGAAGCTGCGCTTCCGGGGCCCGGCCGCCCGGCTCGGCAGGCGCCTCGAACACTGGGCGCTCACCGGCACCCACCGCGGCAACCTCATGGTGGCCGTCTCCGACTCCACCGCCGCCGGCCTACGCTCCCTCGGCGTGGACCGGACCCGGATCCGGGTGGTGCACAACGGCGTCGAGGAACCCGGTCCCCTGCTGCCCACCTCCCGTGAGCCGCTGTTCCTCGCGATGGGGCGGCTGGTCGAGTACAAGCGCGTCGACTTGCTGCTGCGGCTGTGGGAGCGGGTGCGGCCGGTCACCGGCGGACGGCTCGTCATCGTCGGCGACGGCCCCGAACGGGCTCGGCTGGAGGCGATGGCCGGTCCCGGGGTCACCTTCGCCGGCCATGTCACCGAGGAGGAGAAGCACCGGCTGCTGTGCCAGGCGTGGCTGCTGCTGCACCCCTCCCTCATCGAGGGCTGGGGCCTGGTGGTGATGGAGGCGGCCACCCGGGGCACGCCCACGCTCGGCTTCGACATCCCCGGGCTGCGGGACTCCGTCGATGACGGGGTGACGGGTGTGCTGGCGCGCGGCGAGAGTTCGTTCGCCGCCGCCTGGTGCGCGCTCGCGCTCGGCCCGGAGCGGCGCGACGCGCTGGGCCGGGCGGCGCGGCTGCGCGCGGAGCGGTTCCGGTGGAGCGCGACGGTGCGGGGCTTCCGGGCCGTCGCCGCCGAGGCGTATCTGTCGGAGCCACCGCCGCTCCCCGCTGTCGCGTCGTCGCCCGGACCCTGGCGGTGAGCGGCCGTGCGGGACCCCTCCATCCGTCGCTCCGTCGCCCTCTTCCGCGCGTTCCTGCGGGAGCAGACCGACCCCGGACACTGCTACCGGCTCCTCGCGCGGGACGCCGCACAGCAGCTGACGCGCTACGCCGGGCCGCTGCGCGGGCGGGTGGTGGTCGACGTGGGCGGGGGCAGCGGCCACTTCACCGAGGAGTTCCGGCGCCGTGGCGCCCACGCCTACCTCTTCGAGCCGGACACCGGTGAGCTGACCGCCCGGGGACGCCCGCCCGCCGGGGCCGTCCTCGCCGACGGGTATCTGCTGCCGCTCGCGGACGGCGTGGCCGACATGACGTTCTCCTCCAATGTGCTGGAGCACGTGGCCGATCCGTACACCTTCCTCAGCGAGCTGGTGCGGGTCACCCGCCCCGGCGGGCTGATCTACCTCTCGTACACCAACTGGCTCTCCCCCTGGGGCGGCCACGAGTGGGCGCCCTGGCACTATCTGGGCGCCGAGCGGGCCCGGGCCCGCTACCGGCGCCGCACCGGCCGGGCCGCCAAGCACACGCTCGGCGAAAACCTCTTCCCCCTCCACATCGGCCCCGTCCTGCGCCACGTCCGCGGCCGCGCGGACGTGTCCGTGGTCTCGGCGCGCTCCCGCTACTGGCCGTTCCTCACCGAGGCGGTCACGCGCGTGCCGGGGCTGCGGGAGGTCGCGACGTGGAATCTCCTCCTGATCCTTAGGCGGTCGCCATGACCCAGGTCGTCCCGTCCCCGCCCCGGTTACGCACCCCGGCCGCCCCGCCGCCGACCGCGCCCGGCGAACGGCCGCGCGGGCGGCGGTGGCTGGTCGGGTTCTGGGCCGCCGTGCTGGTCGCGTTCCTCGCGCCCTCGCCCGGCAGGATGTCCTTCGACACCAAACTGCCGGTGGTCCTCGACCCGTTCGGCTTCCTCGCCGACCTCGGCTCGCTGTGGCACGACCGGGCGGGCTTCGGCGGGATCGCGGACCAGTACGTCGGCTACGCGTTCCCGATGCTGCCGTACTACGCCCTCGCCCACCTCCTCCACATCCCGGTGTGGTTCGCCGAGCGGCTGTGGATGTCCCTCATCGTCACAGTCGCCTTCTGGGGCGCGCTGCGGCTGGCGGAGCGGCTGCGCGTCGGGAGCCCGGCGGGCCGGCTGCTGGGCGCGGCGGGGTACGCGCTGTGGCCGGTGTTCACCATCGTCGTCGGCTCCACCTCCGCGGCCGCGCTCCCCGGCGCGCTGCTGCCGTGGGTCGTGCTGCCGCTCACCGACCCGGCGAGCCGCCCCCGTATCGCCGCCGCCCGCTCCGCGCTGCTCGTGCCCTGCATGGGCGGCGTCAACGCCGCCTCCACGCTGGCCGCGCTGCTGCCGGTCGCGCTGTATCTGCTCAGCCGCCCCGCCGGGCGGCGGCAGCGGGCCCTGCTGGGGTGGTGGATCCCGGGGGTGCTGCTGGCCACGCTGTGGTGGGTCGTACCGCTGCTGCTGCTCGGGGTGTACGGCGAGAACTTCCTGCCGTACATCGAGCAGGCCGACACCACCACCGCCACCATGTCCGCCACCGAGACGCTGCGCGGCGCGGGCAACTGGGTGGCGTATCTGCACTTCGGCGAGGCCTGGCTGCCCGGCGGCTGGACCGTGGCCGCGTCCGTCGTCGCCGTCCTCGGCTCCGGGCTGGCCGCCGCGCTGGGGCTGGCCGGGCTGGCGCGGCGGGATCTGCCCGAGCGGCGGTGGCTGCTGCTCGTGGTGCTGTCCGTCGCGCTGATCACCCTCGCCGGGTACGGGGGGACGCTCGGCGGGCCGTTCCACGAGGCGGTGCGGGGGTGGCTGGACGGGTGGCTGCGGCCGTTCCGCAACGTCTACAAGTTCCAGGCCGGGCTGGCCCTGGCGCTGGCGCTGGGGCTGGCGCACGTGGTGGGCGTGGCGGCCACCGGAGCGGCCGGGGACTCTGCCCGGCCGCGCCTGTTCCGCGGCCGCCGCTTCCTCCCCGCCGTCCTGGCCCTGCTGCTCCTCCCCGCCCTCGCCTGGCCGTACCTCAACGGAACGGTCCTCCAGCCGGGCCGCTTCAGCGCGCTGCCCTCCCACTGGAAGAAGACCGCCGACTGGCTCGACGCACACGCCGGACAGAGCCGCGCCCTCGTCGTCCCCGCCACCGCGCACGGCCTCTACACCTGGGGCAGCCCCATCGACCAGCCGCTGGATGTGCTCGCAAAATCCCGCTGGGCACAACGCGACTTCGTGCCCTTCGGCACCGCCGGATCGCGGCGGGCGCTGGACGCGGTCGAGCAGGCGCTGCTGAGCGGCGGCGAGGTGCCGGGGCTGCGGGACTTCCTCGCCAGGGCAGGGCTGCACGAGGTCGTCGTGCGCAACGACCTCGACCCGGACCAGCTCGGCTACGTACCGCCGCAGACCGTCGTCCGCACCCTGGAGGCCTCCGGCTACCGCAAGGTCGCCGGGTTCGGGCCGCTCATGACCGGGGGCCGGATCGCGGCCGACACCCCGGTGCAGGTGCAGGGGCTGTTCCCGCGCCGTCAGGCCGTCGAGATCTACCAGCCCGAAGGGGTACGGCGGCCGGGCGCGGTGACGGCCAAGCAGGTGTCGGCGACCGCCGCCGTCAGCGGCGGCCCCGAATCGCTGCTCCAGCTCTCCGCCGACCCCTCGATGGCCGACCGCCCCACCGTCCTCACCGGCGACCGCCACCCCGGCACGAACGCCCCCGCCCTGCAGGCGGTCGGCGACGGCATGCGGCGCGCCGACACCCGCTTCGGGCTCGTCAACTCCAATACCTCGTACACGTACACCGCCGACGAACGGAACCCGTCCGGCAGCCTCACCGACCCGGGCGACACGCCGCGCCAGATCCTGCCGAAGAAGGGCACCGCGCACCAGACGACCGCCACCCTGCGCGGGGCGCTCTCGGTGACCGCCTCCAGCAGCGGCAACTGGCTGTTCCAGCTGCCCCAGTACGACCCCGTGGGCGCCTTCGACGGCAACCCGGACACGGCGTGGGCCGAGGGCAGCGCGGGCAAGCCGGTGGGGCAGTGGCTGCGCATCGAGTTCGCGCAGACCCTGCGGCTGCCGGATTCCATCCAGCTGACCCCGCTGCCCGGCGACGGCATGCGCGCCGCGCCCACCTCCGTACGCGTCGAGACCGACAACGGGTCCGCGGACAGCCCGCTCCAGCCGCACGGCACCCCGCAGCCCGTCAAGGTCCCCTCCGGTCCGGCGAAGTGGCTGAAGATCACGATCACCGGTTCGCAGACGCCCAGGCCCGGCCTGTCGGGCGCCGGGTTCTCCGAGGTGTCCGTGCCGGGTGTGCAGGTCACGCGGCTGCTGTCGCTTCCGGCCGACGCGGAGCGGAGCACGGCCCCGGCCGAGGTGGTCTCGCTGCACCGGTCCGCGGACCCCGGGGGCCTCGCGCCGGTGTCGGCGGAGGTCGGGCTGCACCGCCAGTTCCGCACCGGCAGCGGCGGTACGTACGCCATCGCGGGCCAGGCGCTGGCCGTGCCCGGTGGCGCGCTCGACGCCCTGCTGAACCGGGCGGGCGCCAAGGGGCCGCGGATCGAGATCACCGCCGACTCCACCAGCCGCACCGGCACCGCGCTCAGCGCGCGCAACCTCCTCGACGGCGACCTCACGACGGCGTGGATCGCGGGCGACTCCCCCGTGCTGCATCTGCGCTGGCCGGAGAAGAGACGCGTCAGCGAGCTGGTCCTCGCGGCCGCCGGCGGGCTCTCCACCCGCCCCGAGGAAGTGCTCATCAACTCCCCCGACGGCGCCGCCACCGCCGGAGTCGACGCAGACGGCTGGGTCCGCTTCCCGGCCTTCACCACCGACCGGCTCGACATCACCATCAGCAAGACCGCGCCCTTGACCTTGCACAACCCGGTCGCCGGGCAGGAGTTGCAGCTCCCGGTGGGGCTGACCGAGGTCGGCCTCCCCGAACTGGGGGACATACCGCGCGTCACCCAGCCCTCGCCGAAGGCCCGTTTCTCCCTGCCGTGCGGCCAGGGCCCGGCGCTGGCGGTGGACGGCACCCTGCACGCCACCAAGGTGTCCGGCCCGGTACGGGACCTGACCGAACGGCGGCCGGTGAAGGTCGAGCTGTGCGGTGACGAGGCCAAGGGCGGCAAGCTGCGGCTGGACGCGGGCCGCCACACGGTCGAGGCGGGCGACGCGGGCCCGCTGGCCCTGACCGATGTGACCCTGACCCGCGGCAAGCCCGCCACCGCCGCGCTGGAGACCCGTACCGTCCAGGCCGAGGACTGGTCGGGCGACCGCAGAACGGTCGAGGTGGCCCCGGGCCAGGCCGTCTACCTCCAGACGTACGAGAACCACAACGACGGCTGGAAGGCCACGCTGAACGGCCACTCCCTCACCCCGCTGCGCGTCGACGGCTGGCAGCAGGCGTTCCTCGTCCCGGCGGGCCGGGGCGGCACGGTGACGCTCACCTACGAGCCCGCGACGACGTACCGCGCTGCCCTCATCGGCGGCGCGGCCGCGCTCCTGGTGCTCGCCGGCCTGGCGTTCGCCCGGCGCCGCGAGCCCGAGCCGGAGGTGGCGGAGGCTTCGGTGCCACCGGGGCCGGGCTGGGTGCTCGGCACGGTCGCCCTGACGGCGGTGATGATCGCCGTGGCGGGCTGGCTCGCCCTGGCCGTCCCGCTCCTGGCGCTCCTGGCCTGGTACCGCCCCGGCTGGCTGCCCCCCACGGCCCTCGTGGCGATGGCCGCCGCGACGGTGGTGGCGGCGACGGGCGCGGGCGAACCGGCGGCGTCCGGCGAGGGCGCGTTCAGCGGTGCGGCCCAGGCTCTGGCGCTCGTGGCCCTGACGGCGGCGGTGGTGACGCTGCCGCCCCGGGCCGCCGGGCACGCCGCCGACGGCGCTCCGCCGCCACCGCCGCCTACCGGTGCGCACGGTGCCCGGCGGCCGGCCGAAGGTGAGGGCCGATGACCGCGGTCGAGCGGAGCGCGGGCTCCGGCGCGGCCGCGTACGGGCAGGCGGCGGACCGCGCGCGGCGGATCCCGTTCCCCACCGTGGACGAGGTCTCCCGGCACTGTCTGCAGGACGACGAACCCGAGACCGTGCACATCGAGGTGCATCTGCCGGGACGGCCCGAACCCGGCCGGTTGCGGGCCGCGTTCCGGGAGGCGTTGCGGCGGCATCCGCGGATTCTGGTGCGGGAGGCACCCGGGCGGTGGTGGCGGCGGCGGTACGAGTGGGAGGTGACCGACGGGCCGGACGTGGAGCCGGTGAGCTTTCCGCCGTGCGCGGCCGACGCCCTCACCCGGGCCCGGGAGCGGGCGCTCGCGGTGTGCCCGCCGCTGACGGCGTCGCCTCCGGTGCGGCTGGAGGTGGTGACCGAGCCGGACCGTACCGGCTGTGTGCTGGTCCTCACCGTCAACCACACCGCGCTCGACGGGCCGTCGTGCCTGCGGGTGCTCGCCACCGCCGCCACCCTGTACGGCGGCGGTGCCGCCCGGGCGACGCCCCCCGCGGCGCCCCCGCCCCTCGCGGTGGCCCCGCCGCCCACGGCGGCCGGGACCCCGCCCGCGCGGGGGCTCGCCCGGCCCGTACGGATCGCCGGGGACACCCACGCGCCCCGCACCGGCAACGCCATGCTGCTCTCCGAACTGCCCGTACCGCCCCGCCCGCCCGGCGCCCCCGGCCCGGCGCCGCGCCCCACCGTCAACGACCAGCTCCTCGTCGCCACCTGCCTGATGGCCGCCCGCTGGAACGCGTTGCACGGCCGCCCGCCCACCCCCGTACGGATCACCATGCCCGTGGACGACCGGCCGCGCGGCGCGTCCGAGATGGCCATCGGCAACGGCACCCGGCTCGTGGAGGTCGGCTTCGGACCCGAGGAGCGGGCGGAGTCGCGGCTGCTGACCCGGGAGACGCCCGATCCGGCGGCGGTGGCGCGGCTGCTGCGCCGCACCGCGGCCCGCACCCGGGCGCTGAAGGCCGCGCCGGGGGCGCAGCTGGGGGTGGCGGGGACACTGCTCACGCTGCCCGCCGTACCGGTCGGGCTGCGGGCCGCCGTGACGCGGGGGCTGCGGCGGGCGGCCGGGCCGTGGACGTCCACCACGCTGCTGAGCAACATCGGCCGGATCCCGTACGCGCTCGACTTCGGCGAGGCGGGCGAGGCCACCGCCGTCTGGTTCTCGGCCCCGGCCCGTATGCCCCGCGGGCTGACGGTGACCACGGCCTCGACCGGCGGGCGGCTGCACGTGACGCTGCGCTGGTCGCGGGCGCTGCTGGACGACGCGGCGGGGGCGGGGCTCGCGGGCCTGTTCCAGCGCGCGCTGGCGGCCACCGCCCGAGCACACGGGGAAGGGGCCTCGTGAGCCCGGCGCTCCGGGAGTTCTACGAGAACCCGGCCGTGCCCGTCGCGTCCGGCCCGGACCGCAGCCGCCGCCAGGCGCGGATGCTGGCGCGGGCACTGAACGCCGCGGGCCCCGGCAAGGCCGCCACCATCCTCGACATCGGCTGTGGCGACGGCACCGCGGCCGCCACCGCCCTCCCCCTCCTCCGCGGCCACCGCCTCATCGGCGTCGACTGGTCGCAGGACGCGCTGCGCCGCGCCGCACGGCGGCTGCCCGCCGTCGTACGGGGCGAACTCGGCCACGGCGGGCTGCCGTTCGCCGACGGGAGCGCCGACGCGTGCGTGTTCAGCGAGGTGGTCGAGCATCTGGTCGACCCCGACGCGGCGCTGGACGAACTGCGCCGCGTGCTGCGCCCCGGCGGCCATCTGCTGCTGTCCACGCCCAACCTGGCGGCCTGGTACAACCGCGGGCTGCTGATGGCCGGGGTGCAGCCGGTGTTCTCGGAGGTCAGCCTGCGGGGCATCCACGGCCGCCCCGGCCGCGAGGTCGTCGGCCATCTGCGGCTGTACACGGCGCGGGCGCTGCGCGGGTTCCTCACCGCGTCCGGGTTCGAGGTGGTACGGCTCGCGGGGGCGCCGTTCCACGGCGTACCGCGGGGCTTGCGGCCACTGGACCGGGCCGCCTGCCGGGTGCCGTCGCTGGCGTCGATCCTGCTGGTGCACGCGCGGCGGAGGGAGGACACATGGGGTGGGGCGTGATGGCGGCGCTGCTCGCGAACGTCGCGTACAGCACCGGTTTCGTCCTGGAGAAGCGCGCCCTGTCGGCGCTGCCGCCGCTGAGCACGACCCGCCCGGCGCGGCTGCTGCGGCTGCTGCTGGGGAGCCCGCTGTGGCTGGCGGGTTCGGCGGCGCTCGCGGCGGGGTTCGCGGCCCAGCTGGTGGTGTACCGCACGTTGCCGATCGCGGCCGCGCAGGGCCTGTTCGTGTCCGGTCTGGTGCTGCTCCTGCTGCTGTCCTCGCGGGTGCTGGGCGAGCGGACCAGCGGCCGCGAACGGGCCGGGATCGGGCTGATCCTGTGCGCGCTGGTGATGGTGGTGGCCTCACTGCGAGGTGGCGGCGCGGTCAGCCGCACCGCCACCGGCAACGGGACGCTGCTCGCCCTCTGCGTCCCCTCCCTGGTGGCGGGGGTGTGGCTGTACGGCGCGACCGAGTGGCGCGCCCGCCACTCCGGTCGGCGGCCACCGACCGGGGTGGAGTACGGGGTGGCGGTCGGGCTGCTGTACGGGGTCAGCTCGCTCGCCATCAAGGGCGTGTCCGGGCTGCTGAGGACGGACGGCCTCGGATCGCTGGCGCTCACGCTGCTGCGCGGCCCGTACCCGTATCTGCTGCTCTTCACCGGGGCGGCGGGATTGGTGCTGTCGCAGACCGCGCTGCAGCGCTGCCGCGCGTCGCTGATCGTACCGGTATGCACGACGGTGACCTGCGTGTTCACGGTGGTGTGCGGGACGGTCGCCTTCGGTGAGCCACTGCCGCACGAGCCGTGGCGGCTCGCGCTGCGGCTCGGCGGGACGGCGCTGGCGGTGTGCGTCCTGCTGACCCTCCCCCGCCACGACGCCGCCCGCCCCGATCCGGTACCCGAAGGAAGGCAACGATGACCCCCGACGACCCGATCCTGGCCATCCTGGCCTGCCCGCTCGACAAGGGCCCGCTGACCCTGCTGCTGCCCGAGGACGTCCTGTACAACCCGCGGCTGCGCCGCCGCTACCCGATCGTGGACGGCGTCCCGCAGCTGCTGCCGTCGTCGGGGGAACGCGTCCCGGACGAGGAACACGAACGGCTGGCGCGGCGCCTCACCCTCTGAGCCGGGCGGTACGCCGTACGCCACGATGGAGCCATGGACTCCGCGCACGACCCGTCGTTCCCCACTCCCTTCCCCTTCGTCCTCGTCCTGCTGCGCCGCATGGCCGACTACCAGCCGGGCCTGGTCGAGGACGCGCTGCGCGAACTGGGCCACGGGCGTGCCGTGATGCGCGAGGCCAACCGCCGCTGGCAGGCGATGCGGCGCTCACCGCGACGGCGCCCCGCCGTCGCCCGCTACCGCTCGGTGCTGGGCCCGCCCGAGACCACCGCGCGGCGCCGCATCGGCGATCTGACGTGCGACGCGCTGAGCTGGCCGGTCCCACTGTGGCCGGATCTGCGGTTCGAGGTGCTGACCGCGCCGGGCGGGGCGGTGTGGAACGAATGGCTGGTACGCGCCCCCGGCGCCCCCGCGCCCGCCCTGCGCACGGCCGCCGACCTCGCGCCCTGGTCCTGCACGGTGGACGACGTGGCGCGCGCCTTCCCGCCCGCGCGGCCGATGGAGGGCTCCGCCCCGACCCGCTCCCGGCTGGCCTTCGACGCCCCGGCCGACGCCGAAGGCGGTGAACTCCGCCACTATGTGGCGGAGTTCACCTGGGGACTGCTGCAGCGGGTGGAGGACGTCAGGCCAGCTTCGCCGTCAGCGTGATCTCCGTACCGGCGAGCGCCTGGCTCACCGGGCAGTTCTTCTTCGCGTCCTCGGCGGCCGCCGTGAACCCGGCCTCGTCGAGCCCCTCGACCGTGCCCTCCACCGTGAGGTGGATACCGGTGATGCCGGTGCCCGGCTGGAAGGTGACGTCGGCCTGGGTGGTGAGCCGGGTGGGCGGGTTACCGGCCTGGGTCAGACCGTGCGACAGCGCCATGGAGAAGCAGCTGGAGTGCGCGGCGGCGATCAGTTCCTCCGGGCTGGTCTTGCCGTTCGCCTGCTCGGCGCGCGACGGCCAGGAAACCGGCTGCTCGCCGATCCCGGACGAGTCGAAGGTGACCGTCCCCTCGCCCTCGGCCAGATTGCCCTGCCAGACGGTGTGCGCGGTACGCGTCGTAGCCATGCTCGCTGTTCCCTGCTTTCCTCTGCTCAGTGTGTACGGTGGCGTACGGAACTTACGGGACCTGCTGCTCCGAGCCTACGTTCCACGCCATGAGGGCCGGACGCCCGTGCTCGGTTCCCAGTCGACTGACGGTCGCGGTCTCCAGCCGGAAGAGCGCCCCCGCGGACGGCGGCAGGCCCAGTCGGCGGGCGGTGAGCACCCGCAGCACATGCCCGTGCGCCACCAGGACGACGTCGCCGCCGTCCGCGCGCAGCTCGGGCTCGATCCTGGCCAGCACCCGGTCGACCCGCGCCCCGACGTCCCCGGGCGCCTCCCCGGGGTGCTCGTCATCGCCCGGGGCGACCCCGTCGGTCCACAGCTCCCAGTCGGGCCGGGTCTCGTGGATCTCGGCGGTAGTGACGCCCTCGTACCCGCCGTAATCCCATTCGTGCAGCTCAGGCTCGGTCGTCACGTCGGTGAGCCCGGCGAGGCGGGCCGTCTGCACGGCCCGCCCCAGCGGGCTCACCAGCGTGAGCCCGATCTTCCGCCCCGCGAGCAGCGGGCGCAGCGCCCGGGCCTGCTCCTCCCCGCGCGCCGTCAGCGGCAGATCGGTCCAGCTGGTGTGCTTTCCGGCCCGGCTCCACTCGGTCTCGCCGTGCCGGATCAATACCAGCTCAGCCACGGCCGTCGGAGGGCGCCGGAGTGGCGACAGAGGCGCGTACGACGTCCATGTCGAGGTCCCGGGCCTGCCCGATGACGTCCTCCAGGGCCTGCTCGGGCAGGGCGCCGGGCTGGGAGAAGACGGCGATGTTGTCGCGGACGATCATCAGCGTGGGAATCGACTGGATGTCGAACGCGGCCGCCAGCTCGGGCTGCGCCTCGGTGTCGACCTTCGCGAAGATCAGGTCGGAGTGGCGCTCCGCGGCCTTCTCGTACACCGGTGCGAACATCCGGCAGGGGCCGCACCAGGAGGCCCAGAAGTCGATCAGCACGAAATCGCTGCCGGAGACGATGTCGTCGAAGTTGTCCTTGGTGAGTTCCACAGTGCTCGCGCTCATGGGTGCGTAACGGCACGACCCGCCCCGGTTATTCCTGCCCGGGGCAAAGTCGCAGGTCAGCGCCCCACCCCCGCCCGCTCGAACGTGGCGGTCGGGGCGGTCAGTGGAAGCGGCGGATGAAAACGTCCGACTTTCCGTTGGTGTCGCCGGGCACGATGTCGTCGGCCGTGGATTGGAAGACCACGTCGCGCCCACCGGCGCTGACCGCGTCGGTCCCGGCCGAGGCGACCTGGTTCGAGACGATCTCCTCGGTGCCCGTCTCCAGGTCGCGCAGCATGAGCGACGGTCCGCTCGTGTCGTGCGGGGCGTACAGCAGATAGCGTCCGGTGGGATCGATGGCCACGCCCCGCACGTCCGGCACCCGTTGGTCGGCGCCCGAGCTTCTGTCGTGGACGTAGGTGTCGGAGCCCGAGAGGTAGACGACCTTGCCGCCGTCCTTGCTGAGCTGGACGAGTGTCGCCGCCTTGGCCGGGCCCTCGATCGGGCCGGTGGAGGTGGCGTCGGTCCGGTCCCACACGAAGACGTCCCCGGCCCGGCCGTCCTGGTAGGCGACGAAGCGACCGTCGCCGCTGATGGACGGCCGAGCCGAGACGGTGTGGCCGAACTCGGCGACGGTCGCCGTGGTGTCGGCGCGCCAGTCCCGTACCTCGATGCGCTGCCGGGACGGCGGTCGGCCGAAGGTGGCGGCCTGGGCGATGGAGCGGCCGTCCGCGCTCGGCGACGGCTGGCCGCAGCTGAGGCCCGGACAGTTGATGCCGATCGTGCTTCCCGAGCTCACCTGGGACAGGAAGGACTTCGTGTCTCTTTGCAACAACCCCCAAAAAGCGACGTATTGCCCGTCACCGCTGATCACCGGGCCCTGGTTGGTCGGGGTGATGCTGCTCATCAGCGTGGTCAGGCTCGTCTGCTGATCGCGGACGAACACCCTCTCCCAGGTCACCGGGTTGGCGGGGGTGAGGTTGTTCGCCAGCGACGAGAAGGCGATACGCCGGCCGTCGGCCGTGATCGTGGCGCCGGCGGAGTCGCCGTCGCCCTGGGTGCCGTCGGTCGCGACACTGATCCGCTCGACGGTCACGGGCTCGGCCGAAGCGGCTCCGGGCAGCACCGTCGTGACCGCGCAGACCACGGCCGTGGCGCTCAAGGCGACCCGTACACGTCTGGTGGCGCTCCGATTCGTGTTTCCCCTCATTTTTTCTCCCTGAGACAGCCGCATGACTATGGACAAAGGCCGAGCCCGATGCCGCCGCAGCCCCGAAACCGGTTGCCCGGGAGCCACCGAACGCTGATCGTGGTCACACACACGGCCCGCCCCCGGAAGGACCCACGGCCATGCCCGCCGAAAGACCCGTCCCGCCCCTCATCGCGGGGGAACGCGAAACCCTGCGCGGCTTCCTCGACTTCCACCGCGCCACGCTCGCCATGAAGTGCGACGGCCTCTCCGACGAGGAGCTGCGGCAGCAGTCGATGCCGCCGTCGACGCTGTCGCTGCTCGGCCTCGTGCGCCACATGGCCGAGGTGGAGCGCACCTGGTTCCGCATCGTCGTCAACCGCGAGGATGCCCCCCTGGTCTGGTCCGACCGGCGCGACTACCAGGTGGCGTACGACGCCACGACGGCCACCCGCACGGAGGCGTTCGACGCCTGGCAGCGCGAGGTGGAGCACGCGCGCCGCATCGAGCGGGAGGCCGCGTCGCTGGATGCCGTCGTGCACAGCGAGCGCTGGGGCAAGGACGTGACGCTGCGCCTGGTGATGACCCATGTGCTGCTGGAGTACGCCCGGCACAACGGCCATGCCGACCTCCTCCGCGAGGGCGTCGACGGAACGGTGGGCGCCTGACGAGGAAGCCTACTGACGCCGCTGCCCCAGGACGCAGAACTCGTTACCTTCGGGGTCCGCCAATACCACCCACGGCTGATCACCCTGGCCGATATCGACACGCTGCGCGCCGTGCGCCACCAGACGAGCCACCTCGGCGTCCTGGTCGTCGGGCCTGAAGTCGAGATGCAGCCGGCTCTTGGCCTTCTTGGCCTCATCGAGCCGGACGAAGTCCAGCCCCGGCAGGCGATCCGGCTCCGGACGGATCTCGAACTCCTCGTCGGAGGAGTGGACCACGACCCAGCCGAGGGCCTCGGCCCACCACTGCCCCAAGGCCACCGGATCCTTCGAGTGAACAATGACCTGTTCCCATGCCAAAGCCATCCGCCGAGCCTAGCCCTGCCGGACTTCGGACGACACGCATTTAACGAGGCGTGCGGTTCGCCGAAGGCCGCGGCCCCGCCGCTCCTGTGAGAAAGCCCCTCCTCCGTTCCGGCGCTCGGCCCGCTGCGTTACCGTAACCGCGATCGGAAAGGGAACACGGGGGTCCGCAATGGAGCTGGTGGAGCATATAGCGGCGGTACGGGACGGATCGGGCGATCCCTCCGCGATGGTGGGCGAGTTCCGGCGTACCGCGGTACTGGTGCCGCTGGTCGACGACGACTTCATGACGGCGACGTACGGCGGGATCCACTGGATCTACGCCTTCACGGACGAATTCGCCCTGGCGCGCTTCGCCGAGGCCCGCGGCGCGGCGCGCGAGGAGTGGGAGTTCGCGTCCGTGCTGGGGGCCCGGCTGCTGGATGTGATGGTCCCCGCGCTGGACGGTCCGGCGGGGGTCGCCCTCGACGTGGCCGACGAGGACGGCTCGATGATGTTCCCGCCGGTGAAGGGGATCGTGCCGGACGAGGTGGCGGTGGACCTCACCGAAACCGAAGCCGCGGAGATCCGGGCGGAAACCGGCCCGAACACCACCCCGGGAACCCCCCGATGAGCGGCGGCGGAAACGCCGACTTCAAGGTCACCCAGGAGTCCGTCGGCCTCATCACCAAGGGCCTGCGCTCCGCGATCGGCGAGCTGAAGGACGTGGGCAGCTCCACCGGCGCCCTCCAGGGCAGCGGCTTCGGCGACATGACGATGTCGAAGACGGAGGCCGGTGGCGGCGGCCTGGCGGACGCGTTCGAGGGGTTCTGCGACCGCTGGGAGTGGGGCGTACGGGCGCTGATCCAGGACGCCAACGCCCTCGCCGACCGGCTGGGGATCGCGGCGGGCGCGTCCTGGGAGGAGGACCAGTACTGGGGCGGCACGTTCAAGGTGGCCGTGAACGCCCTGTCCCCCACCGGCAATCCGCACGCCACCGAGGAAGAGATCGCCAAGCAGAGCTGGGGCGATGTCCTCATGCCCGACGCGCCCGACTACAGCGCCGAGTCCTGGAAGCAGGCGGGCGCCGAGATGGGCCAGACCTGGAAGGACACCGGCCGCAGCCTGGTGACCGAGGGGTACGGCGGTTTCCAGACCGGGCTGGCGAACGACATCGCCGGGGTCGACGACCAGCGGTTCGACCAGGCCGTGGACGACACGTTCGGCCCCTCCCCGGAGGAACGCGCCCAAGCGCAGGCACAGGCACAGCAGCCCGGCCAGGGCAGCGGGGGTGAGCACTGATGGGGCTCGGTGACTTCGTACCGGACGGCGTCGAGGACTGGGTCGAGGACCGGGTCGAGGACGTCGGCGACGGCATCGAGAGCGCGGGCAGCTGGACCGCGGACCGGCTGGACGACGCCGGCTGGGAGAGCGGCGCGGAGTGGGTCCGCGACAAGAGCGCCACCGCCGCCGACGCGCTCGGCGCCGACGTGGACGAGTGGCAGCTCGACCAGACCGACGACCCCAAGAAGCTGATCCACGGCGACCCCGGCAAGCTGCGGTCCACCGCCGAGCACCTGACCGACTTCGCGAAGGCGTTCAACGACGTCGGCCGCGGCCTCAAGGGCGTCGACCCCGACCAGCTCATGAAGGGCGTGTTCGCCAACGCCTTCTACAACAGGGTCTCGGTCGAGCCGAAGAAGTGGTACAAGGCCGCCGACGCCTGTGAGAAGGCGGCCGGCGCGCTGAGCGGCTTCGCCGCCACGGTCGAGTGGGCGCAAGCGCAGGCGCAGCTGGCCATCGACAAGTACAAGGCGGCGAAGAAGGCGTCCGACGACGCCCGCTCGGCGCACAACAGCAAGGTGGACGCGTACAACGCGGCCGCGTGGAAATACAACCTCCTCCCCGCCGACCAGCGCGATCCGAGCACGCTGCCGGACAGGCCCGGCGCGTTCCACGACCCGGGCGCCGAGGGCATCAAGGCGGCGGAGGACATCCTCAAGGAGGCCCGGCGGCAGCGCAACGAGGCACACGACACGGCCAAGAAGTCGGTGGAGAAGGCCCGTGACGAGGCGCCCGCGAAGCCGTCGTACAGCGAGCAGGTCTCGGACGGGTTCGAGGGGCTGAAGCTGGACGCCTCGCATCTGGCGGGCGGCATCATCAAGGGCACGGCGGGCGTGGTGAACTTCGCCCGCCAGGTGAACCCGATGGACCCGTACAACCTCACCCACCCCGCCGAGTACGTCACCAACCTCAACAGCACCGCGGCCGGTCTGGTCCAGATGGCCAACAACCCGGGCGGCGCGCTGAAGGGCATGTACGACTCCTTCACCAAGGACCCGGCGGAGGGCATCGGACGGCTGCTGCCCGAGCTGATCGGCACCAAGGGGCTGGGCGCGGCCAAGGGGGCCGTCACCGCCGCCAAGACGGCCAAGACCGCCGAGACCGCGGCGGCCGCGAGCAAGGTGGAGTCCGGGCTGGCGCATCTGGCGAAGGACGGCCACGCGCCGCACTCCATCCCGAACGCCGCCAAGACCCCCGGGCCCACCGACCCGGTGGACCTGGCCACCGGCCGGATGTATCTGCCGCAGACGGATGTGTCGCTGCCGGGTGTGCTGCCGCTGATGTTCACCCGGCAGGGGATGTCCGGCTACCGGGCGGGCCGCTGGTTCGGCCCGTCGTGGGCGTGCACCGCCGATCAGCGGCTGGAGATCGGACCGGCGGGCGTGGTCCTCGTCCAGCAGGACGGGCTGCTGCTGGACTACCCGCATCCGGCGCCCGGCGTGCCGACACTGCCGAAGGCTGGCCCGCGCTGGCCGCTGGACCGTACCCCCGAGGGCGACTTCACGGTCACCGACCCGGGCACCGGCCACGTCCGGTACTTCACCGGCCCGGCGGACGGCGGCGACGGAGACGCGCCGCTGGCGGAGATCGGCGACCGCAACGGGCACCGGCTGACGTTCGAGTACGGTGCGGACGGCGCCCCGACGGCCATCGTCCACAGCGGCGGCTACCACCTGAAGCTGACCACGCGGGACGGCCGGATCACCGCCCTGCACCTGGTGGGCGGCGCCCCGGACGGCTCGGACCGGGAGCTGGTGCGGTACGGCTACACCGACGGCGATCTCACCGAGGTCATCAACTCCTCCGGCAGCCCGATGCGCTTCGCCTACGACGACGAGCGCCGGATCATCGCGTGGACGGACACCAATGGCCACACCTACGACTACGTCTACGACAACCGCGACCGGGTGATCGCCGAGGGCGGCACCGAGGGCCACTTCGCGGCCCGCCTCCACTACGGCGCGCCCGACCCCGCCACCGGTCACCGGGTCACCACGGTCACCTCCGCCGAGGGGCACACCAGCCGCTACGTGGTGAACGAGCGGTCCCAGATCGTGGCCGTGACGGACGGCGCGGGCCATACGGTCCGCACCGAGCAGGATCGTTTCGGCAGGGTGCTGTCCCGTACCGATCCGCTCGGCCGGACCGTCCGTTACGCCTACGACACGGCGGGCCGCCCGGTCCTCATGGTCACCCCCGACGGCCACCGCGCCGAGGCCACCTACAACGACCTGGGCCTCCCGGTGGAGATCAGCGCGGCCGACGGCACGGTCCGGCGCCACGCGTACGACGAGCGCGGCAACCGCACCGCCTCCACCGACCCCATGGGGCGCACCACGCGCTACACGTACGACGCGCGCGGCCATCTGTCCACGGTCACCGACCCGCTCGGCGCGACCACCCGGGTGCGCTGCGACGCGGCCGGGCTGCCGGTGGAGATCACCGATCCGCTGGGCGCCGTCACCGTCTACCGCCGGGACGCCTTCGGCCGCCCCACCGCCGTCGTCGACCCGCTCGGCGCGACCACCCGCCTGGAGTGGACGACCGAGGGCAGGCTGGCCCGGCACATCGCCCCGGACGGCGCCGAGCAGACTTGGGTCTACGACGGCGAGGGCAACTGCACGTCCCATGTGGACGCCGGTGGCGGGGAGACCTCGTACGAATACGCCCACTTCGACCAGCTGGTCGCCCAGACCGGACCGGACGGGGCGCGCTACGAGTTCACCCACGACAAGGAGCTGCGGCTCACCCGGGTCACCAATCCGCAGGGGCTCACCTGGGATTACACCTACGACCCGGCCGGGCGGCTGCTCTCCGAGACGGACTTCGACGGCCGGACCCTGGAGTACACGTACGACGCCGCCGGGTCGCTGGTCTCCCGTACCAACCCCCTCGGCCAGACGGTCTCCTTCGAGCGCGACGCCGTCGGCCGCGTCGTGCGCAAGGACGCCGACGGCCGGTCGACCACCTTCTCCTACGACCCGGCCGGGCGGCTGGCGACGGCCTTCGGCCCGGACACGGAGGCGGTGTTCCGGCGGGACCGGGCGGGGCGGCTGACCTCCGAGGTGGTGGGCGGCCGCGCGCTGACCCACGCCCACGACGCGCTGGGCCGCCGCATCCGCCGGACCACCCCCTCCGGGGCCACCTCGACCTTCGCGTACGACGCGGCGGGCCACCGCACGACCCTCACCTCCTGCGGCCACACCCTCGCCTTCGCCCGCGACGCCATCGGGCGGGAGGTCGGCCGCCACATCGGCGACAACCTCACCATCGCCCAGATCTGGGACCCGGCGGGACGGCTGGCCGAACAGACCGTCACCGGCCCCTCGGCCCAGCCGCTCCAGCACCGCGCGTACCACTACCGCGCCGACGGCCATCTGGTCGGCATCGACGACCAGCTCGGCGGCGCCCGCCGCTTCGACGTCGACACGGGCGGCCGCGTCACCGCCGTCCACGCCAGGAACTGGACCGAGACCTACGCCTACGACGGCGCGGGCAACCAGACCTACGCCGCCTGGCCGGAGAAGCTGCCCGGCGGCGCCGACGCCACCGGCCACCGCGCGTACGACGGCACCCGCATCACCCGCGCCGGACGGGTCCGCTACGAACACGACGCGGCGGGCCGCATCACCCTCCGGCAGAAGAACCGGCTGTCGAAGAAGCCCGACACCTGGCGCTACTCCTGGGACGCCGAGGACCGCCTGACCTCCGTCACCACCCCCGACGGCACGGTCTGGCGCTACCTCTACGACCCGCTCGGCCGCCGCATCGCCAAGCTCCGGCTCGGCGAGGACGGCGAAACGGCGGTGGAACGGGTCGACTTCACCTGGGACGGCTTCACCCTGGTCGAGCAGACCACCACCGCCCCCGGGCTGCCCGACCCGGTGACCCTCACCTGGGAGCACGACGGCGCCCGCCCGGTCGCCCAGACCGAGCGCATCACCGACGCCACCACCCAGGCCGAGATCGACCGGCGCTTCTTCGGCATCGTCACCGACCTGGTGGGCACGCCCAGCGAACTGGTCGACGAGTCCGGTGAGATCGCCTGGCGCACCCGCACCACGCTGTGGGGCACCACCACCTGGTCCCGGCGCAGCAGCGCGTACACCCCGCTGCGCTTCCCCGGCCAGTACTACGACCCGGAGACCGGCCTCCACTACAACCACCACCGGTACTACGACCCGGAGACGGCCCGCTACACCACCCCGGACCCGCTGGGTCTGGAGGCCGCGGCCAACGCCGCCACCTACGTCCCCAACCCGCACGCGGCCATCGACCCGCTGGGCCTGTGCCCCAAGCTCCCCCACGAACAGCCCCCGTCCGGCGCCTTCGGCCCGGCCCCCGAACCCTGGGCCCGCCCGGACGGCGACGCCGTGCTCAGCGGCCATGGCGGCATCGCCCCGGGCGACGGCGCCGCGGCCACCGTGCCCGAGGGCACGTACCTGCACATGTACAGCCGGCACGGCGAAACCATCTCGGACGCCCTGGGCAACCAGATCGAGATCGGCAATCCCAAGGCCCTGGAGGTGTACGGTCCCGGGGAGAAACTGCCGGACTACATCCTGTCTCCCCCGGAGGGCCTGAAGATCATGGGCTCGCCCACGACGGTGGCGAGCGACACCCGTCTCTCCCAACTGCTCCAGCCGAACATGGGACGCGTGCACTGGGCCGCGTGCCGCTGGGTCCCCGACATCTTGTAGCCCTCTCTCCACTGAAAGGAATCGCCACCGTGTCCCGGTTCGAGGACCTGTCGCCGTACGCCTACACCCCCGGCATCGGGGTGCCACCGGGGGTCGAGGCGTTCACCGTCGGCTGGCTGGAGAAGCAGGACGACTTCCCGCGCGGCGAGGTGCCGGTGGCCTTCGTCGAATCCCTCGGGGTGCTCTGCCGGGACGACTCGCAGAACGCCATGCGCGGCCTGTTCCCCTGCACGCTCCCGCACCCGGAGGGGAAGCCCCCGTACCCGGTCGCCATCGAGGTCGGCGGCCGGCGGGTCACCCTCGGCGCCGCGGAGATCAGGGTGGTGGCCGAGGACGGCAGGTGGCTGATCGCCCCGAACCTCGTCCACCACTACGTCACCGCGCACTCCTACCTTCCGCCCGCGGAGTTCATCGAAGCGGTGACGGCCCGGCGCACCGCCCCCAGGATGTAGCCGGGCCGTGCGGCTCAGCCCTCCAGGCCCGCCCCCAGCAGACGGCCCACCGGCTTGCGCGTGGCGAGCAGGGTGAGGCCGATGCCGATGCCGCACACGGCGGTGACGGTGAAGTACGAGGCGTTGTCGATCGCGGTGAACAGCTGGCCCAGCAGGCCCGCCAGGGACGAACCCAGGGCGAGGGTGAGGAAGTTCAGCCCGACCATCTGGGACCGGAACGTCCCGGGGCCGATCCGCGTGGCCAGGGACAGTCCGATCGGTCCGACGAAGACCTCCGAAGAACCGGCCGCCATCATGAACAGGAGGATGAGGAGCAGGGGGATGTCGGCGTCCCCGGTGGCCTCGGAGATGATGAGCAGGAAGAGGTAGGCGCAGCCGATCTGGGTCAGCCCCAGGGCGATCTTGGTCACCGGGCCGGGCTGGCGGTCCCCCATGCTCTTCCACATCCTGGCGATGAGCGGGGTGATGAGGACGGCCGCCAGCGGGCTGACGGTCGTGACCCAGGCGACCGGGAAGCTCCAGCCGCCGATGTGCAGGTCGATGCGTTCGGTGATGAGGACCGAGATGGCCGTGAACTTCTGGAACAGGAAGCCGAAGTACACCCCGGACGCGAGGAAGAGCGGCAGGTAGCCGAGGATCCGGCGGCGCTCGTCGCGGCTGACCGCCGACGAGGTGGTCATGGTCAGGAAGTAGGTGGCGGCGGCCACCAGCGCGGCGATGGTCACCACGGTGGACAGGTTCTCCGCCCGGAGCAGGCCCGTGGCGACGGCGGCGCCGACGGCCGCGAGGCAGGCGAGGGCCGCCAGGGCGACGAGCGGGCGGCGGCCCGCGGGCAGGGGGTTGTTGACGGTCCGGGCGCGCTCGGGGAGTTTCCCCATCGAGACGACGTACTGGACGAGCGCCGCGGCCATGCCGGCGGCCGCCAGACCGAATCCGTAGTGGAAGCCCAGCTCGTTCTGGGCGAGGCCGGTGGTGAGCGGGCCGACCACGGCACCGATGTTGATGGCCATGTAGAAGTAGGAGAAACCGGCGTCCCGGTAGCGCTCGTCCCTGTTCTGGTCCAGGACGAAGCCGACGATCGAGGTGATGTTCGTCTTCAGCGCGCCGGTGCCCAGGACGATGCACACCAGCCCGGCGCCGAGGCCGGCCAGGCCGGGCGCGAAGGCGAGCACCACGTGCCCGATGGTGATGACGACGGCGCCGTACAGCACCATGTTCTGCGGGCTGATGAGCCGGTCCCCCAGCCAGGCGCCCAGGATCTGGGAGAGGTAGACGGCACCTCCGTAGGCGCCGACGACGCCCGTCGCGACGGCCGGGGCCAGCGCCAGGCCGCCGTCGTGGACCGCGTAGAGCAGGTAGAAGGAGAGGATGCCCTGAAGGCCGTAGAAGGAGTAGCGCTCCCACAGTTCGGTGAAGGCCATGCTCACCAGGCCGCGCCGGAGGGAACGTCCGGACACCTCCGTCCCGGCCGGTGTTCCGCCGCGCTCACGGTCGGCCGTGGTGGTGCTCGGGGGCGGTGTGTTCTTCATTCGCTGAGTCCTGCCAGTCGTGAGCCGAAGCGGGCGATGAGCGAGGTGTCCTGGGAGTGGCGGCTCTCCTCCCATCGGTCGGCGACGCCGAAGAGCCGGTACATGGCGTGGACACCGATCCAGCGCAGCGGTTCGGGCTCCCAGCGGCCGGAGTCGTGGTCGTTCCAGGGCAGTCGGGTCATCGCGGTGTCGCGCCCGGCCGCCCGGTCCAGCAGCGTCCGTGCGGCCAGATGGGTCGCGGTCACGCCGTGTCCGGCGAAGCCGCGCGCGACGCCGATGCCGGTGGCGGGATCGAAGGTGATGCCGGCGCACCAGTCGCGGGTCACACCGATGGCACCCCGCCAGGCGTGCTCGATGGTGAACCGCACCTCGGGGAAGAACAGCTGGAGACGTTCCCGCAGGACGCGCACCGTACGGGCGTCCACGCCGCCCTGGCCGGGGGTGCCGGAGTTGAAGGCGTAGGGCGTGCCGCGGCCGCCGATGGCGATGCGGTCGTCGGCGGTGCGCTGGGCGTAGACGAAGGTGTGCGCGGCGTCGCCCAGGCATTCCCGGCCCTGCCAGCCGATCCGCTCCCAGGCGCTTTCGGGGAGCTGCTGGGTGACGACCATGGAGGAGTTGACGGGGATGACCTCACGCCTGCCGAGCCCGCGGGCCTCGCTGTCGACCTCCCCGGAGTAGGCCTCCAGGCAGGTCAGGATGGTCTTGGCGGGTACGGTTCCGCGCTCGGTGGTCACGGCGCCGGGCGCGATGCGCGTGGCGCGCGTGTCTTCCAGGATGCGGACGCCTTTGGCCTCCACCACCGCCGCGAGGCCGTGGACGAGCTTGACCGGGTCGACCCGCGCGGTGGTGCGGGTGAGCATGCCCCCGAGCGCGGGCCGGACGGCGATGCGCTTCCTGACGGCTTCGGCGTCGAGGAGTTCGAGGTCCTCCGCGCGGTATCCGCCGGCGAGGTCCGCCGCGTAGGTGCGTTCGAGGCGCTTCATCGCGGCCGGGGTGGTGGCCACGCGCAGGTGCCCGCCCCGGTGCTGATCCGCCTGGATTCCCTCCTCCTCGAGGATGCGGAGGGTGTCGTCGATGGCCCCGTGCATCTCCCGCTGGAAGGAGGCGACGGCGGCGGCCCCGTCCTCGCCCCGCCCGCGCGCGGCCTTGGCGTACACGGCCCGGTTGCCCGGGATGAGCGGTGAGAGCCAGCCGCCGTTGCGCCCGGAGGCGCCGTAGCCGACCTCCCGGGCCTCCAGGACGGTGATCTTCGCGCCGGGACGTTCCACGGCGGCGAGGTAGGCGGCCCAGAGCCCGGTCAGGCCGCCGCCGACGATGACGAGGTCCTGTTCCTCGTCGGGCAGGCCCGCGGCCCGGCCCCGCGACAGGTCGGCGGCCGACCCGTCCGCGGCGCGGGAGGCCGCCATCCAGTGCGATATCTCGCCGTTTCGACAGGCGGGCATGAGGGTCTCCAGCGGTGGGCGACGAGCGGTGTTCCGATGGTGCGAGGGGGTTCAGTAGGTGGGCGGTGCCATCGCCCACAGGACTCGGGCCTCCTCGGTGCCCGTGATCTCGACGACCCGGTGGGGGTCGCTGCTGAGGTAGTGGATCGAGTCGAAGGCGGAGAGCCTGTGCGACTGCTCACCGACCCACACCTCCACCTCGCCGGACAGCACCAGCAGCAGTTCTTCGGAGCTGCCGTGGGTGTAGGGCTCCACGCCGGTCGAGCCACCCGGCGTGAAGTGGCCGAGGAGCACCTCCAGGTGGTCGAAGGACCCGGGGGTGAGCTTGATCTTCGTGGCGCCCTCGCCGAAGGACATGCCGTGGGTGTCGCGGAACCGCAGGACCGGGCTGGCCGCCGCCCCCTCCTGGTCGAAGAGGTCGCCGACGGTGAGCTTCAGCACTTCGCACAGCCGCTGGAGCGTCCGCACGCTCGCGTTGACCTGGTCGCGCTCGACCTGGGAGAGATGTCCCTCGGTGAGGCCGGTCCGGTCGGCCACGTCCTTGAGCGTTAACCGGAGGGCTCGCCTACGGCGCCGCAGACGGCTGCCGACACCGGAGCCCGGTTCCCTGTTCGTCATAGGCGGGAACGTAACAAGCCTGCGGTCTCACCACAATAGATATTGCCCGCATCTAATTTTTCTTTGATTGACGGCAATCCCGCGCGAAGGCGCCCTTCCTTTCCGGAACGTCCCCGGCGGTGAGACTGCCGAGCAGGGACAGCGCGTGTTCGGAGGGGCTGTCCGGGGCGGCCTGGTAGACGACCAGCTGCTGGCCGGGGGCGCCGTTCACGGTCAGCGACTCGTAATCCAGCGTCAGCTCGCCGACCACGGGGTGCCGGAAACGCTTGGTCTCCTGCGTCTTCCGGCGGATGTCATGACGGGCCCACAGCCGCCGGAACGCCTCACTGCGCAACGACAGTTCGCCGACCACCTCGGTCAGCCGAGGGTCGTGGTAGTCGGTGCCGACGGCCGCCCGCAGCCCGGCGACCGTGCTGACGGCCACCCGCTCCCACTCCGGGTAGAAGTCCTCGGCGTCCGGATCGAGGAACACCAGCCGCAGCAGATCCCCGCTGTGGGCGTGCCCCTCGAACAGGGCCCGGCCCAGGGGGTTGTGGGCGAGCACGGTCAGACGGCGCCCCAGCACCACGGCCGGGGTCCGGTGCCAGCCCTCCATCATCCGCGACAGCACCGGACTGACCCGCTCCTCCCGTGCGCCCTCCCGTGCGTCTTTCCGGCGCCGCGCGGGAGCGGGCCGCGCGAGCTGATGCAGATGCGCCACCGCGTCCTCCTCACCGCCGAGGACATAGCGGAAGCGATCGCCTTCGCGGTCGCGGCCCCGCCGCATGTGAACATCGCCGAGCTGGTGGTGGTCCCCGTACAGCAGGGCTGACACCCCCGCCCCCGGCCGCGACCGCGGCCGGGGGCGGGGGCGCCCTGAGCGGCGGCACCAAGCCGTCACCGTCGGTTCTTCAGCGCCGCTGCCCTGAGGTGAGCCGCCCGGCGCCGCGGTAGGTGGAGACGCCCAGGGCCAGCAGCCACCAGCTGAAGATCGCACCCATCAGCGCGGTGGTGCCCCAGCCGTTCGCCGCGTAGAAGTGCGCGGGGGTGTTGCCGAAGAACAGGGACGGCACGAACGCCAGGTTCACCCCGGCCAGGACGTACGCCGAGCGGCTGGTCCACCGCGGGAGCAGCTTCGTGCGGGCGACGACGTACCCCACCGCGGTCAGGAAGAACGCCAGCATGAGGCGGGAGATCGAACCGTAGAGGATGTACGTGCCGCTGACGGCGACGGTCGGATCGATCCGGCGGTCGGCGGCGATGACCGCACCGGCCTCCAGCCCGTGGGAGACCAGAGTGACCGTCAGATAGACGAGCCCCGTGGCGAAGGCCATCGAGCCGGCCCACTCGTGCGCGGGGCTCACGCGCTTGACCAGTTCGCGGAAGGCCGTCACGAATACCAGCAGGAACGCGAGCGCCACGATCCCGATCAGCAGTCTGGCCAGGACGTTCGAGTCCGGCGGCGGCCCGGAGTAGAGGAAGTACAGGGGCACTTCGATGAGGATGGCGGCCGCGGCGGCGATGCCCGCGATGCCGGTCACGCGTCTGGCAATGGTCTCGTTCATGAGTGCCCCCGGTCGTCCCTGTGGGTGGATACCTCGTCCATCCACCTGCTGACGGGTCAATCCTGCCGATCCAGACGCCCGGCGTCGGTGGGCCTGAACACCGGATCAGGGGTGGCCCTGCCGACACCCCGGCTCGCCGTCGGCAACGGTGCCTCGCGGCTCCCTCGGACGCCTCCCGGACTGGGATAGTGACCCCATGACCGACGCGTACGAGCGGATGATGGCGGCCAACCAGTCGAACTGGGACGCCCGGACCCCCGTCCACCTCGCCAGCCGGTTCTACGGAATAGACGGGGCCGACGGGGCCGACGGGGGGCCCGACCCGTCCCGCTGGTTCGCCCCATGGGAGTGGGACGACCTCGGCGAGCTGGCCGGACGCGACGTGCTGCACCTGCAGTGCCACCTCGGCACGGAGACGATCGCCTTCGCGCAGCGCGGGGCACGCGCCGTCGGCCTCGACTTCTCCGCGGCGTCCGTGGAGGCGGCGACCGGCATCGCGGCGCGGGCGGGCTTCGACGTGACGTATGTGCGGGCCAACGTGTACGACGCCGTGGAAGCGCTCGGCGGACGGCGGTTCGACGTCGTCTACACCGGCAAGGGTGCCCTGTGCTACCTCCCCGACCTGGACCGCTGGGCCGGCGTCGTCGCCGGTCTGCTGCGCCCCGGCGGCCGCCTGTACGTCGTGGAGTTCCATCCGCTCCTCAACGCGCTGGGCCCGAAGCCCGCCCCCGAGGAGGGCCCCGACCTCCTGCTCCGGCACGACTACCTGGGCGGCGGGGGCCCCGTGCACCGCGACGCGACGCACACGTACACCGACGGCCCGGCCGTCGAGGGCGCGACCGACAGCTACGAGTGGATGCACGGGCTGGACGAGGTCGTCAACGCCCTGGTCGGGGCGGGTCTGAGCGTCCGGCGGCTGCGCGAGTCACCCGAACTGCCCTGGCCCCGCTGGCCCCACATGACCCGCGCCTCATCCGGCTGGTGGCAGCTGCCGGAGCCGCGGATCCCGCTGCTGTACGGGCTTTTGGCGTCCCGTTGAGCGAGGGGCCGCGTCCACCGCGCTCCGGCGATGTCAGTGGTGCCTGACAGACTCGGGCCGTCCCCGTCCAGGAAGGCAGACGATGACCGGTACAGCCTCCCCCGAGCACTACGCGCCCGGCTGGGACGACGACACCCGCCCGGCCCCGCCCTCCGCAGGCGGCGAGCGGGAGACCCTGAGCGCCGTCCTGGACTGGCAGCGGGCGACCTTCGAGCTCAAGTGCGCCGGTCTGCCTCCGGAGCGGCTGTCCGAACGGGCGGTGCCGCCGTCCGGCCTGTCCCTGCACGGCATCGTGCGGCATCTGGCCGGTGTCGAGCGCTGGTGGTTCCGTATCCAGTTCGCCGGTGAGAACGTCCCGATGCTCTACTACTCCGACGACGACCCCGACCAGGACTTCGACAGCCTGGACGGTGACGTCGACGAAGCATTCGCCGTCTGGCGGGCGGAGTGCGAGCGCTCCCGGCACATCACGGCCGCCGCCGCGTCCCTGGAGGAAACGGGGATCCGCAAGCGCACCGGCGAGCCGGTCTCACTGCGACGGATCATGGTGGACCTGATCGCCGAGTACGCACGGCACAACGGGCACGCCGATCTCCTGCGCGAGCGCATCGACGGCTCCACCGGGATGTGACCGGACCGGAGCCGCCGCGCCTGTCGAGCCGCCATCCGCGGCACCGGGCACGTCAGCGGTCGATCAGTTCCGCGAACCGCCGGGCGTTGATGTTGCCGCCGGAGGCGATGAGGCCGATCCTGCGCGGAAGACCTTCGAGACGCCCGGTCATGAGGGCGGCCAGAGGGGTGGCGCCGCTGGGTTCGAGGACGATCTTCAGGCGTTCGAAGGCGAAGCGCATGGCATCGACGATGTCCTCGTCGCCGACGAGGGCGATGGCGTCCACCAGGCGCTGGTTGATGGGGAAGGTGATCTCGCCGGGCGTGGGCAGGGCTTGGCCGTCTGCGATGGTGTGGGGCACGGGGATGGTGACGCGCGCGCCGCTGTCCAGGGAGCGCTTGGTGTCGTCGCCTTCTTCGGGTTCGACGCCGATGACCTTGACGCCGGGGTGAAGCGCCTTGGCGGCCGTGGCGCTCCCGGCGATGAGGCCACCGCCGCCGACGGGCACGACGAGGGCGTCGAGGTCGCCGGTCTCCTCGAAGAGTTCGAGGGCGGCGGTGCCCTGCCCGGCGATGACATGGGGGTGGTCATACGGCGGGATGAGGGCCAGGCCGCGCTCCTCGGCCAGGGCTTCGCCGAGGGCGGTGCGGTCCTGGGTGTAGCGGTCGTAGGTGACGATCTCCGCGCCGTAGCCGGCGGTGGCCTCCAACTTCGAGCGCGGGGCGTCCTCGGGCATGAGGATGACCGCGGTGGTGCCCAGTTCGCGGGCGGCCAGGGCGGTGGCCTGGGCGTGGTTGCCGGAGGAGTAGGCGGCGACGCCCTTGGCCAGTTGCCCGGCGGGCAGTTGGGCGACGGCGTTGTAAGCGCCGCGGAACTTGAAGGCGCCGACGCGCTGGAAGTTCTCGCACTTGATGAACACCTCGGCGCCGACCTGGGCGTTCAGGGTGCGGGAGGTGAGGACGGGCGTGCGGTGGGCGATCCCGTCGAGACGCGCGGCGGCCTCACGGACGTCGTCGAAGGAAACGGGCGGTGCAGCGGCCATGGTGAGTCCCCTTGCGCTGGTGAGAAGTCGAACCGCGTGCTGAGGGTCGCCGAGTCTAGCCCATTCGTCTAGATCTGTAAGAGCAGTCCAGAAAACCCTCCGTGGGCATGGCGCCAGATGGCACCGCGTAGCGCCACCGAGGCGCCACCCGGCACCATTCCGTGCCACCAAAGGTGCGCGGACACGCATGGCACCACCATGACGCAGACTGACTCCCTTACGTTTCCGCAGGTCAAGGGCACTACACCCGCATCCGCCTCGCACGCGACACCCCACAGGCTTGCGCATGACGCCATAGTGGTGCCACTATGGCGTCATGGACCTCACGCCGTATGTCGACACCCTCCGCCGCGAACTCGCGGTGGCCGCCGAAGCCGGCGGGGAAGACGCCCGCGAGCTGGCCGAGCGGCTCACCGCTCCTCTGGAGTCGGCGACCCGTCTGACCATGCTCAATGTGCTCTCCGCCGCGATGGACGAGATCACCCGCGAGCTGGCCCCCGGCTCGGTCGACGTACGGCTGCGCGGGCTCGACCCCGACTTCGTGGTGACGCCGCCGCCCACCGACGGCGGCTCCATGGAAGCGGCGGCCGCGCCCGTCGAACCGCCCAGGGCGCCGGCACCCGCCGACGGCGACGAGGGCGGCACCGCCCGCGTCAATCTGCGGCTGCCGACCCACCTCAAGGCGCGCGCCGAAGAGGCCGCGAGCCGCGAGGGGCTGTCGGTCAACGCGTGGCTGGTGCGGGCGGTGTCGGCCGCGGTCGATGGCGGCACGCGGCCGCATACGCCGCAGAAGTCCCGCACCGGACAGAGCTTCACGGGCTGGGTGCGCTGACCGCACCCGCACCCGCGCCACGCCCACGCCCCACAAAGAACGGCACTTCACCCACACCACGTCCCACCAGCGGGGACGCCCCAAGGACTCACGAGGACGGGACAGCCATGCCTTCTTTCGACACTCCCGAACCGATTTCGGTCGACGCGCACATCGGCGCCGGTTCCCTCCGGATCACCGCCAGCGACCGCCCCGACACCGTCGTCGAGGTACACCCCGCCGGCCCGAAGCGGGACAAGGACGTGCGGGCCGCCGAGCAGACCGAGGTCACGTACGCGAGCGGCGTCCTGACCGTCAGGACGAAGGAACGCCGCCTCATCGGGCCCTCCGGCGCCGTCGACGTGGCGATCGACCTGCCCACGGGCTCACGCGTCGACGTCACCGGCTCCTGGACCTCGGTACTCGGCGAGGGCCGGCTCGGCGAGGTCCGCGTGAAGACCTCGGGCGGTGACGTCCGCCTCGACACGACCGGGCCGCTCCAGATGACCGTCTCCCACGGCTCGATCGCCGTCGACCGGGTCGAGGGCACGGCCGAGATCACCACCAGTTCCGGCAGCATGCGCGTCGGCACCCTTGACGGACCCGCCGTCCTGAAGAACTCGCACGGCACCACGTCCGTCGCCGCCGTGACCGGCGATCTGCGGGTGAGCGGCGCCCACGGCGACATCGACATCGAGCGCGCCGAAAGCTCTGTCACCGCCACCACCGCCTACGGCGCGCTGCGCCTCGCCGACATCGCCTCCGGCACCGTCCAGGCGGAGACCTCCTACGGCGCCATCGAGGTCGGCGTCCGCGACGGCACCGCCGCCTGGCTCGACGTCAACTCCGAGCGCGGGCAGGTGCGCAACACGCTCGCCGACGCCGAGCCCCCCGCGGAGACCGAGGACACCGTCAAGATCCGTGCCCGGACCCGCTGGGGCAACATCGACGTGCGCCGCACCCGGCGCTGAGCACCGGCCCCACCCGGCTCGCCCACTTCCCCAGCCACTTCACCCTTCAGCCTTCGAACGGGAGGGCTCCATGCCTTCATCTGTCATGCCCACATCCAAAAGCACCACGGCCCCCGCCGTCTCCAGCGTCGGTCTGCGCAAGTCGTACGGCGACAAGACCGTGCTCGACGGCATCGATCTGCGCATCCCCGCCGGGTCCGTCTTCGCGCTGCTCGGGCCGAACGGCGCCGGTAAGACCACCACCGTGCAGATCCTGTCCACGCTCATCGCCGCCGACGGCGGGCAGGCCCAGGTCGCCGGCCACGACGTCGCCACGGCACCCGACGGGGTGCGTGCCGCGATCGGCGTCACCGGACAGTTCGCCGCGCTCGACGACCTGCTCACCGCCGAGGAGAACCTGCTCCTCATGGCCGACCTCCTGCGCCTCGACAAGCGCGAGGGCAGGAAGCGCGCCAGGGAACTGCTCGAGCGGTTCGGCATCGCGGACGTCGCGGGCAACCGGGCCGCGACCTTCTCCGGCGGTATGCGGCGCCGGCTCGACATCGCCATGACGCTGGTCGGCGACCCGAAGGTGATCTTCCTGGACGAGCCGACGACCGGGCTCGACCCGCGCAGCCGCCGCACCATGTGGGAGACCGTGCGCTCGCTGGTCGCGGGCGGGGTCACCGTCTTCCTCACCACCCAATACCTGGAAGAGGCCGACCAGTTGGCGGACCGGATCGCCGTGCTCGACGGCGGCCGGATCGTCGCCGAGGGCACCGCCGACGAGCTCAAGGCGCGGATCCCCGGCAGTCACGTACGGCTGCGGTTCGCCGGGACCCAGGAGTACGAGCGCGCGGCGGCCGCCCTCTCCGGCGCGGCCCGCGACGACGAGAACCTCGCCCTGCGCGTGCCGAGCGACGCCGGCATGGAGGCGCTGCGCGCCCTGTTCGACCGGCTCGACGCGGCCGGGATCCGGGCCGCCGACTTCTCCGTCCACACCCCCGACCTCGACGACGTGTTCCTCGCCCTGACCGGCGACGGCAGCACCGGCACCGCCCTTCACATCAAGGAGACCCTGCGATGAGCACGCTCACTTACGCCGTGCACGACTCGATGACGATGCTGCGGCGCAATCTGAAGCACGCCCTGCGCTATCCCGCAGTGTCCCTGGGCCCGGCCATGATGCCCATCCTGATGCTGCTGCTGTTCGTGTACGCCTTCGGGGACTCGATCGGCGCCGGCATGGGCGGCGGCCGGGACGCGTATCTGGAGTATCTGACGCCCGGTGTCATCATCATGGGCGTGGCGGCCGGAGCCATGTCGACCTCGATCGCGGTCTGCCAGGACATGACCGAGGGCATCATCAACCGCTTCCGCACCATGAACATCACACGCTCGTCGTTCATGACGGGCCATGTCGTCGGCAGCGTCATCACGACGGTGGTGAGCCTGGTCCTGGTGGTGGGCGTGGCGCTCGCGCTCGGCTTCCGCCCGGACGCGAACCCGCTGGAGTGGCTGGCGGCGGCCGGACTGATCACGGCCATCGCGTTCGCGGTGGCCTGGCTGTCGGCGGCGCTCGGCCTGATCTCCAAGACGGTGGAGTCCGCGAGCAACAAGCCGCTGCTCATCCAGTTCCTGCCGTTCCTCGGCTCGGCGTTCGTGCCGGCCGACTCGATGGCCCCGGGGCTGCGCTGGTTCGCCCAGAACCAGCCGTTCACCCCGATGACCGAGACCCTGCGCGGTCTGCTCACCGGGTCCCAGATCGGCAACAGCGGCTGGATCTCGCTCGCCTGGTGCGTCGGCATCACCCTGGTCGGCTACGTCTGGTCGCGTTCGCTGTTCAACAGCACCACCAAGCGCTGAGAGCCCGCCAACTTCCGCAGACCCGGTCCGGGTCTGCGGAAGTTGGCGTGGTGCGGTCGCGGCCGCGGTCGCCGTCAGCCGGTGGCCGGGGCGGCGGCGTACTCCTCGTCCGTGACGGGAGTCAGCCAGTGCACCACGTCGTGCTCGGCGTCGCTCTCGTTGATGGCCAGGTGGACCATCAGCCGGTCCGGCGCGGCGCCGTGCCAGTGCTCCTCGTCGGCCTCGAACAGGACGCGGTCGCCGGGACGGATGACCTCGACCGGCCCGCCCCGGCGCTGGCACAGACCGACCCCTTCGGTGACGAAGACGGTCTGGCTCAGCGGGTGGCGGTGCCAGTGGGTGCGGGCGCCGGGCATGAAGTGCACCAGGTTGGCGGTGACCCGGGACGGCGCGGGCGCGGCGGCGACGGCGTCGATGTAGACGTCGCCGGTGAACCAGTCGGCGGGGCCCTTGACGGTGTTGATCGAGCTTCGGGTGATCTGCACGTCGTTCCTTCCTTGTGGGCTGCGGCGGGGGATCAGGGCTCGGCGTGGGGCCAGGGCTCGGCGTGGGGCCAGGGCTCGGCGTGGGGCCAGGGCTCGGCGTGGGGTCAGGGCTCGGCGTGGGGTCAGGGCTCGGCGTGGGGTCAGGGCTTGAGGAGTGCCTTGATGGCGCGGCGCTCGTCCATGGCCTGGTAGCCCTCGGCGACCTGCTCCAGGGGCAGGGTGAGGTCGAAGACCTTGCCCGGGTCGATCCGGCCCGACAGGACGTATTCGATCAGCTGGGGCAGGTAACGGCGCACCGGGGCGGGGCCGCCGCGCAGGCCGACGTGGGAGAAGAACAGCTCCTGACCGTCGACGGCGACCCCGTGGGGGACGCCGACGAAGCCGACGTTGCCGCCCGGCCGCGCCGAGTGCAGCGCCTGCCCCATGGCCTCGGCGGTACCGACGCACTCCAGGACCGCGTCGGCGCCGATCCCGCCGGTGAGGTCCTTGATCCGCGCGATGCCTTCCTCGCCGCGCTCGGTGACGATGTCGGTGGCGCCGAATTCCCGGGCCAGCTTCTGGCGGGACGCGTGGCGGCTCATCGCGATGATCCGCTCCGCGCCCATCTCCTTCGCCGCGATCACCGCGCACAGGCCGACCGCTCCGTCGCCGACGACGACGGCGGTGGAGCCGGGCCGGACCTCGGCGGCGTCGGCGGCCCACCAGCCGGTGCCCATCACGTCGGAGACGGCCAGCAGTCCGGGCCAGAACTCCTCGTCCGGCACCTCGTCGGTGGCGACCAGGGTGCCCTGAGCGTTGGGGATGCGCACGTAATCGGCCTGACAGGTGCCCATGAACTCGCGGTTCAGGCAGTTGGCCTGGAAGCCGTTGCGGCAGTTGGCGCAGGTGTTGTCCGACGTGGCGAACGAGCCGACGACGAACTGGCCCGGCCTGACCGAGGTGACGTCGCTGCCGACCTCTTCCACGAAGCCGACGTACTCATGCCCCATCGGGTGTGCCTCGTCGGTCGGCTCCACGCCGCGGTAGGGCCACAGGTCGGATCCGCAGACACAGGTGACGGCCGTGCGGATGATCGCGTCGGTGGGCTTGAGGATCTTGGGGTCGTCGAGGGTCTCGAAGCGCACATCGCCGGGGGCGTGGATGACTGCTCCGCGCATGGGGGGACGTCCTTACGTGCTCAGGGTGGGCGCTGGTGCCCGAGTGCGGTTGCGTACCGGGCGCGAGGAGACGGCACCGCCGTGGGTGCCGTCGCGTCCCGGACGGGCGCTTCCGGGTGCGGCGCCATGGCGCCGCGGACGGGAAGTGCCACGCCGTCCAGGTAACCGGATGTCCGCGCGGACAGCGAGATACCAGTGAGAGGTGTACTGCCAGTACACCCCTCGCGCGGCGCGCAGGCCGTACGGTCGAGGTGTGGACAACCGTGACGAGGTCCGCGAGTTCCTCACCTCGCGGCGAGCGAAGATCACCCCCGAGCGGGCCGGCCTGCCCTCCGGGAGCAGGAGGCGCGTGCCGGGGCTGCGCAGGAGCGAGGTCGCGACCCTGGCCGACATGAGCGTCGAGTACTACGCGAAACTCGAGCGGGGCAACCTCGCCGGGGTCTCACCGGCCGTCCTCGAAGCCGTCGCCCGCGCCCTGCGGCTGGACGACGCCGAGCGTGCCTATCTCCTGCATCTCGCGCAGGCCGCCGACGGCTCCGACGCCCTCACCCGTCCCCGGCGCCGTACCACCCGGCAGTGGACGCCGCACCGCAGCCTGCAGTGGACCCTGGACGCGATCACGGCCGGGCCCGCGTTCGTGCGCAACGCCCGCATGGACGTCCTCGCCACCAACCAGCTCGCCCGCGCCTTTTACGCCGACCTCTACGCCACGCCCCGCAACCACGCGAACCTCGCCCGGTTCAACTTCCTCGACCCCGCCTCCCGGCGCTTCTACCCCGACTGGGACCTCTTCGCCGACATGGCGGTGGCCATCCTGCGCACCGAGGCCGGCCGCAACCCCCACGACAAGGACCTGCACGACCTCGTCGGCGAGCTGTCCACCCGCAGCGAGGAGTTCCGCGCCCGCTGGGGCGCCCACAACGTGCGCCGTCACGGCACCGGCACCAAGCGGTTCCACCACTCGGCCATCGGCGACCTCACGCTCGCCTACGAGGGTCTGGAGATGGCCGCCGAACCCGGCCTCACCCTCACCATCTACACCGCCGAACCCGGCTCCCCCTCGGAAGAGGGCCTGCGCCTGCTCGCCTCCTGGGCCGCCACCCAGGAGACCGGCTCGCCCACCCGGCAATCCACCGGCTGAGGCACCCGGGGCCGAACGGCGGGGCCCGGATGGACTCCGGCACCGCCGTCCGGCCGATGCCCCGCCGGCCCGGGACCTACGTGATCTGCCCGGCCGCCCACTCGGCCCATTCGCGGCGCATGGCGTTGAACCGCAGGCCGTATTCCAGAACGATCCGGCCGTGGGACGAGAGGTTGTCGTCGTCCCAGTCGATGGATTCGGCCAGGCGGCGCAGGCTCTCCTCCCCCTGGGCCGACATGTCGGCCAGTTCGGCGAGGTAGGTCTGCGCCTGGGCGGGAGTCAGGACGCCGAGGAAGAACACGCGCAGCAGGATCTCGCTGCGGGTGTTGCGCTGTGGCGTGGTCTCGGTCAGCCAATGCCGGAGTTCGGCCATCCCCTCCTCGGTGAGGGCGTACTCCTTGCGGCCTCTCGGCCCCTCGGCGGCCACGGTGATCAGACCGCCGCGCGCGAGCTTGGTCAGCTCGGTGTAGATCTGGCTCTGGGTCGCCGGCCAGACGGTGGCCAGCGAAGTGTCGAACGTTTTCAGCAGGTCATAGCCACTGGCGGGCCGGTCGGAGAGAAGCCCCAGCAAGGCATGTCGAAGGCTCATGCCCTCACCCTACCTTCCACTATTGACATGTCACTTTAGGAAGGTCTAACTTCCCCATGTCGGAAGAGGAGATAACCGGACCGAACGGGGAATCACCGATGTCGTATCTGCGCACCTTCCTCCCATGGATCGTCTTCGCCGTGCTCCCGTCCGGCCAGTGGAAGTGGGCGGCACTCGCCGCGCTGGTGATCGCGGTGGCGGTGACCGTTCAGCAGCGCCGGGCCGGCGCCGGATTGGACAGCCTGATCATCGAGGTGAGTTCGGCGGCCTTCTTCGCGGTCCTGGCCGTGATCGCCTTCGTCGACCCGCACTCCGCCGTGCACGACTATTCGGCGGCCGCGTCGTCCGGCACGCTGGCGGTCGTCGCCGGGATCTCGCTGGCCGTCGGCAAGCCGTTCACCCTGGGCATCGCCAAGCGCACCACGCCCCGTGAGATCTGGAACCTCAAGCCCTTCCTCCGGGTCAACACCGTCATCACCGCCGTGTGGACCGCCGCCTTCGCCGTGACCGCCGTCGTGCTCGCCGTCGTCGCGCACACCGGCAACGGCCACTCCACTCCGGCCACCCTCATCCAGGTCGCCGGGTTCGTGATCCCGATGGTGTTCACCATCCGCTACGTCGCCACCGCTCAGGCCAGGGCCGGCGCCGCGTAGTACAGAAACGCCGTACGGCCTCGGGCAGGGGACGCGCCCCGCGTGAGCGGGGACGACGTCACCTGGTCCCCTTGATGAACAGGACGGCGAAGGCGCCCAGCAGGGCGAATCCCGCGGCGCCGAGGGAGAGGACCGCGTAGTTCGAACCGCCTCCGATGGCCAGGAACAGGGGCGCGATGGCGGGCGCCACGCCCTGCGGAAGGGCGTTGGCGACGTTGAACAGCCCCATGCCCTTGGCGGCTTCGGTCTCGCTGTCGGGCAGGACGGAGACGACCAGCGCGTGGTCGACGCCCACGTAGACGCCCTGTCCCAGACTGTCGACGGCGATGCCCACGATGAAGCCGGTCAGCGTGGAGGAGAGCGCGATGACGCCCATACCGGCGCCGAACAGCAGGGACGCCGCCACGATGAAGACCTTGCGGCGCTGGAGCCGGTCGGACAGCCAGCCGCTGACGTTGCTGCCGAGGACGACCCCCACGGCGAGGACGAGCATGGCCCGGCTCAGGATCGAGGCGGCCCGGTCCGTGGTGTACCCGAGGTGGTCCATCAGGAAGTACGTCTTGTAGGTGAGCAACAGCGCCCGCCGCGTCAGCGCCCTGCTGATGATGCCCGACGGCGACCACCGCGACTTCCTCGCCGCCGAGCACACCCACGGCACCGCCATCGTCCTGGTCGGCCGGCCCGCCGCCGGCCTGACCGCCGACGTCGTCAAAACCGACGACGACCACGCCGTCCAGCAGGCCACCCAGCACCTCATCGGCCTCGGCCACCACCGCATCGCCGCACTCACCGGGCGCCTGGACTCCTTCCGCGCCACGCAGCGGCTCAGCGGCTACCGCAGCGCCCTCGCGCAGGCCGGGGTCGGGGAGGAACCAGGGCTGGTGGTCGGCGACCTGGCGCCCCCTCAGCAGGCCCGCGACGCGGTCGCGCACCTGCTGGAGCTGCCGTCGCCCCCCCCCACGGCCGTCCTCGCGCTCAACCTCGGCATCAGCACGGGGGTCCTCATCGAACGGCTCGCCGGGCGGCACGCGTTCGCCTTCATCGGACTCGACGAGACCGACGTCTCCAAGGGGCTCGGCGTCTCGGCCGTCGTCCGCGACCCGCAGGAAGTCGGCCGCCAGGCGGCGCGCCTGGCCACCGACAGGACCGCCACCCCCGACCGCCCGCCGCGCACCGTCACCGTCCCCAGCAGCTACGTCCGGCGGGGGCACCGGCGAAGTCGGGCCCACGGGCAGCGGCGCCCGGTCTGACCGCAATTCCGTGGAGGCGTCCGGCGCCCGCGTGCTCTACTCCGGCCATGGGCAGCTCGAATGGGTCCGTGACGCCCAGGCCGAGGTGTGGCTGTACTTTCTCGCACAGGAGGCCAAGGCGGTCGCCGCTCCCGCCGAATGGCTCGTCGCCGCCCGCGAGCACTGGGAGTTGCAGGCCACGGCCGGGTTCACGGGGTGTGTGTCGTCCTGCCTGGACGAACACGTCGGAACGGATCCCGATCGCGTCGCCCTCACCGCGCGGCAGGACGCCCCCCCCCTCAGCCGAACGCGGCCAGGGAGACCGGCTGCCACTCGCGCCAGGTGCTCAGACGCTCCTCGTAGAGACCGGCGACATCGGGGAAGGACTTGCCGAGGAGGATCCTCAGTGGGGGCCGCTCCGCGTCGACGATCCGAAGAATCGCCTCGCGGGTCGCGCGCGGGTCGCCGACCTCGAATTCCTGCGCGGTGACCGTGTGGACTTCGGTGTAGTCCGGGTGCCGCTCACTGTGCTGTGCCCCGCGGGCCAGCCAGTCGGTGGCATAGGGGCCGGGCTCGACGTTCGTGATGTGAACGCCGAAGGCCGCCACTTCCTGCGCCAGCGACTCCGACAATCCCTCGAGAGCCCATTTCGAGGCGTGGTACGCGCCGATGCCGGGGAACGCCCGTACGCCGCCCTCGCTGGTCACTTGCAGGATCCTGCCCGATCGCTGCGCCCGCATGAGGGGCAACACCGCCTGCGTGACCCACACCGCGCCGAAGAAGTTGGTCTCCATCTGGGCCCGGAGTTCGTCCTCGTTCACCTCCTCGACCATACCGAAATGCCCGTAGCCGGCGTTGTTGACCGCGATGTCCAGCGAACCGAAATGCGAGTGGGCACGCCGCACCGCCTCATGCACCGCGGCACGGTCGGTGACGTCGAGCCGCACCGGCAGCACCGCGTCCCCGTACCGCTCGACCAGAGGGGTCAGCCGGCTGACATCCCGAGCAGTCGCCGCGACGCGATCTCCGCGTTCGAGCGCGGCGTCCGCCCACTCTCGGCCGAACCCCCTCGAGCTGCCCGTGATGAACCACGTCTTCGCCATGATCGGTACTCCCTGTGGATGGATCGCCTGCGTAGCCACTCCATCGTGCTGCCGGTCAAGGTATTCCACCAGCGAAGGTCTGACATGGCAGACATGCGGCCTCGGAATACGTCAGAATGGCCGCATGGCCGAGCTGTCCCTCACTGGTCTCCGCGTCGTCCAGGCCGTGGTCGACACAGGATCGTTCACCGCCGCGGCCGACGCGCTCGGGTACACCCAGTCAGCGGTGTCCCATCAGGTGGCGGCCATGGAAGCCGCCGCGGGCGCACCGCTGTTCGTCCGGGGCGCCCGCGGGGTGACCCCCTCCCCCGCGGGCATGATGCTCGCCCGCCGAGCCGCGACGGTCCTCAACGAGATCGACGCCGTCAGCACGGACCTCGCCGGGCTGAAGGACCACGTCACCGGACGAGTCGCCATCGCGGCCTTCTCCTCGGCCGCCGCCGTGCTCGTCCCCCGCACACTGGCCCGCCTCCGAAACGACCACCCGGGTCTGATCGTCGAGTTCGTCGAGGCGTCCTCGCCCACGCAGCTCCGCCAACTCCGTGCCCATCGCATCGACGTCGCGGTGATCGGCGTGGGACCGGACCTGCCCGCCTACGATTTCGAAGGGCTGCGCCGCGAACTGCTCTTCGACGGCAGCCTCCTGCTCGCCGTCCCCGCGCACCACCGGTTCGCCGGCCGTGGAACCATCCCGGTGGCCGAGCTGAGGGACGAACCCTGGATCGTCGGCAAGGGCCTCCGCGACGACCCCCAGTTCGGCGCCTGGCCAACCCTCGACCACCCACGCATCGCCTATGCCGCCCGCGAATGGCCCACTCGCCTCGGCCTGGTCGCCACAGGTCTCGGCATCGCCGTACTCCCCGAAGTGGCCGCCGCCTCGGTCCCCACCGGCGTCCACACCGTCCGCGTCGACGACCCCGCCTGGCTCGGCCGGGCGATCGTCGCCGTCACGATCCGAGACCGCTCTCCCGAGGTGACGGCCACCGTGGGGGCGCTGCGCCACGAGGCCGCGCAGCTTCGTACGGCGCCATGACGCCGCACCCGGCGCTCCCGGCATGACCGCACCGTCGAATCGATCACTGCCCTACGGTTCATCGCCGGCCCCACAGCTGTGCGGCTGTGATCGTCCACGGATTCCACGGAGCACAAAGTGGTACTCGTGGGGGCGCAGAGGCCACGCCGCGTCGACCAACAACGGCGTCAGGCAGTGGCTGCTGGAGACCGACTCACTGGAAATCAACGACATGCTCGCGGAGACCAGGTGGGGCGAATACCCTGCCTACGCCGTCGCCTGCGGGATGCGTTCCTCCCTCTCCCTGCCGATAGCCGCCCGCACCCACACCACCGGCGCCCTCAACCTGTACGCCGCCCCGCCGAAGGCGTGCCGCTCAGGCGACCGGCGCCATCGCGGTGGCCCAGCGGATCACCGACACCCAGCGGCCGGCCCCCGACCGCCCACGAGCTGCGCCGCCCCTGAACGCGCATCTGCGCGTCTGCGCGCCTCGGTGCGGTGGGGCACCGGAGAAATCCGGACCGCGCCTCGCGCCCGTGCGCTAATGTCCGACATCGATCAGAAACGAACGCAAGTTCATCAAGGGGTGGGGGATATGGGCATGATCGTGCGCACCGGACCGGGCAGACACGCCAGAGCGGCGGGCGCGGTGTTCGCCGCCGCGTTGCTGTGCGCCGGTGCGGCGGGCTGTGGCGCGGAGAAGGCCGATGCGGAGAAGGCCAGTGCGAAGGAGCCGCATATGGCGCCCGCGGCGGCCGTGCGGGCGGCGGCGGAAAAGACCGAGAAGTTCACGTCGATGAGCTACCGGATGTCCGGCAGGACTCCCGAGGACGGCCGCTTCGAGGGTGAAGGAGCGATGGCCTTCAACCCGCCCGCGATGCGGCTGAAGACGCGTTCGCTCGACCAAGGCGCGGACATGTCGGTGGAGTTCCGGCTCACCGGAGGCAAGCTGTACCTCGGGGGCGATGCCGTCAAGAGCGGGTTCGCCGAGGGGTCCTCCTCCCGACTCGACGGCAAGAGCTGGCTCGCCACCGACGCCTCGGCCCTGGGCAAGGGCGGCTCCGGCGCGGCGGGACAGGGCGCCCTCACCGACCGGGCCGACAAGAACCCGGCCGAGGAGTCCACCTTCCTCTCCGGCGCCGACAACGTGCGACGGGTCGGCACCGAGACCATCGACGGTGACCGGACCACCCACTACCGCGGCACGGTCACCCTCGCCCAGATGCGCGCGAGCCTGAAGGACGAGGACGCCGCGACCCGCAAGCGCCGTGAGAAGAGCCTGCGGCAGTACGAGGAGCTGGGCGTCGACCGCCTGGCCATGGACCTGTGGATCGACCAGGACAGCCACACGAAGCGGTTCCGCACACGCGGCAAGGGCGACAGCGGCCCGCTCGACGTCACGATCACCTTCATGGACATCAACAAGCCGGTCACCGTGCAGGCCCCGCCCGCGAGCGACACCTTCGACCTGGCCGACCTGGCCCGGGGCCTGGAGGACTGACTCCCTGTTTCGCGTCAGGGGGTGCGGGGCTTCCCCTGGGCGTACAGCCACTTGTTGAACAGCGGGCCGAGGTTCTTCCCGGACTGCCGCTCCGCGAGGCACTGGAACTTTGCGGTGGTGCCGTGTCCGTGGCGGTGCTGTACGGCCCAGGCGCGCAGGACGCGGAAGAAGACCCGGTCGCCGACGGCGGTGCGCAGGGCGTGCAGTGCCATGGCGCCACGGCCGTAGACGGGGCGGCCGAAGATCTTGGCGCCGCTGCCGGGGTTGCCCGGCGGGAACGCCCACAGGGGATCGCCTGCGGGAGTGGCGTACAGGTCGTCGAAGGTCTCCTGGGCGCCGGCGCCGCCGTGCTGCTCCTCGTAGAGCCACTCGGCGTAGCTGGCGAAGCCCTCGTTGAGCCAGATGTCCTTCCAGGAGGTGAGGGAGACGGAGTCGCCGAACCACTGGTGGGCGTTCTCGTGGACGAGGGTGCCCAGGTCGGGGGCGCTGCCGTAGATGGGCCGGGTCTGGGTCTCCAGTGCGTAGCCGACGCTGGGCGCGTGGTCGACGATGGAGCCGGCGGCGCGGTACGGGTAGGGCCCGAAGAGCTTGCTCTCCCACTCCAGCACGGACGGCAGCTTCTTCAGCACGGGTGCGGCGGCGGCGGTGGCCTCGCGCGGGTCGACGGCGTCGTAGACCTTGATGCCGCTACGGGTCGTGTACTGCTTGACCTTGAACTTCCCGACGGTCGCGGTGGCGAGGTAGGCGGCCATGGGTTCGGTCTGCCGCCAGCGGAAGGTGGTTTTCCCCTTGCGGGTGCTCCGGCCGAGCAGGACGCCGTTGGAGACGGCGCTGCGGTTCTCGGGGACGGTGATCGCGATGTCGTACGACGACTTGTCCAGCGGGTGGTTGTTGGCGGGGAACCAGGTCATGGCGCCCTGGGGTTCACCGGCGACGAACGCGCCGTCGTCGGTGGGGATCCAGCCGTCGGGGGAACCGTCGGGGTCGGTGACCGGGGCGGGCCTGCCCCGGTAGGTGACCGTGACGCGGAACCTCTGCCCCTTGTGCAGGGCGCGCCGGGGCGTGACGACGAGTTCCTGTCCGCTGCGCTGGTACGCCGCCCTGGCCCGGTCGACGGTCAGACCGGTGATCTTCAGGCCCTTGAAGTCGAGATCGAAGCGGTCCAGGCGCTGGGTGGCGCGGGCGGTGAGGACCGCCTTGCCGGTGAGGTGACGGCTCGTCGGGTCGTAACCGAGCGTCAGTCCGTAGTGGGCGACGTGGTAGCCGCCGTTGCCCGCGCGCGGGAAGTAGGGGTCGCCGACGCCGGGGGCGCCCGCCCGTCCGGCAGCGGTGACGGGCCCGGCCGCCGCGAGCAGGGCCGCCACGACGACGGGGACGGTGGCGGCGACGGCTCCGCGGCCGAGGACGGTGGTGGGTATGCGGGGCTGGGTCACGTGCGCGCTCCTTGGGGGGTGGCGTGTGAACAAAGGATCCTCAGAGTAGGCAATCCGCCCCCTCTCAGCCCCCGATTCGGGTCACATCATGGGGCGTTGCCGCGCCCGGACGCGCCGCCCCGACCGCGCCGGTACCGGCGCGGTCGGGGCGGTTGTGCGTACCGCTCACCGTGTGCCGCCGGCCTGACGGCCCGGCCTCACTTCAGGTGCCGGCCGAAGAACCGGTCCCCGTCCTCCAGCTCGAACCATGGGGTGCCGAGGTGCCCGCCCAGATTGGCGTGCAGCGTCTTCTCCTTACTGCCGAAGGCGTCGAACACGTCCAGGGCCCGTTGCCGGGGGTTCCCTTCGTCGTCCCACTGCAGCAGGAACAGCAGCGGAATGGTGACCTGCCGGGCCTCCTCGCGCTGGGCGCGGGGCACGTATCCCCCGGCGAAGAAACCGGCGGCCGCGATGCGCGGCTCGACGGCCGCCAGCCGAATGCCGAGGGCCGTCCACCCCGAGTACCCGACCGGGCCATCGATCTCGGGCAGCGCAAGGAGGGCGTCCAGGGTGGTCCGCCACTCCGGGACCGCCTTTCCGACCAGCGGGGCGATGAAGGACTCGAAGATGTCGTCGACCGGCTCCCCGGCCTGCATCGCCCGTCGGAGGTCGGCGCGGGCCTGCTGGTCGGCGGCGGAACGGGGCCGGTCACCGCACCCGGCGGCGTCGATGGTGGCCACCGCGTAGCCGCACGCCGCGGTGTACCGGGCCCGGGCCACCAGCCGGGGTTCCGCCTTGGGCAGGCCGTTGTTGTGGGCCATCAGGATCAGTGGAGCCGGTGCGGATCCAGGCGTCCACAGGGTGCCGGGGATCTCGCCGAGGGTGAATTCGCGTTCGAGGACGCCGTCGTCGAGGCGTTGTTCGGAAGTGAATCGCATGGTCGTGCCTTTCGGGAGTGCGCTTGAACGGCGCTCCCGGACGACCTATCGTCCGACCGCGACCCCGGAGGGGAGCACCCATGTCGATACTGCGTTCACGGGTACCACCTCCTCGTTCTCCGTCACGGCCTCCAGAAAAGTAGCAGCGGCCGCCGTGGCCCGCCAACGGGTTTTAGGCTCACGGCACCTCGGGTGCGCGGTGGGCGCGGCGGTAGGCCAGCGGGGACAGGCCGAGGTGGGTGTGGAAGTGCTTGCGCAGCGCGACGGGGTCCCCGAAGCCGCACGCTGTGGCGATGCGCGCGACGGTCAGGTCGCTGGACTCCAGCAGGCGGCGCGCCTGGGCCAGCCGGCTCTGCACCAGCCATTGGAGGGGGCTCGTGCCCACCTCGGCGCGGAACCGCCGGGTGAACGTGCGCTCGCTCATGTGGGCGTGGCGGGCCATGTCCTGCAACGTGACCGGTTCGGCCAGCCGGTTCAGTGCCCACTGACGGGTGGCCGAGGTGGAACGGTCGGCCTCCTTCGGCACCGGGTGCTCGATGAACTGTGCCTGGCCGCCCTCGCGCCAGGGAGCCACCACGCATCGCCGCGCCGCGGAGGTGGCCACGGTCGCGCCGTGGTCCCTGCGGACCAGGTGGATGAACAGGTCGATGCCGGCCGCCCCACCGGCAGCGGTCAGGATGCGGCCGTTGTCGACGAACAGCACGTCCGGATCGACCTCGACGTCGGGGAACCGCCGGGCGAACTGGCCGCACAGCGCCCAATGGGTGGTGGCCCGCAGTCCGTCCAGCAGACCGGCCGCCGCGAGCAGGAACGACGAGGTGCACAGGCTGACGATGCGGGTCTCGGGCCCGATCCGGGCGAAGGCCGTGGCGACCCGGGCGGGCAACTCGCCGGTGGCGAGCAGATGTTCGCCGGGCTCCTGGGTGGCGATCACCACGGTGTCCGCGTCCTCCAGCAGTGACTCGTCCTCGTCGACGACGATCCGGAAGCCCTCGTTCGTGCGGACCGGCCGGCCGCCGAGCGAGCAGGTCGTCACGGAATAGAGCCGCGCCCCGGCGGGGTCGAGGGCCTCGTTGAGCACCCGGGCCGCGATACCCAGGTCCATCGGCATGACCCCGTCGAGGGCGAGAACGGCAACACGATGCGGCATGGCCGGAATGGTACGACAGGTGGCCGTTCGGCCACTCACGGTGTCGGTGAGCGTCGGCGAGGCTGAAGCACGTGCCCGGGCCGGCCTGGCCAGGAGCGAAGGACATGCGAAGCGGATATGAGCGAGGAAAGTATGAGCGAGCAGACGATGCGCGCCGTCACCATCGAGGAGTTCGGCGGGCCGCACGTGCTGACCGCCGGCCGGGTCGCGCGCCCCGAGCCGCTGCCGACGGAGGTGCTGGTGCGCGTGCACGCCGCCGGAATCAACCCGGTGGACTGGAAGACCCGCGCGGGTCACGGCATGGCCGGGCTGCAGACGCTGCCGCTGATCCTCGGCTGGGACGTCTCCGGCGTCGTCGAGGAGGTCGGCTTCGGTGTCACCACGCTCGCACCCGGCGATGAGGTGTACGCCATGCCGTGGTTCCCGCGCCCGGCCGGCGGGTACGCCGAGTTCGTCACGGCACCGTCCCGCCAGTTCGTCCGCAAGCCGGCCTCGCTCTCGCACGTCGAGGCCGCGGCTCTGCCGCTCGCGGCGCTCACCGCCTGGCAGGCCCTGGTCGACACGGCGCGCGTCACCGCCGGGCAGCGGGTGCTGGTGCACGCCGCGGCCGGTGGCGTGGGGCACTTGGCGGTGCAGCTCGCCAAGCACCTCGGCGCCGAGGTGATCGCGACCGCCCGCGAGCCCCGGCACACCTGGCTCGAGGAACTGGGCGCGGACGAGACGATCGACTACACGCGGCAGCGGTTCGAGGAGGCCACGGGCAAGGTCGATGTCGTCATCGACCTGGTCGGGTCCGCGGATGACACCGATGTGCGCTCGGTGTCGGTCACCCGGCGAGGCGGCCTGGTCATCTCCATTCCGGGCGGTGTCCGGGACGCCCTGGCCACCGCGGCCGGGCAGGCGGGGGTGCGCACCAGCCCGCTGCTGGTCGAGCCGGACGCCGCCGCTCTGACGGCCGTCGCCGGCCTGGTCGACTCCGGCGCGGTCCGCGTCGAGGTCGAACGCACCTTCGCCCTGGAGCAGGCCGCCGAGGCGCACCGGCTGGGCGAGACCAACCGCACCCGCGGCAAGCTCGTGCTGGAGGTGACGCGGTGACGTCGGCAACGGCACTCGTCGTCGGTGGCACCGGGACCATGGGCGCCCGAGTCGTCCGCGCCCTCGCCGCACGGACCGGCACCGTCGTGCGCACCTGATGCAGAACGTCATGCCGGCGCATTTCCTGCCCGCGCATGCGATCACCCGCGCCTCCGCCGCCGAACTCGTCGCGGCTGTGCGCGCGGCTGCCGAGAACACCGGATTCGCGGCGCCCCTCGCTCTCCTGGCGATCCCCGGGACGCGCACCATGTCAGGGTGCGCGTCCCACGGGACGCGTTTCGCCGCCGTCTCGTCGTCCGCAGACCTGTGCCTACGGTCGCGCCGTGCGGCCGATGAGCTTTCCCGGGGCCCGGCAGGCGGGGCGGATCAGCGCAGTCCGGCGAAGAGATCGTTCTCGGGTACGGCGGCGCCGGTGGCGTCCTTGACCCGTACGTAGGTCTCCATGCCCATCAGCTCGCCGAACCTCTCCTTGCCCATCTTGAGGAAGAAGATGTTCTCGCCCTGACTGGCGTGCGCGGCCAGCGCGTCGAACTTCTGGCCGCTGAACGCGGTGGTGTCCACCCACGTGGTGATCTCATCGTCGGGGAGGCCGATCTCGGCCAGCGCGGCGGCCTCGGCGGGGTCCGGCTCCGGCATGTCCTCCCCGAACTCGCGCATGATCTCCCCGAACCGCTGCATCCCCGAACGGGGCATCGTCGTCCAGTACACCTTCGGTGTCAGCGTGGTCATCTCCAGCGCCGCCATCGTGATGCGGTGGGCCTGGATGTGGTCGGGGTGGCCGTAGAAGCCGTTCTCGTCGTAGGTGACGACCACATCGGGCCGGTAGTGCCGCATGAGGTCCGCGAGCCGGGCGGCGCCTTCCTCCACGGGGGTCTGCCAGAAGGATCCGGGGGCGTCGTTGCTCGGCCAGCCAATCATCCCGGAGTCGGCGTAGTCCAGCATCTCCAGATCGCTGACCTTCAGGACGTCACAGCTCGCCCTGAGTTCTTCACGGCGCATCAAGGCGACGGCCGCCGGATCGTGCCCGGGGTCGCCCGGCTTGACACCCCCCGGACCGTCCCCGCAACCGCCGTCGGTACACGTCACGAGAACCGTCCGGATGCCCTCCGCCGCGTACCGCGCGAGGACCCCTCCGGTTCCGGTGGCCTCGTCGTCGGGGTGGGCGTGTACTGCCATGAGCGTCAAGGGCCGGTCAGTCATGAAAAAGTCCTCCTGCGAAAACACGTCTCGATCCGAAGCGCGCGGCGGGCGTGCCGCGGTCCCGGGGCCGGGAGCCCGGTGGGACGGACGACCGTGTGGTCTCCGTGCTCCCCGCCGTGCGGCGCCGGTCCCCGGTCGATGCAACCGTGCCGCCGGGACGGCTGTTCCCTGCGCGGCCGTCCGGCCTTCCAGACGTCGACCGGGGGCACGCCCGGCCAGGCCGCGGCACCGCCCGTTGGTCCGAGGGTCGGGTCACGCCGCCGTCGGCTCGGCCTCGGCCGGCGCGCCCTCCGGGGCCCCAGCCGGCTCCGGCGCCCGGAAGGCACCGGCCGCCCCGAAGATCACCGCTGAGGCGGCCAGCGCCAGCACGGTGAACCCGGCAACGCCCTTGAAGCCGTCGAACTCGGTGAGCAGCACACCACCGACCAGACCGCCGATCGTCGTACCCGCGTACAGCGCGGTCGTCGACAGCGACGACACCGTGCCACGGGCGGCCGTCGTCCGCGCCAGCAGCATCGCCATGAAGATCGGGTAGCCGAGGCCGAGGACGGCAGATCCGGCCGCGAGGCCGGCGATCGCCAGACCCAGGTCGGCGGCGAACGGCACCGCGCTGTAGATGACGATCAGCCCCGTGAACACCACGGCCAGCGTGCGCTGTTCGCCGATCCTCCGGATGAGGCGGTTGCCGAGGATGGACGTGATGGCCATGCCGACGCCCAGCGCCGTCATCGCGGCGCCGACGGCGCTGACGCCCAGGTCGAAGTCCTTGTGCAGCCAGGAGCCGATGAACGAGATGGTCTCGAACACACCGGTCTGGTAGACGAGGTAGGCCAGCAGGTACCACGTGAAGGTCTTCGACTTGAACAGCTCGGCGTACGTCCCGACGATGCCGGTGGCCGCGCCCTGTGCCCGGGCCGGCGGAACGGAGGGGAACACCTTCCACAGCAGCAGCCAGGCGACACCCGAGAGTGCGGCGATCACGAAGAACGGCACGTGCCAGGAGGATGCCGCAAGCCAACCGCCGACCGGGACGCCGACGACCTGCGAGATGGACATGCCCGCCCCGGCGATGCCCATCGTCTTCATGATCGCCTCGGGGGCCACCAGGGCGAACAGCGCGAACCCGAGGGCATAGGCGCTGACCATCCATCCGGACGTACCAGTGGAGACGTCGAACGTGTCGGCCAGCGTGGGAAGCATCGGGGCGACCAGGAACGTGTCGGTTCCGATGACGAACATGGTCGCGAACGCCAACCACGCGATGACCGTGCTGGACGTGGTTCGGACACGACCGTGCGTCGTGTTCTGTGCCTGTGTCACGGGTTTCCTTTCACATCATGCGATGTCCGGAGTGGGCCCGGCGGTGAGTGTGCGCACCCCGCACGGGGGCTGCCACAAGCGGCGGGGGACTATGTCAGGTCGGCCCACGGCTGGAGCGGCCGGCCGGACTCCAGGCACGGCTGACCTCGCTGGTGAGCCGGACGGCAGCCTGGTGCTGCGGGGTGCCGACGGGCGCACCCTGCGGCCCACCGGCGAGCTGGCGCACCAAAGCCGTCTCACGCCCTCTGGAGGGCATCACCGAACCGCTGGGACGGCTGCCCGGCCCAGGGCTTCGTGGCCGCCGCCGTCCGGGATGCGGCCGAGTTTCTTGACGTCGATGTGGACCAGTTCGCCGGGTCGGGCGCGTTCGTAGCGGCGGACGGGTTCACCGGTGGCCCGGTCGCAGGAGGCCAGCGGCGGCGTGTGGTGGCGCTGGAGGATCCGGTGAGCGGTGGAGGCGGCGATGCCGAAGCGGGCCGCCAGTCGCAGCGGGCCGATGCGGTGTTCGCGGCGCATCCGCAGCACCCGCTCCTCCACGGAGGCCGGTGTCCGGTGTGGTGAGTGGTGGGGGCGGCTGGAGCGGTCGGTCATGCCTGCTGCCCCGTGCCGGCGGTAGCGTCCGGCCCAGCGGGCGGCGGTGGTGTGGCTGACCTGGAACCGTTCGGCGGCCCGGCGCAGCGGCCAGCCGTCGTCAACGACACACCGGGCCAGACGCAGCCTGCCGGTCGGGGTCAGCGGGGCGTTACGGTGGATCAACGAGGGCCTCCTGTGTGCCGGTGGTAGATGTCGCAATCCACACCGAAACCGGAGGCCCTCGCCTCGTTCAAACACCTTTCACGGCGCGTCGCCCGTCACCAACGTGCCGGGACAGCACAGCTAGAACGTGCGGTTCAGGCGGAGCGACAGGTAGCAGCCGCCGGCGCGGCCGTCGGTGTCGTCGCCCACCGTCACGGGATGCCCCTCTCTGGCGATTTGCGAGGTGTTCTTCGGGCGGGTGTTCTTGCACTGCCCCTTGGCATCGCCGCCGTCGTCGCCGTACCACTGCACCTCAAGGATGATGTCCGAGCGACCGGACAGGGCGAAGGTGAGGTTGCACCAGCCCGCTCGGCCGTCGGTGTCCACCCGGATGGGGTCGGCGAACGTCCTGAGGGAGGAGTCGATCGGGATCGTTTTCGGGCCCCCGTTCTGGCACTGGGTGTCGTCGCTGCCGGGCTCTGCCTCCCACGTATAGGTGGCGGTCAGGCCCGCGAGAGAGTTCGACGGGTCGTAGAGGCCGAAGGCCAGCTGACAGCCGCCCGCGCGGTCGTCGGTGTCCAGGCGGATGGGGGTACTCCAGTCGGCCGCGCTGAACCACCGCTCCGGCGGATTCGTCGGCCCGTCGCACTGGCCGTTCCCGTCGGGGTAGAAACGAACGCCCAGCTCGGGCGCGGCACTGGCCGAGGATGACGAGGCGCTGGCCGACGTGGCCGACAGGCCGGTCACCATCAGTATGCCGACGGCCAGCGCGGAGGCTGATCGGGCCGATCTCCTGCCCAGCTTCAGCTTTCTCACGTGTGTCTCCCAGGGTGTCTTCGCTTGATCCGGAAAAGGTGCCGAACCGTTCCACGAGCGTGAATGACCATCACTGCATTGCCGATTGGCGCGATGGAACAGAGAAGAACAGAGGAAACGCGAGGTGCGTCAGACGGTGGAAGGCGGAATGAGCCCCTCCAAGCCGAGGCGCCGCGCCGACAGCGCGCGGCGGCAACGGCACGAGTATCCAGGGCACATCAGGCCAGCCAGCAGGTCGATATCGGCCATACCTGGCCGATATCGACCTGCCGCCCGCAGCGCCCGGGGCCGCGCGCGTCCCCTACGCGCTCCTCGTTCCGGCTCCATCCGAAGCGGCGAGGCATTGGCGTCACGCCTACGCGGGAGGCGCATGGGCGAGACCGGTGACCAAGCAGCACCGCACCTCAGACCTCGGGCGGACGGCTGACTGGTGATGATCAGTAGACGTCGGCAAACCCGTACGATATCTTGTACAAGTCGAGAGAGGAGGCAGCCATGCCCATCACCGCCAGCGAGGCGCGCCAGAACCTGTTCCCGCTGATCGAGCAGGTCAACGAGGACCACGCCCCGGTCCACATCACCTCCCGCAAGGGGAACGCCATCCTGATGTCCGAAGAGGACTTCACCTCGTGGACAGAGACGGTGCACCTCCTGCGCTCCCCCAAGAACGCCCGCCGCCTGCTCGACTCCATCGCCGAGGCCGAGGCCGGCCAGGCTCAGCAGCGTGAGCTGATCGACCCCGACGCGGAACGGGCGTGAAGATCTCGTTCACGTCACACGCCTGGGAGGATTACACCTACTGGGCGGAGAACGACCGCAAGACGGCGAAGCGCATCAACAAGCTGATCCGCGACACGATGCGCGACCCCTTCAAGGGCATCGGCAAACCGGAGCCGCTGAAGGGCGACCTCTCGGGTTATTGGTCCCGGCGGATCGACGACACGCACCGGCTCGTGTACAAGCCGACCGACGACGAGTTGATCATCGTCCAGGCCCGGTACCACTACTGATCACGCGCTCCGCCGTGACGGGGCAGGACGCGGTCGGCCGGTGGCACCCACATCGCCGGCGGAGGCACCTGACCCGTCGCGACAGGTCGCGTACGGATTTGGCGGGAGACCCGCCACCGACACTCCGATGGCGGGCCCGCCACTCGCTCACGTCGGCGCGGACACCCACACCCCCGACGATCAGCTCGAGGACGGCGCGCAGCCGGCTCTCAGACGACCAGGACCCGGCGCCCGCGCGTGTGACCAGCACGGCTGTCGACGTGCGCCGCCGCGGCCTCGGCGAGCGTGTACGACTTCTCCACCGGGATGTGGAGCTTCCCCCGCGAGATGAGGCCGACGGCCTCGGTGAGCGCATCCGGCACGCTCCCGGCCACGCCGGAGAATCGGACACCGAACTCCGGCGCACCGAGATCGGCGATCGAGATCACCTTCTGCGGATCCCCGGTCAGCTCGACGAGCTCGCGGATCACGCCCGAGCCGGCCAGGTCGAGAGCCGCGTCGACATGGCCGAGCCGCCGCACCCGCTCGACCCAGCCCTCGCCGTACGTCGTGGCGAGCGCGCCCAGACTACGCAGATAGTCCTGGTTCGCGGCCCCAGCCGTGCCGATCACCGTGATGCCGCGGTCGCGGGCGATCTGCAGCACCGCCGATCCGACTCCCCCGGACGCGCCGCTGACCAGCAGCGTCTGCCCGGACCGCACACCGACCTCCCGGATGATGCGCAATGCGGTCTCCACCACAGAGGGGTATCCGGCCGCCTCTTCGAACGTCAGCCCCTCGGGCATACGGACCCAGGCCGACAGCACGGCGAACTCGGCATAGGTGCTTGAGCCTTCACCGAACACACGGTCGCCGACCTCGACCCCTTCGACACCCTCACCGATCTCGTCCACCACCCCGGAGGCGTCCAGCCCGACTCCGGAGGGCAACTCGATCGGATGGGCCCCCAGGACCTGGCCTTCACGAACCCTCCAGTCGACGGGGTTCACGCCCGCCGCCCGCACGGCGATGCGTACCTGACCGGGGCCCGCGTGGGGCTCCTCGGCGTCCACGAGTTGCAGAACGTCCGGACCGCCGAACTCGGCGAAGCTCACTTTCTTCATGCGGCCGACCGTAACACTAACGGTTAGTCTTTAGTAACCGATTCATTTTCGGTCCTGATAGTGTTAAGGTATGACCGTGCCGACCGGACGCCGTGAACGCAAGAAGGCCGCGACCCGCCAGAAGATCGCTGACAGCGCCCTGCGACTCTTCCTGGAACGCGGGTATGACGCAGTGGGCATCCGTGACGTGGCCGCCGAGGCCGACGTGGCCGTCACCACGCTCTTCTCCCACTTCGCCTCGAAAGAGGCCCTGGTGTTCGAGCAGGACGAGGACTTCGAGCAGCGCCTCACACAGGCGGTCACCGGCCGGGCGCCACACGAGCCGCTCATCCCCGCACTGCGCCGCGAGATCCAGGCCCTGGTGCGACATTGCACGGCGGACAGCGCCGCCCCGATCTGGCGCATGATCGACGCGTCACCCGCTCTGCGGGAGTACGAGGAGTCGATGAGGCTGCGCCACGCGGAGTCGCTGGCAACGGCCATCGCCGCCGATCCCGATCTGCCACAGACCACGACGGCCTGCCGGACGATCGCGAGGTTCGTGATCGACGCTTATTCACTGGCCCGCGAGGCGGCCGATCCGGATACCGCGGTGGACGAGATCTTCCGGATGATCGAGGCGGCCTGGGAGGTCGCCCACCCCTCTGGAAACGCCGTCGGCACGGCCGGACCGTAGTCAGGACCGTTTCGGGAGCGCCTGTTCGGTCACCGCGCAGCCCTGACCACCATGGCTCTCCTCCTTTCCCCGATGACGGGCGGTGAGCGTGGTGTCCATCGGCAGGACCCCTGCGGCCGCCTCGCGCCGTAACGACGCGAGCGCGAACTCGTCCAACTCGCCAAGGTCCATGCCCGTCAGCCACCGCGCCTGCGTCCGGCCGCGATTCCCCGGCCAGGATCCGCCCCACCACCTCGACGAGGCCGCCGCACTGTTCTGGGACCGGCCCCGCGGCTACGGCCGGCGGTACGCGGAGGGCCCGTCCATCACCGCCAGAGCAGTCCGAACCACGGAGGCAGCCCCGTGAGAGTTGTCGGCCGTGACCGACCGACGGCACCTGGGAACGCGTGCTGACCGGTCCCTCACGGCCAGATCTCCTGGAAGGCGGGACGACACCCCACGGCCTTCCGGTCCTCGCAGAAGGATTCTGCCCGCGTAGCGCGGAGTGGGGCGGGTGGGACTCGAACCCGATCCGGTGACCATCTCACCTGCGGCTTTACCGGAACATCGGACATCTCCACCCCATTCGATCCCGCTGAGACCTCCTCGATCCGGCTCGATCCGGCGTGGTGAGGCAAGTGCCTCACGCCTTCGGGGGCGCGCACGGAGAAGACCGGGAGCGGCGAGCGGACTCACCCGCGGTCGGCCCGCTCAGTGCGTGGGCCAAGTGGCCGCCCTCCCGAGCGAGCCTCTCTGGCCTGCCCTGGCTGGTGGTCAGTTCGGCGGGAGCGGGAGCGCGACTGGGCAGCCGCCGACCACGGTCGGCACCACGCGGTGAGGTCGTACACGGTCTGGCACGGGTTATCGGAGACCGGTCGCTGGAAACCCGGCCCACGACCAGCGGCGCCGCAGAGTAGGCGTCGGCTGTTATCCGGTGGCGTCCAGCGCTTCGCTGGCTTTATTCGCGAAGCCATTGATCGAGTCGGCGAGGTCCGCAGCCTTCACCGTGTGGCGCTCGATGCACTCGGCCTGGGACTCAGGAGACGATGCCCGACTCTGCTTCCAGGTCACCAGATTGTTGTCAGCGATGATGACGTCGAGTTCATCGTCGCGACGGCCACCGCCCGCCCATCGGCCCACGGGCCGGCGCTCTCGCACTGGAGCGTGCGCAAGCTCGCCGCTCACTTGGGCGAGTGCGACCACCGCTGCCGCACGGCCGCGCCCAGGGCCGGTCGCGAGGCCTGCGTATCGGTCGCGAGCGGCTGCGCCAACTGCTGCGCTCGCGTGGGGTGTCGTTCCAGCGGACCCGGACCTGGAAAGAGTCCAACGACCCGGACAAGGACACCAAGCTCGACCGGATCGAGGAGGCCACCCGCCGCCGGCCGAACCGCTGCTTCGCCTTCGACCAGTTCGGGCCGCTGTCGATCCGCCCCTGCCGCGGCGTCACCTGGGCGTCCGAGTCGCACCCGGTCCGGCTGCCCGCGACCTACCCACGCACCCACGGCATCCGGTACTTCCACGGCTGCTACAGCCTCGGCGACGACCAGCTCTGGGGCGTCACCCGACAACGCAAAGGAGGCGAGAACACCCTCGCCGCGCTGAAATCGATCCGGGCCGCCCGCCCCGACGGCGCCCCGATCTACGTCATCCTCGACAACCTCTCCGCGAACAAGACCCCCGAGATCCGCCCCTGGGCGGCGAAGAACAACGTCGAGCTGTGCTTCACCCTGACCTACGCCTCCTGGGCCAGCCCCGTCGAGGCCCACTTCGGCCACTGCAGACCTTCACCATGGGCGCCACCAACCACCCCAACCACCCCGCGCTGGCCCGCCAACTCCAGGACTACCTGCGCCGGCGCAACGCCCACGCCCGCCACCCCGACGTCCTGGCCGCCAACGCCGAGAAGGCAGTCGTGGCAATGCCGCCGTCGACCGGAATGATGGTGCCCGTGAGGTCAGGCCCCGGCCCGGCCGGCCACGCTCCCGGGATTCGAGCGCCGATACTCCACGTTCGCGGAGTATCGGTCCACCACGCGAGGGTGGCTCTCACAGTACCGGTACCCCGAGGGTCTCCCGGCCGCCTGTAAGACCTGCTTAGCTGCACGAAAGCGCCGACAACACTCCATGGACACGCACTGCAGCTTTACCCCCTGCAGTTCAATTCAGCTGCCCCGAATGCGCGACCGTGTCGGCGCATTCTTCCACGACAGAAGGGACGGAGACCAATGGCGGACAACCGGTTCACCACTCACACAGAACTTTTCGATCTGAGTGGGAAGTACGCCCTTGTCACTGGCGGCACCAGGGGGATTGGGATGATGATAGCGCGCGGCCTTCTCCAGGCGGGCGCCCGCGTCGTCATCAGCTCACGCAAGGCAGACACGTGCGCGGAGGCACAGCATCTACTGTCCGAATTCGGCGATGTTCAAGCAATCCCCGCCGACCTGTCCAGGCACGACGAGTGTCAGCGCCTCGCTGATCTCGTCAAGGTCGACTCGGAACGCCTGGACATCCTTGTCAACAACGCGGGAGCCATGTGGCGCGAGTCGCTGGAGACGTTCCCGGACGAAGCCTGGGACGCAGTGATCGACCTCAACCTCAAGTCGCCGTTCTGGCTGGTGCAGGCGCTCCTCCCAGCACTTCGCAGGGCGGGCACCGCCGATGATCCCGCGCGGATCATTAACATCGGCAGTATCGCCGCCATTCACGTCGCCGAGTCGCCCAACTACTCGTACGCCAGCAGCAAAGCGGCACTCCATCAACTCACCAGAGTGCTTGCCAGAGAACTGGGCCCGCAGCACATCACGGTGAACGCGGTAGCCCCAGGACCGTTCCCGTCGCAGATGATGGCGTCCACGCTCGATTCCATCGGCGACACGATCGCGGCGAAGGCCCCTCTGCGCCGGCTCGGCCGCGACGACGACATGGCAGGTATCGCCGCGTTTCTCGCTAGCCGGGCTGGGTCCTACCTCACGGGCACCATCATCCCGGTAGACGGCGGCATCGCGACGACCGCATCAGGCACCTAGGCGTCGGCGCGAGGCTTTGCCAGGGGCCTCCCTTGGCTGTGGGCGGTTCCCGGCTGAACACAGGGGAAGCGATGGCCTGGACGTTCGATGTTTACTGAAGGAGCATCTGTAATGCAGAAGCGCAAACTTGGACAGCAACTCGAAGTTTCAGCTCTAGGACTCGGCTGCATGGGCATGAGCTTCTTCTACGGTCCGTCCCCGGACCGAGCCGAGATGACGAAACTACTGCGGGCGGCAGTTGACCGCGGCGTGACCTTCTTTGACACCGCCGAAGTCTATGGCCCTTTCACCAATGAAGAGCTGGTCGGTCAGGCGCTGGCGCCGGTGCGCGACCAGGTGGTGATTGCCACCAAGTTCGGTCTCAGGCACGGCGAACACGGGCCGACCCCGATGTCGGGGCTCGATAGCCGCCCGGAGCAGATCCGTCGGGTAACTGAGGCATCGCTCACGCGTCTTCAAACCGAGAGCATTGACCTCCTCTACCAACACCGCGTCGATCCCGACGTACCCATTGAAGACGTGGCCGGCACGGTAAAAGAGCTGATCTCCGAAGGCAAGGTCAAGCACTTCGGTTTGTCGGAGGCGGGCGCGACGACAATCAGCCGCGCCCACGCCGTGCAGCCCGTAACAGCGCTGCAAAGCGAATACTCGCTGTGGATGCGAGAGCACGAAGCCGAGGTCATTCCGACCTTGGAGAAGTTGGGCATCGGCCTCGTACCCTACAGCCCACTCGGGAAAGGCTATCTGACCGGCAAAATCGATTATCGCACGTCTCTGGCCGACAATGATCTTCGCCGCTCCCTGCCGCGCTTCACACCGGAAGCACGACATGCCAATCAGGCACTGGTCGAGTTGCTCCAGCAGATTGCCGACGACAAGAAAGCTACACCGGCCCAGGTCGCTCTCGCTTGGGTGCTGGCGCAAAAGCCATGGTTCGTGCCGATCCCCGGCACCACCAAGCTGCACCGCCTCGAAGAAAACCTAGGCGCACTCGACGTCGAGCTGACGCCCGATGACCTGCAGCACATCGAGGAGGCCGCGGCACACATTCCGATCCATGGCGAGCGCGTTCCCGAGCAGTTGAAGCCACTGTTCGGCCGCTGAACCGTCGCCGCCTGCCCAGATGGCCGACACGCAAGGTCACTGACGTGCCGGTGGCCGGGCACCCGCTCGAGCTGCGCGTACGGGCGCGGCGCTACCGCTGCACCCATGACGGCATGTCCGGGAGGTCTTCGCCCACGACACCAGCCGGCTCGCTCGGCCTGGCGCGTCGACCACGCGTCGCTTGCGCGCAGTACATCCTGCGCCGCCTGGCCATCGGCAGGGCCACCGTCAACCCGATCGCAGTCGAAGCCACCCAGGCGCTCCCGCCGGCCCCGCACGGTTGGACCGGGGTCCAGGTGACCGGAGTCGACGAGCACAAGTGGTCCTACGTCCTGGGCCGCCAGGCCGATGGGTTCGTCACCGTGATCACCGATCTCACGTCGGTTGTCGCAGACAAGGGGCCCGTGCGGCTGCTGGACATGGCCCCGGACCGCTCCGCGGCCGCGATGAGCAGCTGACTCGAGGCCCGCACGCAGGCCTTCCGCGACCAGGTCTGGATCGTGGCGATGGACGGGTTCGGCGGCTACAAGAACGCCGCCACCGAAACTCCCCCGGACGCGCTCACCGTCATGGACCCGTTCCATGTTGTCGCGCCGGCCGGGCACAAGACTCCAGAACCGGAAAAGCTGACTTGGCCCGATTATCCGAACTATCCGTTAAGTGCTTAAATCTCGGTGGCCATCGTCTGTTGCGTGGCCGCCCACGACGCTAGTAGCGCTAGACCGTCAGCGGTCGGTGTGCCCGCCGAGGCGGTGTAGACGTTCAGGTGCAGGCCGGGTTCGGCGGCCAGTTCCAGGGGCTCGACGTCCAAGTCGAGCTGGCCCACGACCGGATGGCGCACACGCTTGCGGCCGGACCGGTGCAGCCGCACGTCCTGAGATGCCCACCGCTGCCGAAATAGCTCACTGCACGTCGACAGTTCGCCGACCAGGGCGATCAGCTCCTCGTCGCGTGGATTGCGGCCGGCTTCCATGCGCAGCTTCGCGGCCACGGTACTGGCAATTTGGTCGTAGTCGACAAAAAACTCTTGGGCCGCCTCGGGGCTTAGATAGACGAACCGCGCTGTGTTCGCGGGCCGTCGCGAGTCGACCAGCACCGGTGAATACAGCGCGCGAGCGAGTTGATTCATGGCGAGCACGTCATAACGGCCGTTACCGATCCAGGCCGGCGCGTCGGAGATCGCGTCGAGCACCTGCTGCAGCGTCGAGCGCACCGTCACGGCAGGCTTACGCCGGCGCGGGCCCCTGGGCGCGCCGGATTGGCGCGCGAGGTGAAACAGGTGCTCGCGCTCCGCCTCGTCGAGTTGCAAGGCAGAGGCCAACGCCTCGAGCACGCCGTCGGAAGCACCAGCGAGGCTGCCGCGCTCCATGCGCACGTAGTAGTCGACCGATACCCCTGCCAGTAACGCTACTTCTTCGCGGCGCAGACCTTTGACCCGGCGGTTGCCGCCGTAGGCAGTCAGGCCTGCCTGCTCGGGTGCGATGCGGGCGCGGCGTGAGCTGAGAAACTCCCGGATCTCGGTGCGTAGATCCATCATAGCCATCTCCGCACTGTAAGCCCGTCGTGCAGACTGAGGGAGGTACTGCTGGTACCCCGACGACCAGCGTTGCCCGATCTCGCCGGTGTCCACAAGCAGCGTGTGGCGCTGGCTGTGAGAGGAAAAGCCCCGCGTCGACGCCGAGTGCGCGGGCGTTTCCGGCGAACGGGCCTACCCTGCCGGATGTGATCATGGACGCGGCCTGGACCGCCGCGACGTCGACGCAGCCCCGCCCGGGGCCCGGCGCGCCGTGTCGGAGCTGACCTCCCGGGTACAGGCGACATCCTTGACCGGCGACTACAAGTTCCGCAAGCGCAGCCATTCCCAGCAGATGTCGCCACCGTCGAGGAAGAGACCAATGTCGGCCCTCAGTATCGGCTTTCGCTGTGAGCATCTCGATCGGGATCGGCCGGTCCACTGCCAACGCGCTTGGTCCGCTGAACGATGACCTCGGCGGAATGAAAAATTCCACCACCATCATTGCAAATTAAACCGTTAGTACCGACATGAAAAGGAGGCGAGGTGTCCGACATCGAAGGACTCACCGAGAAGGTGCTGCACGACCTTCATTGGGCAGGCCTTGCAGAGGAACCAACCACTACATGCTCCACGTCGAGCATGGAAGGGTACGTGGACGTCCTCGTCTCCGACAGCTCGGGTATGGGTGTCGGGTTCTCCATCGACGTCAGCGGAACCGAGGCGAGCATCCTCTATCAGCTCGCCGACAGAATCCCGGACGCGTACGTCGAACTCTGCTCCGTGGGCCTTCCAGTGGTTCCCGGTAGCCATCGGCCGGCTAGACCTCGCCTGACACAGAACGAAGTCATCTGGGAAGACTCTGATGAATCAGGCACCTGGCAATGCCGAGTCGGTGCCTACCCTGGGCCGAGCACAGGCACCTCCACCTGAACCGCCCAGTGAAGATCAGCTTCGTCAAGCGGCCTTCCGCGGGGCCGGCGAAGCGGTGGTCCCGGCCGACCTGACCGGGGCCAAGCACAATGCTCGCGGGCCCAAGCCCTGACCGCCCAGCGCTCGGCCCGGCATCGTGGCGTCCAGCGGCGGCCACGATGCCGGGCCGCCCTAGGTACGGCAGTCGATCTGTCGGCCCTCACAACACGGGTCGTCCTGGCTTGAGTCGAGCAGCACACGGTCGTCGCACCGGGCGTCGCCGCACCCCTTGGACCTGCGGCAAGCCGTGGGCGACCAGCCGTCCCACCGGAGAGGCGACCCGCCGATCCGTATCTGGCCGGCCAGGCCACTCATTCCGCTAGTCGGACGGCAAGGAGCGGCCCGTCGAGGACGTCGCGGCGGGGCAGATCGAGCCCGAACGCCGACTCGGCCACGGTCAGGGCCCGGAGTTCGGGCTGCTCCACGGCGAGACCGTGCTCATACGTCGACCTGTCGTCCGCCGGCAGCAGGCCCGCCTCCCGCATAGGCCCGGCGAGCCGCTCACGACCCGCACCCGTGCGCTCGTGCTCGCGGCCCGGCTCGAACCGGCACACGATCCGGCCATCTTTCGCGTAGCCGAGCGCACTGTCCGCATGCACCGTGCCCCAGAAGTCGGCCGCCTCGGTGCCGGAGCCGCCAAGCGAGCAGACGAGACCGGCCGCCGCACCGTTCTGGGGCCGGTCCCGCGTCTGCGGCGGGCGGTACGCGGAAGGCCCGTCCATCACCGCCAGAGCAGTTCGAACCATGGAGGCAGCCCTGTGAGAGTCGTCGGCCGTGACCGACCGACGGCACCTGGGAACGCGTGCTGACCCGTCCCCCACGGCCAGATCTCCTCAGCAGGCCGACGAACACGGACCAGGAGCGGTACGAGGCCCTCGTGCCTGCCGCAGGACAGCCGCCGACGGCCGCATGACGCCTGGGTTCGAGATGTCCGCAGACCTGTGCCTACAGTGACGCCACAGGCAAGGAAGGCGGGACGACAGCCCACGGCCTTCCCGTCCTCGCAGGCCAGAAGGATTCTGCCCGCGTAGCGTGTGGTGGGGCGGGTGGGACTCGAACCCACGGCCGACGGATTATGAGTCCGCTGCTCTAACCGGCTGAGCTACCGCCCCGTAACGGCGCGTCGTGCACATCTGTGCGCGCCGTCTGCCGCAGCATAGCCGCTCATACGATCTGTTGCTTCGGCGGGCCGATGTTGGGCGCCCGCATGCCCTGGATCGGCCCGGGATCAGGGGGGTGAGCAGGGCGTGAACGGGGGAAGAGGGCATGAAAAAGGACCCCGTACGGGGTCCTCTTCCGTGCTGCTCCCCCGACTGGACTCGAACCAGTAACCCTCCGGTTAACAGCCGAATGCTCTGCCAATTGAGCTACAGGGGACCGAGCTCCCCCGACTGGACTCGAACCAGTAACCTGCCGGTTAACAGCCGGCTGCTCTGCCAATTGAGCTACAGGGGATTGCTCCGTGTGCCTCGACCGCGCCCCCGTCCGGGGTTCCCGGAGGGCGTGCGCTCGCTGCGACACATACATTAGCGCAAGCAGGGGGGTGGTCCGCCAATCGGTATGCCCGTGGGTGATCGGAGGGTGATCTGCGGCGCGTGCGGGTAGACGTGCGGCACGACTCCGGGGTCCGAGACGAAGGACAACCAGAAGGGCAGGTCGATGCGCTACCGGCTGACGTTCATGAGCGGGTTGGCTGTGGGTTACGTGTTCGGCACGCGAGCCGGCCGCGAGAGGTACGAGCAGTTGCGTGCGTGCACGCAGCGGTTCGTGCGGAACCCGGCCGTCCGTAACACCGCCGAGTCGGCCGCGCTGGGCGGCCGGGAGGCCGCCACGAAGGCGCTCGGCAAGGTGCGGCCGCTGCGGGACAAGATCACGCAGCGGGAGTCACGCTCCGCGGCGGAGGAGGACGACTGGGGCACCAGCAACACCTAGCCACCGCGGTGGCATGATCTGGTCCATGGGGATAGTCGCCGGGTTGGACAGTTCGTCCGAGAGCACGCGGATCGTCGTCTGCGATACGGATACGGGTGCCGTACTCAAGCAGGGGTACGCGCCGCACCCGGCGCCGTCCTCCGGCGGAACGCCCCATGACGTGGACCCGCAGACGTGGTTGTTGTCCCTCGGGGAGGCCGCCGAGGGCGGGCTGCTGGAGGGGGTGCAGGCCATCGGCGTCTCGGCGCAGCAGCACGGGCTGCTGACGCTGGACGGGAACGGGGCGCTGGTGCGTCCCGCGCAGATGGGCAACGACCGGCGGGTGCAGTCCGCGGCCGCCGATCTGATCGAGACGCTGGGCGGGCGGGCGGCCTGGGCCCAGGCCGTGGGCGCGGTGCCGACCGCCGCCCAGTCGGTGGCGAAGCTGCGCTGGATGGCGCGGTCGGAGCCGGACGCGGCGCGCCGGGTGGCCGAGGTGCTGCAGCCGCACGACTGGCTGGTGTGGCAGCTGCTCGGGCGGCCGCTGCGGCGTACGACGGACCGCGGTACGGCCTCCGGCACCGGCTACTGGTCGGCGGCGACCGGCGCCTGGCGGCCGGATCTGGTCGAGCTGGCGCTGGGCCATCAGGTGCGGCTGCCGGAGGTCATCGGGCCGGCCCAGCCCGCCGGGCAGACGCCGGAGGGGCTGCTGATATCGGCCGGTACGGGCGAGACCATGGCCGCGGCCTTCGGCCTTGGTGTGGGGGTCGGCGACGCGGTGATCTCGCTGGGCGCCTCGGGTTCGGTCTTCTCCATCCACCACGAGGCGCTGGCCGACCACACCGGCACGATCCTGTCGTACGCCGACGCCACTGGCATGCACCTGCCCGTCGTGCACACGCTCAACGCGGTGCGGGCGCTGCGCGGCACGGCGGAGCTGCTGGGCACGGACCTGGAGGGGCTGTCGGCGCTCGCGCTGAACTCCACCCCCGGCTCGTACGGGATGGTGATGCTGCCGTATCTGGAGGGTGAGCGGACCCCGTACCTGCCGCACACCGCCGGGACCCTGACCGGGCTGCGGCGCGAGTCCATGAAGCCGGAGCATCTGGCGCGGGCCGCATTCGAGGGCATGCTGTGCGGGCTCGCCGACGCGCTCGACATCCTGCGGGGGCGCGGGGTCGGGGTGCGGCGGGTGTTCCTGCTGGGCCCGGCGGCCGACCTCCAGGCGGTACGGGCGATCGCGCCCGCGCTGCTGGGCGCGCAGATCGTGGTGCCGCAGCCCGCCGACTACGCCGCGCTGGGCGCCGCCCGGCAGGCCGCGTGGGCGCTGGGCGCCGCGCAGGGGACGCTGTCCCCGCACGAGCCGCCGCGCTGGCCCGCGGCCGCCAGCCAGGTGTTCGAGCCGGGCGACGATCTGGCGGTGGGGCAGGCGGTGCGGCAGCAGTACGTGGCGGTACGGGAGCAGACGCATCCGGGGGCGTTCGAGGCCGGGGGCTGAGACCTTCCGAGGGGACCTCAGTCCAGGTAGCCGCGGAGCTGGTCGGCGAAGGCGTGGTCGCGCAGCTTGTTGAGGGTCTTGGACTCGATCTGGCGGATGCGTTCCCGGGTCACGCCGAAGATCCGGCCGATCTCCTCCAGCGTGCGGGGGCGGCCATCGGCCAGTCCGTACCGCAGCTGGACGACCTTGCGCTCGCGCTCGCCGAGCGTCGACAGCACGGCCTCCAGATGCTCGCGGAGCAGCAGGAACGCCGCGGACTCGACCGGTGAGGCGGCGTCGCCGTCCTCGATGAGGTCGCCGAGCGCGACGTCGTCCTCCTCCCCCACCGGCGCGTGCAGCGACACCGGCTCCTGGGCGAGGCGCAGCACCTCGCCGACCCGCTCCGGGGTGAGGTCGAGCTGGAGCGCGACCTCCTCGGGGGTGGGTTCGTAGCCGCGCTCCTGCAGCATCCGGCGCTGCACCCGGACGACCCGGTTGATCAGCTCGACGACATGGACCGGCACCCGGATGGTCCGGGCCTGGTCGGCGAGGGCGCGGGACATCGCCTGGCGGATCCACCAGGTCGCGTACGTCGAGAACTTGTACCCGCGGGCGTAGTCGAACTTCTCGACCGCGCGGATCAGGCCAAGGTTGCCCTCCTGGACGAGGTCGAGCATCGTCAGGCCGCGGCCCACGTAGCGCTTGGCGACGGAGACGACGAGGCGCAGATTGGCCTCGATCAGCCGGCGCTTGGCCATCCTGCCCAGCACCACCAACCGGTCGAGGTCGAGGGCGAGTTGGCTGTCGAGGTCGGGGGCGGAGGCGAGCTTTTCCTCGGCGAACAGGCCCGCCTCGACCCGCCGGGCCAGCTCGACCTCCTCGACGGCGGAGAGGAGCGGAATCCGGCCGATTTCGCGCAGGTATTGGCGGAAGAGGTCGGAGGAGGGACCGGTGGTCTCGGGGCGGGCGGGGCGGTCGGCGGGGCCGCTGTCCGCCTCGACCTCGACCTCGACCTCGACCTCGGCCTCGGCCTCGGCGTCCGGTTCGGCCGGTTCGGCGTCCGTCTCGGTGCCTGGTGCGACGTCGGGCTGGGCGCCCGGGGGCTCCGGGGCGAGGGCCGCGTCGGGGGGCGCGGGGGGTTCCGGTGGCCCCATGGCCGACGGGGCCGGGGACTGCGGCGGCGCCATGGAGGCCGCGTCGGTGAGGGTCTGGGTCTGCACGGGGGCGACCTCCAGGGTGATCGCTGCTGAGGCGGCAGAACGATCGGGTACGGACGCGCCGGCCACGCCGCCGTCCGTCCCGTACATCATGAGCGGATCTGCGGGGGTTCCCGGCCTACCCGGCCAACACCGCCGCGCTCCGAGGACTCAGGCACCGCACCCCAGTGTGGAGTACGACACACGCCCGCCACGAGGGGCGTGCGGGCACTTTTTACGCAGCGGCCGGTGACCGCCCGGTTACGCGACGTCCGCGGCGCCGGGCCACGACCCCTGCCGCGGCCCGGTCAGAGGGCCGCGGCGCCCTGGGTCTGGAGGGACTGGGCGTACTGCTGGAGGACCCACAGCTCGTTCTGGACGGCGGCCAGATGGGCCGGGTCGGCGCGCTGCCCCAGGCGCTGCAGGGTGCCCTGGACCTCCCTGACCCGGTGGTTGACGGCGGCCTGGCGGACCCGGACCAGCTGCTCGCCCGCGTACGCCTCGTCCGCCTCGCGGCGGGTGTGGAGGGGCTCCACGGCCAGCTCGGTGACCATGGCGCGGACCGTGTCGTCGGGGGCGGCCTCGCGGACGCGGCGCAGATAGTCGGTGTCGGCGCCCTCCGCGCCGCCCGCGTCCTCGATGGCGCGGCGCACGGCGGCGTAGGGCGGGGCGGTGAACTCGTCCTCGCCGTAGGCGTCGAAGGCCGGGGAGACCAGCTCGGGGCGCTGGAGGGCCAGCTTCAGCAGCTCGCGCTCGACCCGGTGGGCGGGGCTGCGGAGGTTCAGCGCGGGGCCCCGGGGGCCGGGCGGAGCAGCCGGGCCCCGGGCCTGGCCGGGGCCGCCCGGGCCGCCGGGCCCGCCGGGGG
>NZ_JBEYAL010000042.1:0-79072 GCF_040631655.1 Streptomyces sp. NPDC019937
GAAGACCACCCATCCACCCTGACCTCCCGCAACAACCTCGCCTACGCCTACGAGGCAGCCGGAGACCTGGGCCGCGCCATCCCGCTGCACGAGCAAACCCTCACCGACCGCATCCGGGTCCTGGGCGAAGACCACCCCGACACCCTGACCTCCCGCAACAACCTCGCAGCCGCCTACGATTCGGCCGGGGACCTGGGCCGCGCCATCCCGCTGCACGAGCAGAACCTCACCGACCGCACCCGGGTCCTGGGCGAAGACCACCCCGACACCCTGACCTCCCGCAACAACCTCGCCTACGCCTACAAGGCGGCCGGGGACCTGGGCCGCGCCATCCCGCTGCACGAGCAAACCCTCACCGACAGCATCCGGGTCCTGGGCGAGAACCACCCCGACACCCTGACCTCCCGCAACAACCTCGCAGCCGCCTACAAGGCGGCCGGGGACCTGGGCCGCGCCATCCCGCTGTACGAGCAAACCCTCACCGACCGCATCAGAATTCTCGGTGAAGATCACCCCACGACTGGCATCGTGCGGGACAACCTGCGTGTGGCACGTGCCGATCCAGACTGATACTGGCTCGTACAGCGCCCAACTCTGCCCAGCTGTCGAAACTTGTCTTCACTTACTCAAGGGCGCGCCTTGCGGCGCGCCGGGCGGTCTGGCCGCCCCGCCGGGCTGCGGCGTGGCCGCCGGTCCCGGCGGACGCCCACCGCCCACACCGCCAGCGCACGCGATCGCTCACCGAGAAGCCGACCGCCGTTCGGGGCGGGGACGTTGTGGCTGGGGCCGACGGCCTACGCGGTTTTTAGGCAGCCACCACGGGGCGAGCCTCCAAGAACAGGGGGCCGATCGGTCGCAAACGCGGGCAGGATCACAGACCCGCCCGATTCGCCGGGCCAGCGTAAGGCCCCCTGTTCTCTCGCCCCGTGGCAGCTCCCGCCCAAAAGCCGCTACGGCCGGCGGCGTGCCCACAGCGCACCACCCACGCACCGCACGCACCCCACCGGCCACCCCGATCACCCCGATCACCCCGCCCTGCCCAGCCGGGCCGCCGCCACCCGAGCCAGCATCGCCACCTCACGCGCCGACGCCGCCGACAACTCCAGCCGCACCGCCCCGGAGCCGTCCGCGCCCGAAGCGGCACACAGCCGCACCCCTGCCGTCTCCACGCCGACGAGCCGCAGCGCTTCGCCCAGCTCGACCGCAGCCTCCCGCGCGTCCCGCCAGCCGCTCAGGTAGTCCACTCCGCGCACCCATATCCCCGCCTCCAGGTCTGCCGCTTCTCCCTCGAACCCGTCGTCCCCTGGGCCGCACATTTGGTCAAGTCCCTTTCTCTGCAAGCCAACTGACAATCAACGACCGGGCCACGTCGAGCGGGAGCACGACGACGACCCCGGTACCATCGGCACCGGGGTTCGTGATCGATCCCCAGCCGGACCACCCCGAGCTGTCCAGGCGGAGGGGTGGTCCGGTGTTGCTTCTTCAGTTGTTGCGCGTGATTCCGTCCGAACCGACCTCAGTACTTGTGTCGGCCACCCGGGTAACGGACCGGCTTACGGCACTCCGGCGCGTCCTCGGGTGCAGGCTCGCCGCCGAGCGCGTAACACAAGGCGGCATGCAACTGCTCTGCCTCCGCCACCGTCAGCGCCAGCGGCGCAAGCGCGAGGTGCTTTCCACAGCGGGCCACCGCCAGAGGCAGCACAAGGTGGCCGTCCTTTTCACGGCGCAGACCCAGCCCCGGCACGGCACCGACGTGCCACTCCTTCGAGGCCCCGGGCAGAGCCCTACTCATTCGGCCTCCCACCCTCATGCGCAGAAGGGCCATCGGGGCGATCGTGCGACTCACCGTCAGATAAGGCAGGCAGCCGCCCGCCCCGACTCTCGGCGACCCTCAGTGTGTCCCGCAGCCCTTCACACAGGCGCTTGACCAAGAACCGCATCTCAACCTCGCCCGCTTTGGGGTCAGCAAGCAACATGCCCGCGCGGCCCAGTAGCTCGGATGCGGCGTGGAGTTGTACTGCCTCCATCTCGTCAGCGAGTTGCGACAGCGGACTGTCGCTGTCATCCGTCACCAGGTAACAGGGCCGCCCTGCCGTGTTCGGCCACGGCAGTAAACGGGGCCGCGTACTCATCGCGTGTTCACCTCGCCGGGTTTCCCTCACGTTCACGACATGGACCGCCGTCTCCGATCACATCTGCCGAGACCCTCCCGGCAGGGTGACCCGAGGTTGCACCCCACGTCCCGGCCGTCGCTCCCCCCTCTTGGGGACCCCCCTCGTGGGTACACTCGCGAGACGAGAGGGCACACAGATCAGAAGGAAGATCGGACCAGAAGAGACGTAGGTCAATCACGATGGGGAAGTGAGATGACCGAAGCTGCACCGACACCGGCAGCTCTGCCGCCTCATGTACTGGAGCGCGCGGACGTGCGGTCGGCGATCGCCAACCATGACTTCGGCGAAGTCTTCAGACTGGCCAAGATCCACGGAAACATCAGCTACGCCAAGATCGCCGAAGCCGTCGGCTACAAGCGCGAGCACATCGGCAAAATGGCCCGGCCCGAGACCGACGGCAAGGGCGTTCGCCCACGGATCACTCAGTTCCACAAGATCCTTGAAGTGGTGGACGGTCTGCGCATCCCCGGTCACCTCGCGGGAGTCGCCCCGCGTCCCTGGGAGCTGGCACGCCCCGCCAGAACCACTCAGCTGGAGGACCCGAGCACCCTGATCTCACAGGGTGGCGCTGGCCTCTGGGACATCGCGGAGATGCTGCGGCGCACGGAGATGTCCAGCATCAACAGCGCGGCCCTGGAGTCGATCGAGGAGGGCATTGACCAGTTGGCCCGTGCCTATCCCTACGCCGATGCCGACTACCTGCACGACCGCACCCGGAACGGCTTGCAGTACGTCACCAAGCAGCTCGAAGGGCGGATGACTCTCCGCCAGCACCGGGAATTGCTCGTGGACACCGGATGGCTGTTCCTGCTGAACGCGTGCGTCCAGTACGACCGGGGCCAGCGCGAGGCCGCCAATCTCAGCAAGGCCGCCGCGCTCCGGATTGGCGAGGAGGCAGGGCACAGCGAGATCAAGGCTTGGGCGTGGGAGATCGAAGCGTGGTTCGCCCTAACACAGAGCCGTTGGCAAGACATGCTCGGCGCCGTCGAGGCCGGGCATGTGGCGGACCAGACACACTCTGTCGGTGTCCAGCTCTACGCCCACAAGGCACGCGCCGCCGCGCGTATGGGAGACGCCCGACTCGTCCGCGAGTCCCTCGACGCCGGGCGTGCCAGGCTGGACCGACTTCCCAGGCCGGACCACCCCGAACATCACTTCATCATCGACCCGGACAAGTGGGACTTTTACGAGATGGACGCCTACCGTCTCCTCGGAGACGACGAGCGCGCCGCCTCCCACGCCCGCTCAGTGATTCGCATCAGCACCGGCCCCGACGGTACCGAGATCTCGCCCATGCGCGCCGCAGAAGCCCGCCTCACCCTCGGTGTCGCCGCCGCCCGCACGGGCGAGATCGAAGAAGCCATCGGCATGGGCACCACGGCCCTGGAAGCCGACCGCAAGTCCCTCCCGTCCCTGCTTTTAGTCGCCGACGAGTTGGACAAGGAACTGCGCGCAAGGTACCCGCGCGAAACCGCCGCACGAGACTTCCACGAACAGATCATGACCCTCAAGCGAGGCACATCCAGACCCGAGCTCCCGTTCTGAACCCAGCACACATGATCCGGGCCCTGCATCCTCTTGGAGCAGGGCCCGGATCAACTCCGCGAGGCGAATCCCTCAGCGTGCAGCGAGCAACTTTTCCACAGCCGTGCGGATCGACTCCTCCCGCTTGCAGAAAGAGAACCGGACGAGCCACTCCGGAGCGTCAGCGCTCTGGTAGAAGGCCGACGTCGGGATGGCCACCACGCCCGCCCGCTCAGGTAGTTCACGGCAGAACGTCATGCCGTCCGCGTAGTCCCACGGCCGTACGTCCGCTTGCAGGAAGTACCCGGCATCCGCCCGGTACGGGCGCAGTCCGGCCCGCGTCAGGCCATCGCTCAGCAAGTCCCGGTTGTGCCGCAGGGTCTCGCGCAGGGTCTCGGCCCACTCCTCCACCGAGCCAAGGGCATGCGCCAGCGCTTCCTGGTACGGCGTCCCCGACGCATAGGTGAGGAACTGTTTCGCGGAGGCGACCGCAGCGACGAGCGGAGCCGGACCGCAGACCCAACCGATCTTCCAACCCGTGACGCTGAACGTCTTGCCCGCCGAGGAGATCGTCAGCGTCCGCTCCCTCATGCCGGGCAGCGAGGCAATCGGGAGGTGATCCAGGCCGTTGTACACCAGGTGTTCGTACACCTCATCCGTGACGACCGTCAGCGAGTGCTCCCGCGCCACCTCGGCGATCATGGCCAGCTCATCGGCCGTGAACACCTTGCCCGTGGGATTGTGCGGCGTGTTCAGCAGCAGGACCCGCGTCCGCGCCGTCACAGCCTCGCGCAGCGCGTCCGCGTCAAGGGCGAAGCCGTCACCGTCGCTCACCAGAGGCACGGCTACCAGCCGAGCACCAGCCAGCCGAGCATCCGCCGCATACGCGTCGTAGCAGGGGTCAAAGGCCAGGACCTCGTCACCCGGGTCGCAGAGCGCCAGCAGAGCCGCAGCGAGTGCTTCCGTCGCGCCCGTAGTGATCAGCACCTCACCTTGGGGGCGGTAGTCGAGGCCGTACCGGCGTAGCTGATGTTCCGCGACAGCCTCACGCAGCGCCGGGAAACCGGCAGCGGGCGGGTACTGGTTGTTACCCGATATCACCGCTACGACAACGCCCTTGAGCAAGGTCTCAGGGCTGCCGAGTTCCGGTACACCCTGCCCGAGGTTCACCGCCCCCGTACGGCGCGCCAGCTCCGTCATCTCCGTGAAGATCGACGTGCCCATATCCCGCACCCGCGCCGCAGGAGCCCAGTCCGCCGTACCCACCCTGCCGCGTGCGTCAGTCGTCCCGCTCGTCCCCATGCGCCCCTGCTTCCCGTGCGTCCGTCCAGGAGGTTCGACCCTCACGATAGGCGCAGACGGCCGGGCACCGGGCCGCTGGTGGCCAACGCCAAGCCATCACCCGAGGTCAAAGGACATGCGCAAGGTGTGTGCGAACAGGGGTTGACCTGGATCACCGCCACCCCGGAGCTGATCACCGCGGTCCGCTCCGCCAAGCAGTACCTCACCTATGTCTCCGCGGGCCCCTTCCAATACGCGGTCGCCGAGGCCCTCCGCCTGCCGGAGACCTACTTCCACGGCCTCCGCGAGGACCTGCGCACCAAGCGCGACCTGCTGGCCGACGGCCTCACCGACGCGGGCTTCACCGTCTTCCGCCCGGCCGGCACCTACTTCATCACCACCGACATCCGCCCCCTGGGCACCTCCGACGGCTTCGCCTTCTGCCGCTCCCTCCCCGAACGCTGCGGCGTCGTGGCCGTCCCGAACGCCGTCTTCTACGACCACCAGTCCCAGGGCGCCCCCTTCGTCCGCTTCGCCTTCTGCAAGCGGAAGGACGTCCTCACCGACGCCGTGTCCCGCCTCAAGGCCCTCTCCGGCTGACCCGGGTGGAGGGGCGGGTCATTCGGCGGTGTTCAGGGCGGTGGCCGGGCCCTGGCGGAGGGCTATGCGGGTCGTCAGCACTCCGGTGACGAAGGCGAGCAGACCGGCGCCGCCCACGATGAGGGCGAGGGTGGCCGCCGGGAGGGCGGGGTAGGGGGAGCCGGTCAGGGCCTTGCTGAACACGGTCAGGACCATCCCCGCCACCGTCGCCCCGACCAGCAGCGCCGCGAGCACGGTCACGGCGTTCTCGGCCCGCATCATGCGGGCCACTTGGGTGCGGGTCGAGCCGACGAGCCGCAGCAGGGCGAACTCGCCCGTACGCTCCATGGTCGTCATCACCAGGGTGTTCACGACCGAGATCGACGTGAACACGGTCACGACGGTCAGCAGCAGGTAAGTGGCGGTCATCGAGGCGTCCTGCCGGCGCCGGGCCTCGGCCCGGTGGGCGAAGCGGTCCTGGACCTGCCAGGACGGCCGGTCCCTGGTCAGGGCCGCCAGTTGGGCGGCCACGTCGCGCTGCCGGCCCGGGAGGGCGCGTACGTACACCGTGTCCAGGCTGGGCGGTTCACCGGGCAGACGGTGGGCGGCGGCCATGCGGCGCGGGAGGATCACCTCCCCGAGGCCCCGGTCGCGGGTGTAGACCGCGGCCACCCGGGCGCGTTCGGTGCGGTCGTCGTCCAGGGCCAGCCACACCGTGTCGCCCACGGCGGCGTGGGCCCGGTGGGCCATGCTCCGGCTCAGCGCGATGTCGTGCGGTCCGAGCCGGTCGAGGCCACCCTGGGCGGGGGCCAGGTCGAGCACCTGGTCCAGCGGGCCGTCCGTGATCGCCTGGGCGATGCCGTCCGGGCCCTGGCCGTCCGGGTCGTCGCTGGTGAGCACGGTGGCGTGGGTGCCCAGGGTGCCGATGGCCGCGGCGACGCCCGGGAGGTCGCCGACCGCCCTCGCCGTCGAGTCGGGCAGGCCCTCCAGCTCCGTGGTCCCCACCAGGTAGTCGGCCAGCAGCCGTTCGCGGTCCTGCCGCTCCAGCTCGTGCCACTTCATCTGCGGTACGAACAGGGCCACGGCCGCGAAGGCGACGGTGAGCGCGAGCGGGGTGACGGCCGCGCCCAGCCGCCGGTGCCGAAGGCTCAGGTTCGCCCGGACCAGCGATCCGGTCGCCGGCAGCAGCACCAGGCACGCGACGCCGAACACCGCTCCGGCGAGTTTCCCGATCCACGGGCCGAGCAGCGACACCGCGATCATGAGCACCATGACCATGGCGACCGCCGAATTGGCGGCGTCGGAGCCGCCCCACTCGTCGATGGCCGCCAGTCCCCAGACGCCCCCGGCCAGCACCGCGAGGCCCAGGGAAGTGCGCACCACGCCCACCCGCCGGGGCGGCACCGCCGCCTCCCCCAGCGCCTGGGCGGCCCGGACCCGTGAGGCGCGCCTGCCGCTGCTCCGCACCGCGAGCTGGGCGGTCACGCAGCAGATCGCCACCGCGATCGCCAGGCTCCAGGGACCGAAGTCCAGGGGGAAGGCGTCCGGCACCCAGCCCTGGTGGATCAGCCAGGCCCGCAGCGCGGCGGCGAGGAGGACGCCCAGACCGCATCCGGGGACCGCCGCCGCGGCGGTGACCACGAACGCCTCGTACGCGATCATCCGGCGCACCTGACGCGGGGTCGCGCCGACGGCGCGCAGCAGGGCGACTTCCCGGGTGCGTTGCTGGACGGAGAGGGAGAAGGCGCCGGAGACGGCGAAGGCGGAGACGAACAGGCAGGTGAGGCCGAACGGTACGACGAAGGACATCACCTCTTCGCCGCCCTGGGCCGGTGCCGCCCTCGCGCCCGCGTCGAGAAGCACCGCGCACATCGCCACCAGGGCCTGGGCGCTCGCCATCGCCACGAAGGACCCGGCGAAGGAGACTTTCCGGTTGCGTACGGTCGACCAGGCCAGCCGGAGCAGCACCTCCTCATGCCTCCAGCCCGGCGCGCCGCCGTAATCGATCCGCTTCCGTTCCGGCGTGCTCGTTCATCCGCGGCCTTCCCGCCTCACGCAGTGGACATGGCAAGAGCCCGGCCGCGCGCCGTCGCCTTCAGGGGCGGCGCGCCGACCGGGCTCGGGGACTCTTTGGGCTCAGGCCTCGTCGTCGCCCGGCTTCTCGTCGTCGCCGGACTCGACGTCGGTCTCCAGACCGAGCTGCTCGACCAGCCAGCGGTCGAACTCGATCGAAGCCCGCACCCAGCTGACCGTGCTGGATACGAAGTGCTCCAGGCTGACGCCGGTGCCGATCAGCATCTGCGCTTCGCCGATCAACCGGACCGTGCCGTCGTCATTGGTGTGGCTGTAGACCTTGGGCCACAGGGTGCGGCGGTTCCAGTCGTCGGTCACCTCGAGCAGCTGCGGCTTCACTTCGATGCCGTGCGGCCGGTCGTAGAACGTCCGGACGGAGAAGACCTGCTGCTCCTCCTCACCGCGGAACATGAAGTACGTGCGGAACTGCTCCCACGGCGCCGCGAGGTCTCCCTCCTCGTCGACGACGTACTTCAGCTCCATCTGCTCCAGCAGCTGCTTGACCAGGTCCTGGTCGGGCAGCACGGGGCCGCTCGCACCCGCCGGTTCGGGCTCGGGCTGGCCCCCGAAATTCGGAATCGAGGACGGGTCGATGCTCACCGTGGATTTCCCTTCGTATGGATACCGCCATCCTCCCTCACACCGGCCCCCGACGTGCAACCCCGGACGCACCTTGGCGCGATCAAGTCCGCCCGGGGGGACGCATCACTGTGCCGGGCCCACCAGAAGGCCGTCGCCGACGCGGTCGACCCGGACCGTGTCGCCGTCCCGGACCTCGCCGGAGAGGATCTCCCGGGCCAGCCGGTCGCCGATCGCGGTCTGCACCAGGCGGCGCAGCGGGCGCGCCCCGTAGGCGGGGTCGTTGCCCTCCTCGGCGAGCCAGGCCAGGGCCTCCGGGGTGACCTCCAGGCTCAGCCGCCGCTCGGCGAGGCGCCGGGCGAGCGCGGCGATCTGCAGTTCGGCGATGCGGGCCAGCTCGTCCTGGCTGAGCGCGGAGAAGACCACCAGGTCGTCCAGCCGGTTCAGGAACTCGGGCTTGAAGGAGCTGCGCACGGTCTCCAGGACGCTCTGCTTCTTCTCCTCCTCGCCGAGCAGCGGGTCCATCAGGTACTGGCTGCCGAGGTTGGAGGTGAGGACCAGGATGGTGTTGCGGAAATCCACCGTCCGGCCCTGGCCGTCGGTGAGCCGCCCGTCGTCCAGGACCTGGAGCAGGATGTCGAAGACCTCGGGGTGGGCCTTCTCCACCTCGTCCAGCAGCACCACGCTGTACGGGCGGCGGCGCACCGCCTCGGTGAGCTGGCCGCCCTCCTCGTAGCCTACGTAGCCGGGCGGGGCGCCGACCAGCCGGGCGACGCTGTGCTTCTCGCCGTACTCGCTCATGTCGATGCGGACCATGGCCCGCTCGTCGTCGAAGAGGAAGTCGGCGAGCGCCTTGGCCAGCTCGGTCTTGCCGACGCCGGTGGGGCCGAGGAAGAGGAACGATCCGGTGGGCCGGTCCGGGTCGGCGATCCCGGCCCGGGTGCGGCGCACGGCGTCGGAGACGGCCCGTACGGCCTCGGTCTGGCCGATCAGCCGCTTGCCCAGCTCGTCCTCCATGCGCAGCAGCTTCTGGGTCTCGCCCTCCAGCAGCCGCCCCGCCGGGATGCCGGTCCAGGAGGCGACCACATCGGCCACGTCGTCCGGGCCGACCTCCTCCTTGACCATGGTGCCGCGGTCCTCGCGCTGCACCTCCTCCTCGGCCTCGGAGGCCTCGGCCAGCTCGCGCTCCAGGGCCGGGATCTCCCCGTACAGCAGCTTGGAGGCGGTGCCGAAGTCGCCGTCGCGCTGGGCGCGCTCGGCCTGGCCGCGCAGCTCGTCCAGCTTCTCCTTCAGCTCACCGACCCGGTTGAGGCCCTGCTTCTCCTTCTCCCAGCGGGCGGTCAGGCCACGCAGCTCCTCCTCCTTGTCGGCGAGGTCGCGGCGCAGCTTCTCCAGCCGCAGCTTGCTGGCCTCGTCCGTCTCCTTGGCGAGCGCCATCTCCTCCATCTTCATCCGGTCGACGGAGCGCTGCAGCTCGTCGATCTCCACGGGTGAGGAGTCGATCTCCATGCGGAGCCGGGAGGCGGCCTCGTCGACCAGGTCGATGGCCTTGTCGGGCAGGAAGCGGGAGGTGATGTACCGGTCGGAGAGGGTCGCGGCGGCCACCAGCGCGCCGTCCGCGATCTGCACCTTGTGGTGGGCCTCGTACCGGCCCTTGAGCCCGCGCAGGATCGCCACGGTGTCCTCGACGGTCGGCTCGGCGACCAGCACCTGCTGGAAGCGGCGCTCCAGCGCGGCGTCCTTCTCGATCCGCTCGCGGTACTCGTCGAGCGTGGTGGCGCCGACCATGCGCAGCTCGCCGCGGGCCAGCATGGGCTTGAGCATGTTGCCCGCGTCCATCGAGGAGTCCCCGCCGGCGCCCGCGCCGACCACGGTGTGCAGCTCGTCGATGAAGGTGATGATCTGGCCGTCGCTGGACTTGATCTCGGCGAGGACGGTCTTCAGCCGCTCCTCGAACTCGCCCCGGTACTTCGCGCCCGCGACCATCGCGCCGAGGTCGAGGGCGACCAACCGCTTGTCGCGCAGGCTCTCCGGCACGTCGCCCTTGACGATGCGCTGGGCCAGCCCCTCCACCACGGCGGTCTTGCCGACGCCCGGGTCGCCGATCAGCACCGGGTTGTTCTTCGTGCGCCGCGAGAGCACCTGCACCACGCGCCGGATCTCCTGGTCCCGGCCGATGACCGGGTCGAGCTTGCCCTCGCGGGCGGCGGCGGTGAAGTCGGTGCCGAACTTCTCCAGCGCCTTGTACGTGCCCTCCGGGTCGGGAGTCGTCACCCGCTGTCCACCCCTGGCCTTCTCGAACGCGGCGAGCAGCTTCTTGGCGCTCGCCCCCTGCTGGTCGAGCAGCTCCCCGGTCCGGCCGCCCTTGGCGGCGGTGCCGATCAGAAGGTGCTCGGTGGAGATGTAGTCGTCGCCGAGGTCCTTGGCGCGCTGCGCGGCGTCCACCAGGACGGCCTGCAGGTCGCGGCTGGCCTGCGGCGGGGCCACGGTGGAGCCCTGCACGCTGGGCAGGGCGGCGAGCAGCCGCTCGGCCCCGTTCCGCACGACGGCGGCGTCGGTGTCGACGGCGGCCAGCAGATCCATCACATTCTCGTTGTCCTGCCCTTCGAGCAGGGCGAGCAGCAGATGGGCCGGGGTCAGGTCGGCGTGCCCGGCGGACACCGCCCGGTCATTGGCGGCGCTCAGTGCCGCCCGGCTCTTGTTGGTCAGCTCGGCGTCCACGTTCTGTGCTCCTCCTCGTCACGCGGCGGCGGCCCACAATCCTGCCCTGCACAACATGCGTAAAGTTGAGTCTATTCCACTCAACTGTGCTTCCGCCAGCGTTCTGGCCATAGGTTCCCGTCCATGGCCCTCGATCCCCGTCACCCGGACCCCGCGTACCTCGCGTTCTGGCGCGAACGCCACGTGTGCACCCTCACCACCCTCCGCCCCGACGGCACCCCGCACGTCGTCCCGGTCGGCGTCACCTACGACCCCGGCGCCGGGCTCGCCCGCGTCATCGCGAGCGGCCACAGCCGCAAGGTCGCCCACGTCCGGGCGGCGGGCGAGGACGGCGCGCGGGTCGCCGTCTGCCAGATGGCGGGCAAGCGATGGGCCACGCTGGAGGGAACCGCGCGGGTACGCACCGAACCCGAGCTGATCGCCGACGCCGAACGCCGCTACGCCGAACGCTACGAGCGCACGCCCCGCCCCAACCCGCACCGCGTCCTGATCGAGATCACGATCACCCGTGCGATGGGCCGCGCCTGACCGGCCCCGGGCTCAGCGCTCCTCGTCGTACCGGTGGTACCCCCGGGGGTGGCGCACCCTGATCCAGATGTCGCGCGCCCTGCGCCCGGCCTCGGTGCGGCTCTCCGCCACCGCCGTACGGGCCTCCTCCTCGGTCTCCACCATCGGGCCCGAGCCGCGCAGCGGCTTCCCGGCCGTCTCGTACAGGAACAGGGCCGCGACCAGGCCCACCACACCGGCCGCCATCAGGTAGTACGCGGGCACCAGCGGATCGCCCGTCGACTCCACCAGCGACGACGCGATCAGCGGTGTCGTCCCGCCGAACAGCGACACGGAGATGTTGAACGAGATCGACAGCGCGCCGTAGCGCAGCCGGGTCGGGAACAGCGCCGGAAGCGTGGCGGCGCTCGTGCCCGCGAACGTGACCAGCAGCAGCCCCAGCACCAGGCAGCCGATCGCGGGCAGCAGGATGCCGCCCTCCTGGATCAGCAGGAAGGCGGGAATCGCCAGCAGGATCATGGCCCCGCTCCCGGCCATGAACATCGGACGCCGCCCCCAGCGGTCGGAGGACCGCCCGACCACGGTGATCGTCAGCGCCACGACCACCATGGTGCCCAGCACCAGCAGCTGGGCGGTGGTGGCGTTCTCGCCGAGCGTGGAGGTCATGTACGTCGGCAGATAGGACGTCACCATGTAGTTGGTGACGTTGTACAGCAGCACCAGACCCATGCAGATCAGCACGGCCTGCCAGTGCCGGGTGAAGATCTCCTTCAGCCGCCCCTTGCCGGACTGCCGCGCGTCCTCCACCGGTACGGTGCCCCCGCCGGCCGCCGCGGCCTTCGCCGCCTCGGCCGCCCGGTCGGCCTCCTGCTGGAACGCCGGGCTCTCCTCCAGCCGCAGCCGCATGTACAGACCGATCGCGCCCAGCGGCCCGGCGACCAGGAACGGAATCCGCCAACCCCAGTCCACCATGCCGTCGTCCCCGAGCACGGCGGTGAGCACCGTGACCAGGCCGGAGCCCAGCGAATAGCCGACGAACGTGCCGAAGTCGAGCCAGCTGCCCAGGAAGCCGCGCCGCCGGTCGGGCGCGAACTCCGCGATGTACGTGGTCGCCCCGGCGTACTCACCGCCGGTCGAGAAGCCCTGCAGCACCCGGCACAGGAGCAGCAGCAGCGGCGCGGCGAAGCCGATCGAGCCGTACCCCGGCAGCAGCCCCACCGCGAAGGTGCTGACCGCCATCATGATCATGGTGGTGGACAGCACCCGCCGTCGCCCGATGCGGTCGCCCAGCGGCCCGAAGACCAGCCCGCCGAGCGGACGCACCAGGAAGGCGACCGCGAAGGTGGCGAACGTCGACACCACCTGGGCGGCCGGGGAACTGGACGGAAAGAAGACCTTGCCGAGGGTGACCGCGACGTACGCGTAGACGCCGAAGTCGAACCACTCCATGGTGTTGCCGACCGCGGTCGCCGTCACCGCGCGCCGCAGCCGGGGCCGGTCGACGACGGTGACGTCCTCGTAAGCGAGCGACTTCTTGCGGCGGCGGAGCAGGGTCCGCAGCATGCGGTCGGTACGTGCGCTGCCGCCGCCTCTGGCCGGGCGGCCGCCCTGGTTCGGGGGTGTGGGGCCAGTGCTCATTTCTTACCTGTCGACGGATCCGGGCTGCTACGCGTTACCGGCACCGCGCCCCGCCAAACCCCGCGGATCAGGCTTCGGCCCGCTCCAGCCGCGCATAGGCCTCGGCCATCTCACCGCCGGTGTCGTACACCACCACCTGCTCGTCACCGACCACCCACGCGTCGTGACCGGGCGGCACCACGTACGCGTCGCCGGGACCCACCTCGGCCTCGGCCCCGTCGTCCATGCGCAGCCGCATCCGCCCCTTCATCACGATCCCGGCGTGGCGGACCTGGCAGCTCTCCGTCCCGGCCAGCGGCCGGATCGACTCCCGCCAGCGCCAGCCGGGCTCGAAGGTGCCCACGGCGAAGTCGAACCCGGTCAGGTGCAGCGTCTCCAGATGACCACCGGGAAAGTCCCGCCGCTCATCCGGCTTGTCCATCGTCTTGATCTCCAACATTGGCGGTACCTCCTCCCATACCTCCATGGTGCGCCACCCGGCCGCACCCCGGGCATACGAGCGGCCCGGCGGCCGGAGACCGGCCGCCGGGCCACCTGGGCACGCGATGAGGGACGCGCTATTCGCCGCGCCGCTTGGGCTTCGGACGCCAGACGACCAGCGCGCTGCCCTGGTGGACGTCCTGGTAGGGGACCAGGTCGCGGCGGTACGAGGCGTGGACCTGGGCCTCGCGCTGCTGCATCGCGGCGGCCGCGCCCTCGACGGCCGACTGCAACTCGGCCACGCGCGACTGGAGCGCGGCGACCTGGTTCTCCAGTTCGATGATGCGCTTGATCCCCGCGAGGTTGATGCCCTCGTCCTGGGACAGCTGCTGCACCTGGCGCAGCAGCTCGATGTCGCGCGCGGAATACCGCCGGCCGCGGCCGGGGGTGCGGTCCGGGGAGACCAGACCGAGGCGGTCGTACTGACGCAGGGTCTGCGGATGCAGGCCGGAGAGCTGAGCGGCGACCGAGATGACGTACACCGGCGATTCGTCGGTCAGCTCGTACGGATTGCGGGATCGGCCGGCTCCCCTGCCTCCAAGGCCCCCTCGGCCGTGCGTCTCCATCGGGTCATGCTCCCTTCGCGGCCTGGAACAGCTCCGCCCGCGGGTCCTCGCCCGCGGTCGCCTCCCGGTAGGACTCCAGCGCCTCACGAGCCGAGTCGCTGAGGTCCTTCGGCACCGTGACCTCCACGGTGACCAGCAGGTCGCCGCGGGTGCCGTCCTTGCGCACCGCGCCCTTGCCGCGGGCGCGCATCGTCCGGCCGCCCGGCGTGCCGGCCGGCAGCTTCAGGGTGACCGGCGGACCGCCCAGCGTCGGGACCTTGATCTCGCCGCCGAGCGCCGCCTCCGGAAGGGTGACGGGGACGGTGACGGTCAGGTTGTCGCCGCGGCGGCCGAAGACCGGATGAGGGTCCACGTGGACGATGACGTAGAGGTCACCGGCCGGACCGCCGGTCTCGCCCGGGGCGCCCTTGCCGCGCAGCCGGATCCGCTGGCCGTCGCTGACGCCCGCGGGGATGCGGACCTGCATGGTGCGGGCGGAACGGGCCCGTCCGCTGCCCTTGCAGGTCTCGCACGGGTCCTGCGCGATCAGACCGCGGCCCCGGCACTCCACGCACGGGTCGGTGAGCGAGAAGCCGCCCCCGCCGCCCCGGCTGACCTGCCCGGTGCCCACGCAGGTCGGGCAGACCCGCGGGGTGCCGTTCTTGTCGCCGGTGCCGGAGCACGTCTTGCACGGGGCCTGGCTGGACATCCGCAGCGGAACGGTGGCCCCTTCGACGGCCTCGGTGAAGCTGAGCGTCACCTCGGACTCGACGTCCTGGCCGCGCCGCGGCTGGGTACGGGTGGCCCCGCCGCGGTTGAAGAGCCCGCCGAACACGTCGCCGAGCCCGCCGCCGAAGCCGCCCGCGCCACCGGGGCCGCCCTGGGCGCCGCCGAAGAGGTCGCCCAGGTCGAAGTTGAAGCTTCCGGTGGAGCCCGCCCCGCCCGGCCCGGGGCGGAAGCCCCCGTTGCCGAACAGGGAGCGGGCCTCGTCGTACTCCTTGCGCCGCTTGGGGTCGCCGAGGATGTCGTTCGCCTCGGAGATCTCCTTGAAACGTTCCTCGGCCTTGGCGTCGCCCTTGTTGGCGTCCGGGTGATACTCGCGGGCGAGCTTCCGGTACGCCTTCTTGATCTCCGCCTCGGTCGCGTCCTTGGGGACGCCGAGAACCTTGTAGTAGTCCTTCTCGACGAAGTCCTTGGTGCTCATCCCCGACGTCCCTCCTCTCCTATGGATCCTTTTGGTCCTGCTGTCACCGTCGCGTCAGCCCTCTTCCGGGCCACCGCTCTCCTCGTCCGGCGCCGTGCCGTCGCCTTCGCCCGGGCCCTTGGGCGAGGCACCCGGCTGGGGCTCGGCGACCGCGACCCGCGCCGGGCGAATCGTTCGTTCGCCGATTCGATACCCCGGCTGGAGAATTTGCACGCACGTCGTCTCGGTGACGTCCGGCGCGTACGAGTGCATGAGCGCCTCGTGCACCAGCGGGTCGAAGGACTCGCCCTCCTTGCCGAACTGCTGCAGGCCCAGCTTCGCCGCCACCGTCTCCAGCGATTCGGCGACGGACTTGAAGCCGCCGACGAGCTCGCCGTGCTCCCGCGCCCGGCCGATGTCGTCGAGCACGGGAAGCAGCTCGGTCAGGAGGTTCGCGACCGCGACCTCCTTGACCTGCACCCGATCCCGCTCGACCCGGCGCCGGTAGTTCTGGTACTCGGCCTGAAGTCGCTGGAGGTCGGCGGTCCGCTCGTTGAGGGCGGTACGCACCTGGTCCAGCTGCGCCTGAATGGCTACCTGCTCGAGGTCCCCGGCCGGGGCACCCGGGCCCGCCTTGTCGGCGGACCCGGCGCCCTTCGCCGCGTCGTCGGGGGTCTGCGCGGCTTCGGAGGGGACGTCGGGCTGCTCCTCGAAGCCCGGGGTCTCCTCCGTCACGCGGCACCACCCTGGCCCTTGTCGGCCTTCTCGTCGTCGACGATCTCGGCGTCCACCACATCGTCATCGGCCTTGGCCTGGGCGCCCTCGCCACCGGCCGCACCGGCGGCACCGGCCTCGCCCGCACCGGCCTCGGTGTTGGCGTACATCGCCTGGCCCAGCTTCTGGCTGACCGCGGCGACCTTCTCGGTCGCGGTACGGATCTCGGCGGTGTCCTCGCCCTTGAGCTTCTCCTTGAGGTCGGTCACCGCTTCCTCGACCTCGGTCTTGACCTCGCCCGGGACCTTCTCCTCGTTGTCCTTGAGGAACTTCTCGGTCTGGTAGACCAGCTGCTCGGCCTGGTTGCGGGTCTCGGCGGCCTCGCGGCGCTTGTGGTCCTCCTCCGCGTACTGCTCGGCCTCGCGCATCATGCGGTCGATGTCGTCCTTCGGCAGCGCGGAGCCGCCGGTGACGGTCATCTTCTGCTCCTTGCCGGTGCCCAGGTCCTTCGCCGCGACGTGCATGATGCCGTTCGCGTCGATGTCGAAGGTGACCTCGATCTGCGGCACCCCGCGCGGGGCCGGCGGCAGGCCGGTCAGCTCGAACATCCCGAGCTTCTTGTTGTACGCGGCGATCTCACGCTCGCCCTGGTAGACCTGGATCTGCACGGACGGCTGGTTGTCCTCGGCCGTGGTGAAGATCTCCGAGCGCTTGGTCGGAATCGTCGTGTTGCGCTCGATCAGCTTGGTCATGATGCCGCCCTTGGTCTCGATGCCGAGGGACAGCGGGGTGACGTCCAGCAGCAGGACGTCCTTGACCTCACCCTTGAGGACACCGGCCTGGAGGGACGCGCCGATGGCGACGACCTCGTCCGGGTTGACGCCCTTGTTGGCGTCCTTGCCGCCGGTCAGCTCCTTGACCAGCTCGGCGACGGCGGGCATCCGGGTCGAGCCGCCGACCAGGACCACGTGGTCGATCTCGGACAGCGAGATGCCCGCGTCCTTGATGACGTTGTGGAACGGGGTCTTGCAGCGCTCCAGCAGGTCCGAGGTCAGCTGCTGGAACTGCGAGCGGCTGAGCTTCTCGTCCAGGTGCAGCGGGCCCTCGGCGGAGGCCGTGATGTAGGGCAGGTTGATGGTGGTCTCGGTCGAGCTGGACAGCTCGATCTTCGCCTTCTCAGCGGCCTCGCGGAGGCGCTGCAGGGCCATCTTGTCCTTGGACAGGTCCACGCCGTTGGCGTTGTTGAACTGCTTCACCAGGTAGTCGACGACACGCTGGTCCCAGTCGTCACCACCGAGGTGGTTGTCACCGTTGGTGGCCTTGACCTCCACCACGCCGTCGCCGATCTCCAGCAGCGAGACGTCGAAGGTGCCGCCACCGAGGTCGAAGACCAGGATGGTCTGGTCGTCCTTCTCCAGCCCGTAGGCGAGCGCGGCGGCGGTAGGCTCGTTGACGATACGCAGGACGTTGAGGCCCGCGATCTCACCGGCTTCCTTGGTCGCCTGGCGCTCGGCGTCGTTGAAGTACGCCGGGACGGTGATGACCGCGTCCGCGACCTTCTCGCCGAGGTACGCCTCCGCATCCCGCTTGAGCTTCTGCAGGATGAAGGCGCTCATCTGCTGCGGGTTGAAGTCCTTGCCGTCGAGGTTGACCTTCCAGTCAGTGCCCATGTGGCGCTTGACCGACCGGATGGTCCGGTCCACGTTCGTGACCGCCTGGCGCTTGGCCACCTCGCCGACCAGCACCTCGCCGTTCTTCGCGAAGGCGACGACGGAAGGCGTGGTCCTGGCGCCCTCGGCGTTGGTGATGACGGTGGGCTCACCGCCTTCGAGAACACTGACGACGGAGTTCGTCGTACCCAGGTCGATGCCGACCGCACGTGCCATTTCGCAATCCTCCAGCTACAGCATTGAGTGGAACAGACTCAAGCGTGCATGATCAACTTTCCGCTGTCAACAGACCTGAGTCGCGGCCGCTCAACTTTTATATGAGTCTTACGCCCAAGGGGACGCGCCGCGGGGCCGTCTGGCGACGCAAATCACCGGCCGGTCGACTACATGGGGGTGCACCCGGACGGGTAATGTCAGTCAAGACCAATTAAGTTACTGCTTAGTAATGCCCGCACTCGCAGGTTCGAGGAGCCTCCATGCAACTCGCCGCGATCATCGTGTCGCTGGTCCTCACCGCGGTCGGCGTTGCCCTGCTTGGCCGCGCCGTCGCGCAATTCGTACGGTTCTTCAGGCTCGGCGCGCCGGTCCCGGCGGGCACCCGGACCGACAACCCCTGGCAGCGCAGCGTGACGCTGGTCCGGGAGTTCCTCGCGCACACCCGGATGAACAAGTGGGGTGTCATCGGCATCGCCCACTGGTTCGTCGCGGTGGGCTTCCTGACCCTGCCCCCGACCATCATCAACGCCTACGGCCAGCTCTTCCAGGCCGACTGGACGCTGCCGGTCATCGGCGGCTTCCTCCCCTATGAGCTGTACATCGAGTTCATCGGCACGATGACCACCCTCGGCATCGCGACCCTGATCGTGATCCGGCTGCTGAACCTGCCCAGCCGGGCCGGCCGCAAGTCGCGGTTCACGGGCTCCACGGCCTGGCAGGCGTACTTCGTCGAGTACGTCATCCTCATCATCGGCCTGGCCATCATGGCGCTGCGCGGCCTGGAGGGCGCCCTGCACGGCGTCGACACGTACGAGCCGGCGTACTTCGCCTCGTACCCGCTGGTGGCGCTCTTCAAGGGCCTCAGCCTGGGCACGCTGCAGAACCTGACCTACCTCTTCGCGATGATCAAGCTCGGCACGACCATGATCTGGATGATCGTGGTCAGCACGAACATCGACATGAGCATCGCCTGGCACCGCTTCCTGGCCTTCCCGAACATCTGGTTCAAGCGCGAGGCCTCGGGCGAGGTGGCGCTCGGCGCGCTCCAGCCGATGACCTCCGGCGGCGAGCCCATCGACTTCGAGGACCCGGACGAGGACGCCCAGTTCGGCGTCTCGCAGATCGAGCACTTCTCCTGGAAGGGCATCCTCGACTTCTCCACCTGCACCGAATGCGGCCGCTGCCAGTCGCAGTGCCCGGCCTGGAACACCGGCAAGCCGCTCTCGCCGAAGCTGCTGGTCATGGCGCTGCGCGACCACTCGCACGCCAAGGCCCCTTACCTCCTCGCGGGCGGCGGCAAGGACGCCGAGGGCGAGGAGAAGGCGAGCGCCGAGCAGCTCGCCGGGGTTCCGCAGTCCGCGCTCGCGGAGGCCGAGCGCCCGCTGATCGGCACCCTGGAGGAGAACGGGGTCATCGACCCGGACGTGCTGTGGTCCTGCACCACCTGCGGCGCCTGCGTCGAGCAGTGCCCCGTCGACATCGAGCACGTCGACCACATCGTCGACATGCGCCGCTACCAGGTCATGATCGAGTCGTCGTTCCCGAGCGAGGCCGGGACGATGCTCAAGAACCTGGAGAAGAAGGGCAACCCCTGGGGGCTGGCGAAGAAGCAGCGGCTGGCGTGGACCAAGGAGGTCGAGTTCGAGGTCCCGGTCGTCGGCAAGGACGTCGAGGACCTGACCGAGGTCGACTACCTGTACTGGGTCGGCTGCGCCGGCGCCCTGGAGGACCGCGCCAAGAAGACCACCAAGGCCTTCGCGGAGCTGCTGCACATCGCGGGCGTCAAGTTCGCGATCATGGGCGGCGACGAGGCGTGCACCGGTGACTCCGCCCGCCGCCTGGGCAACGAGTTCCTGTTCCAGCAGCTCGGCCAGCAGAACGTCGAGATGCTGAACATGGCCTTCGGCGAAGATGCCGATGAGGGCGTCGTGGTCGAGAAGGCGAAGAAGAAGATCGTCGCGACCTGCCCCCACTGCTTCAACACCATCGCGAACGAATACCCGCAGCTGGGCGGCCACTTCGAGGTCATCCACCACACCCAGCTGCTCCAGCACCTCATCGACGAGGGCAAGCTGATCCCCGTCACCCCGGTCGAGGGTCTGATCACCTACCACGACCCCTGCTACCTGGGCCGCCACAACAAGGTCTACACACCGCCGCGCGAGATCATCGCCAAGGTGCCGGGCCTGCGGAACGAGGAGATGCACCGCCACAAGGAGCGCGGCTTCTGCTGCGGCGCGGGCGGCGCCCGCATGTGGATGGAGGAGCGGATCGGCAAGCGCATCAACAACGAGCGCGTCGACGAGGCCCTGTCGCTCAACCCCGACATCGTCTCCACCGCCTGCCCGTTCTGCCTGGTCATGCTGACCGACTCGGTCAACGGCAAGAAGAACGACGGCAAGGTCGCCGAATCGCTCCAGGTCGTGGACGTGGCGCAGCTGCTGCTCGACTCGGTGAAGACCCCTGCCGAGCCGGAGGGCGACGGCACGTCGGCCGAGGCCCCGGAGCCCGCCCCGGTGAAGTGACGCCCCCGCGTCGGCCATGACGAGGCCCGCCCGCGCACCGCGTGGGCGGGCCTCGTCTATGCCCGCGGCTTGCCGTTCTTCGGTAACGGCAGCGTCTGCTCCGTCCAGATGACCTTGCCCTCCGCCGTGTACCGCGTGCCCCACCGGTCGGCGAACTGGGAGACCAGGAACAGCCCGCGGCCGCCCTCGTCCGTCGTCGCCGCGTACCGCAGATGCGGTGAGGTGCTGCTGGTGTCGGACACCTCGCAGATCAGGCTGCGGTCGCACAGCAGCCGCACCCGGATCGGGCCGGTGGCGTAGCGGATCGCGTTGGTGATCAGCTCGCTGAGGATCAGCTCGGTCGTGAACGCCACCTCCCCCAGCTCCCACTCCGCGAGCTGCCGGGCCACCGCCGCCCGCACCTCGGCGACCTGCGCCGGGTCGGACGGCACCTCCCAGTCGGCGATCCGCTCCGGCTCCAGCACCCTCGTACGGGCGACGATCAGCGCGATGTCGTCGCTGGGGCGCTCGGGCAGCAGCGCGTCCAGCACCGCCGTACAGGTCTCCTCCGGGGTGCGCCCGGGGTGGGACAGGGCGTCGCCCAGCATCTCCAGGCCCGTTTCGATGTCCCGGTCGCGCTTCTCGATCAGCCCGTCCGTGTAGAGCACCAGGTGGCTGCCCTCGGGCAGCTCCAGCTCGTCCGTCTCGAACGGCAGCCCGCCCAGGCCCAGCGGCGGGCCCACGGGCAGGTCCTCCAGGAACTCCACCGAGCCGTCCGGGCTCACCACCGCGGGCGGCGGATGCCCGGCGCGGGCCATGGTGCAGCGCCGCGTCACCGGGTCGTAGATCGCGTACAGGCAGGTGGCCCCGATGATCACCTCACCGCCGCCGTCGCCGTCCGCCAGGGCGCTGTGGCCCTCGTCGTGGTCGATGCGGGCGATCAGGTCGTCCAGGTGGGACAGGATCTCGTCCGGTGGCAGATCGAGCGTGGAGAAGTTGTGCACCGCCGTCCGCAGCCGCCCCATCGTGGCCGCCGCGTGCAGCCCGTGGCCGACGACGTCGCCCACCACCAGCGCCACCCGCGCGCCCGGCAGCGGGATGACGTCGAACCAGTCGCCGCCGACGCCCGACTCGGCCGGCAGATAGCGGTACGCCACGTCCAGCGCGTTCTGCTCGGGCAGCACCCGGGGCAGCAGGCTGCGCTGCAGCGTCACCGCCATGGTGTGCTCGCGGGTGTAACGGCGGGCGTTGTCGATGCTGACGGCGGCCCGGGTGACCAGCTCCTCGGCGAGCGAGACGTCGTCCTCCTCGAACGGCTCGGGCTTCTCCGCCCGCATGAAGCTTGCCACGCCCAGCACCACGCCCCGGGCCCGCAGCGGGACCGTGATCATCGAGTGGATGCCGGAGTCGACGATCTTCCGGGCCTGGTCGGGATCCTGCTCCTGCCAGCCCCCGTGATCGCTCAGCACGGGGACGACCGTGACGGTGCCGGTGCGGAAGCCGCGGGCCTGGGGCGCGTTCGGCGTGAACCGGATCAGCTTGCCCAGCGGGTAGAGCGGCACGTCGTCGCGGATGCCGCTGAGCGCCGTACGCCGCAGGGGCGTGGGGCGGCCGTCCGCGCCGCCCCCGCCGCCCGCCGTACCGGCGGCGCCCTCCTGCGGCTCCTCGCCGCGCAGGACCGAGTCCGCGAGGTCGACGGAGACGTAGTCGGCGAACCGGGCCACCGCGTACTCCGCCAGCTCCTGCGCGGTGCGCACCACGTCCAGCGTGGTGCCGATCGACACGCCCGCGTCGTACAGCAGCTTCAGGCGGTTGCGGGCCAGGTCGACCTTGCCGGTCAGCGCGCGCAGCTCGGTGGTGTCGCGCAGGGTCGCGACGCTGCCGGGCGGGCCTCCGTTGCGGTCGGTGGGGCGGTGGCTGACCGACAGCAGCCGCTCCCCGGCCGTGTGCACCTCATCGGTGGCCGGGCGGCCCGACACCAGCAGCTCGGTCGTGTACGGATCGAAGCCCAGCTCGGCGACGAGACGGCCCTCCGCGTCCGGCGGCAGGGCGAAGAGGCGGCGCGCCTCGTCGTTGGCCAGCACCAGGCGTCCGTCGCCGCTGACGATCAGCACGCCCTCCCGCACGGCGTGCAGCACCGCGTCGTGGTGCTCGTACATCCGCGTCATCTCGGCCGGGTCCAGACCGTGGGTCTGGCGCCGCAGCCGCCTGCTGACCAGGGCGGTGCCGCCGGTGGCCAGGGCGAGCGAGGCAGCGGCGGCGATGACCAGCAGCGGCAGCTGGTGGTTGGCCGCGCCGCTCACCTTCTTGATCGTGATCCCGGCCGACACCAGCCCCACGACCTTGCCGTGGCTGTCGAAGACGGGCACCACGGACCGCACGGACAGGCCGAGCGTGCCGGTGAAGGTCTCCGTGACCGTGCGGCCCCGCACCGCGCCCTCGATGCTGCCCATGAAGTGCTTCCCGATCCGGTCCGGATTGGGGTGGGTGTAGCGGATCCCGTGCGGCGACATGGCCACGACGAAGTCGACGCCCGCGCCCTTGCGGGCCCGCTCGGCGAGCGGCTGCAGCGCGGCGGCCGGATCGGGGCCGCGCATCGCGGCGGCCATCCCCGGGGCGTTCGCGAAGCTCTCGGCGACGGCCATCGAGCGGTTACGGGCCTCGCGCTCGCTGTCGTACCGCGACTGCAGGACGAGCGCCACCACGGCGGCGACGACGAGCAGCAGCACGACGCCCACCTGGAGGACGAACACCTGGCCCGCGACCGTACGCACGCCACGGCCCGGGAGGCGGCGCGACCGCCCGCCCCGGAGGCCCCGGAGGCCCTGCCCCCCGTACCCCTCGTGCCCCTCGCGGGTCCGCAGCGCCTGGCGCGGCCCGCTCGTCAGGCGCCCCTCGGCCCCGTGCGCCGCGGGGTCACGCACCGCGGGGTCGTGCCCGTTCGGCTCGGGGGCATTCCGCTCGCGGGCATTCCGCTGACGGCGGGGGCCCTGATGGCCGCGCTGATTCCGCCACTCGGTCACGGCCCGCGCCAGGGGGACCCGTGCTCGACCGAAAAGTCCGGCCATGTCGCTATTTCTAGCACCCTCGTACTCTGGCGGGCGAGCGGCATCCGCCGCTGCCGGCCGGCCACTCCCGTCCGACATCGCGCCTACACCCCGCTCGCACCCTCCATGGGTCTCGGTGCCTCACCCGTCACTGACGCATCGTGCGATACGCACATGGCAGCCCCCGCTCGCCCGCTTCGAACATGAACCGATCCTGGCCGTGAAGTATCCCTTCTCACAACAAGGTTGTGGATCCCTGTGGATCCCCGTGGATTCTCACAGGATCATGCCCCACCCAAGGGTGGGTAAATGTCCTGGACGGCCCTTGTGCTCCAAAGGTCATCTTTACAGTCAAGCGGACTGATGGCTCCCAGAACCGCCGTACCCCCTTGGTTGCCGCGACCGTGCCGCATGGGTTAGGGGTGACCGATGACGCCCGCGCCTCCGCCCACTCCCCCCACGCGCTCCCCCGCCCGCACCGCCCTCGCCACCTGCGCGGCGTGGGCCGGTGTGCTCGCGCTGCTCACCGGATGCGGCGCGGGGGCCTCCGCCGACGGGCCACGGGCCCAGCGCCCCTCCCACGCCTCCGCGGCCTCCGCGGGCGCCGGGTCCACCGCGACCGCCCCCGTCCCGCGCGGCAAGGGCAGCAAGCTGCCCGACGACGTCAACGGCGACCGCTACCCGGACCTGCAGCTTCCGGTCCCGCCCCGCAAACGCGGCCTGCCCAGCCGGATCGCCTTCGTCCACGGCTCGCACGACGGCCTCCACCCCGCCACCCGCACCGTCCTGCGCCGGGCCGACCTGGGCCTGCCCGACGGCGACGTCGCCGTCGCGGGCGCGACCGAGGTGGCCACCGCCGACCTCGACGGCGACGGCTACGCCGACGTCACCACCACCGGCGGCGAACGGCTCGGCGCCGCCGAGGCCAAGCGCACCCACACCACGGTCCGGACCGTCCCGTACATCGCCTGGGGCAGCGCGGGCGGCCCGCCGCACGCCCGCTCCGCCGCCCGCGTCCAGCTCACCGGCCCCTCCGACTCCGTCGACCCGGCGCGCCCGACCGTCGGCGACTTCAACGGCGACGGCCACCACGACCTGGCGGTGGTCCGCGCCGACCGGCGCTCGTTCCTCGTCCTGTACGGGCCGTTCGACCGCGCGGGCCGGGCCGCCCGGACCGTGCCGTACCGCAGCCCGTTCCACGGCGGCGGCGCCGAGATCGGCGACCTCGTCGCCGACCGGATCCACGGCGACCGCCCCACCGACCTGGTCGTGCACGGGATCAGCGCCGCCACCCAGTCCGGCTCCGCCCTGCTGTCCGCCGGACCGCGCGGGCTGGGCCACACCGGGCGCCCGCTGCGCAAGGGCAACTCGATCACCTTCGGCGACTTCGACGGGGACGGCCGCCGGGACGTCGCGGTCGGCGCCAGCGGCACCCGCGCCGACGAGGGCGGCGACGCGACGGAGAAGCCGGACATCGGCCGCACGGTGAGCGTCTACTACGGCACCCCCGCCGGCCGCGTCGTCCGCTCCTCCCCGTCGATCCCGGTGCCCGGCATGTCAGGGACGATGATGGCCGCCGACACCGACGGCGACGGCGCCGACGAGCTGGCCGTCCCGCTCGGCTCCGGCGGCGCCCGGCTGCTGGCCCCCCGCCCCGGACGTACCGCCCTCGCCCGCCACACCCTCACCCGCACCGTCCCGGCCCGGGTGGACGGCAAGGCCGTACGCCGGGACGAGCGCGCCGCCCGGCTCTACGGCGCGGCCGACTTCGATCACGACGGCAAGGACGAGATCGTGCTCGCCTGGGGCCCCGGCATCGCGTTCTCCCTGTACGGCGAGCGGCCCGAGCGGTGGTGGATCACCAACGGCGCCTCCGACGAGACCACCTTCTCCAGCCGGCCCTTCGCCGCGACCTCCTAGGGGGTGTCTTGCCGATCATGCCGGGCTCCCGACGCCTGGCCCGATCGACAAGACACCCCCTAGCACCAACTGGCCCTCGAGCGGGGGGTTGACCCCCCAGGGTCCCCCTAAGGGATGTCACAGCTCGGCAGCAATGCCGGGCCTGTCCCCCCGCTCCGGCTCCCCACCCTCCGCGACCGGGTACGTTCGAATGGTGGCTGGATTCAGGATCGGACGCGGACGGGACTCCCACTCCGCGCAACAAGGGCAGCAGCAGCGACCGCAGCAGCCGCCGCACGGGTCGCAGGACCCGTACGGCCGCACGCAGCCGCAGTGGCAGCAGCCCGCTACACAGGGAGAGCCGGAGTACTTCGGCGGCCAGGACCCGTACTACGGACCCGGCGGCGGGCCCGGCGGCGGACCGGGCCCGGACCAGGGCTACGGCCAGGGCGGCGGGCACAGACCGGGCCCCGGGGGCCCCGGCGGGTACGCCGACAACAACTCCGGGCACACGCAGGCGTTCAGCGTGGGCGAGGCGCCCGACGCGTACGACCCGTACGGCCAGGGCCCCGGTTCGTACGACGACGGCAGCACCTACCGCGCCGGCTCCTCCACCGCCCCGCCCGCCGGCCCCCGGCTGCACTGGAAGCAGCTGCTGAGCGGCATCGTGCTGCGCCCGGCGCCCACCTTCTGGCAGATGCGCGACTACACGGTGTGGGGCCCGGCCCTCATCGTGACCTTCGTCTACGGCCTGCTGGCGGTCTTCGGCTTCGACGACGCCCGTAAGGACGTCCTGAACGCCCCGATGGCCAACAGCATCCCGTGGATCCTCAGCGCGGGCGTCGCCGTCACGATCAGCGCCCTGGTGCTCGGCGCGGTCACCCACACCCTCGCCCGCCAGCTCGGCGGCGACGGCACCTGGGGACCGACCATCGGCCTCTCGATGCTGATCATGTCGATCACCGACGCGCCGAGGCTGCTGTTCGCGCTCTTCCTGGGCGGCGACAGCTCCCTGGTGCAGGTGCTGGGCTGGGCGACCTGGCTGGCCTCGGGCGCGCTGTTCACGTCCATGGTGAGCAAGTCGCACGACCTGCCGTGGCAGAAGGCGCTGGGCGCGTCGGCGATCCAGCTGATCGCGCTGCTGTCGCTGGTGAAGCTCGGAACCCTGTAGGAAAGGGGCCCGCAAGGGCCCCTCGTACCCTCCTACGCGTCGAGGACCTGCCCGTCACGCCGCACGACGGGCGGCTCGACGCTCCAGGGGAAGTTGATCCACTGCTCGGTGCGCTTCCACACGTACTCGCACTTCACCAGCGACTGCGACTTCTCGTAGATCACGGCGCTGCGCACCTCGGCGACCGTCCCGAGGCAGAAGTCGCGCACCAGCTTCAGCGTCTTGCCGGTGTCCGCGACGTCGTCGGCGATCAGCACCTTCTTGTCGGAGAAGTCGATCGCGTTGGGCACGGGCGCGAGCATCACCGGCATGTCGAGGGTGGTCCCCACCCCCGTGTAGAACTCCACGTTCACCAGGTGGATGTTCTTGCAGTCCAGCGCGTACGCCAGCCCTCCCGCGACGAAGACCCCGCCGCGGGCTATGGACAGCACGACGTCCGGCTCGTACCCGTCGTCCGCGATCTCCTGCGCCAGCTCGCGGACCGCCGCGCCGAACCGCTCGTACGAAAGATTCTCGCGCTCCTCAGCCACCGCTGCTCACACCTTCGTCCGATGGAAGTTCTGGAACGAACGCGAAGGCGTCGGCCCACGCTGCCCCTGGTAGCGGGAGCCGTACCGCGCCGAGCCGTACGGATGCTCGGCGGGCGAGGTCAGCCGGAACATGCACAGCTGCCCGATCTTCATCCCCGGCCACAGCTTGATCGGCAGCGTCGCCACGTTCGACAGCTCGAGCGTCACATGCCCCGAGAACCCCGGGTCGATGAAACCGGCCGTCGAATGCGTCAGCAGCCCCAGCCGGCCCAGGCTCGACTTCCCCTCCAGCCGCGAGGCGAGGTCCACCGGCAGCGTGACCACCTCGTACGTGGAGGCGAGCACGAACTCCCCCGGATGCAGGATGAACGCCTCATCCCCCTCCGGCTCCACCAGCCGCGTCAGATCCGGCTGCTCGACCGCCGGATCGATATGCGGATAGCGGTGGTTCTCGAAAACCCGGAAGAACCGGTCCAACCTGACGTCGATGCTCGACGGCTGCACCATCGCCGGGTCATACGGATCGATCCGCACCCGTCCGGCGTCGATCTCCGTCCGGATGTCCTTGTCTGAGAGAAGCACGGAACGAGGATACGCAAACCACCCCCACCCCATGGCGCGGGCCCGGTCCACCGGACCGGGCCCGCGCCCACGATCTTCGTTCGACTACCGCAACTACCCGCTGCTGCTACGGCTCCTACGGCGCCTACCGCTCTTCGCGCGCCACCGGCACCGCATGCCGGAGCCTGGCGCAACGCGGACACCGCAGCAGCCGCCCGGGACCGATGCGGTCGACCGTAAGGTGCCGCATCGGGAACGAAGCGGTGCTGAACACATGCCCTTCGGCACAACGGACGACGGTGCGCTCCATTGAGTCCCTTCCCCATGAACGTGGACGACGCGGACGACAAAAGCCACATTAGGGGATCAACCGCACGCCGCTCCAAGCGGCACTCCGCCCCCCACGGTACGCCCCAACTCCCCCACCCCAGGAGCACCTTCCCCCACTCCCCCCTCCCCGGCCGGGCGCCTCCCGCACCCGGAAAACGCGAAAACCCCACAGCGCATGCACCGGGGGTCAGCCATGAGGTAAAGTGAGCGACGATGCGGCACCGAGAGATCGGCGCCTCACTCGCGGGTGTAGTTTAATGGTAGAACATGAGCTTCCCAAGCTCAGAGCGCGAGTTCGATTCTCGTCACCCGCTCCAGCACAAAGCCCCAGGCCAGCGGCCTGGGGCTTCTTTGTTGTCTAGACCTCTCCGGGGTCACCGTGCCCTCCGGGTGCCCGTTGCGTGCCAGATGACCGTCTGGCGTCCGGGGCACGCCGAACCTATGAGCAAGCCCACGAGGCCAAGTCATGTGGCGACCTCAACACTCACTTGAACGCGCGACTCGGCGAGTGCGACGCCAGACGTCAAGAGGGGGTGAACTCGTACTGCAGCTCGTAGAGGTGACCCGCCTTGGCCATGACCGTGGCCTCGATGGGCTGCTCGTCGTCGCTGTACACCACCCGCAGCGTCCGCAGCACGGGCAGATTTCCGGGAAGCCCGAGCACGGTGTACTGCTCCTGGGTCGGCACGCGGGCGGACACCTTGTCGACACTGAGGCGGGGCGGGTAGCCCAGCTCTGCCAGGAGGGCCGGGGTGCCACCCTTGATCTTGCGGCGGTCCATCATCGCCGTCCCGCGCGCCAGTTCCAGCGGGTAGTACGACTTCACCAGCTCCACCGGCTCGTCATCCATCAGCAGCACCTGTGCCCGGAGCAAGGCCGTGTCGTCCGCCGGGAGCCGCAGCGCCTCAGCGACATCGGCGGGCGGCCGAACCTCGGCCACGTCCAGGAGACGGCTGCTTCCGCGCGTCTGATGACTGGCGGCCTCGCTGATCCACCGATACGGCTCACCGGATGCGGCCGGGGCCATGTACGAAGCGGGCCGCATGGTGCGCTGCCGGTGCTCCCGTACGGTGACGGCCGCTCCGGCGCGGCCCACCGCCAGGCCCTCGTCCTTCAGTAGCTGCAACGCCTTCTGCACGGTCGCGTTCGACGCTGAGAACCGCTCCTTGAGCTGCGCGGTCGACGGAAGATTCGCGCCGGGGCGAAGGTCGCCCGACATGATCTCGTCCCGCAGATCGGCGGCGATCCGCTCGTGCAGCGACCGCCGGTCGACGGCGTCCTGTTCGGCCTTGGGCACGGTCATCCCATCGTGAGTTCGTAGCGGAGGCGCTGCCGGTGGGCGGGCATGGTGATCAGGTCGGCCTGGATGGCCCGCTGGCCCCCGTCCAAGATCGCCCGCTCCAGTCGCAGCACGGGTTCGTCGACGCCGGTCCGCAACAGCCCCCGCTCTTCCTCGTCCGGCATCCGAGCCGTCACGTCCTCCCGCACGCGCCGCCCCACGTAACCCAGTTCGGCGAGCAGAGCCACCGCCCCGCCACGGATCTTCGCGGTGCCCGCGAGGGCGGTCCCCGCCGCGATCCGGGCCGGGTAGTAGGAGTCGGTCAGCTCGCACGGCTGCTCGTCCAGGTACATGATCCGCCGCCGGACAACGACTTGATCCCCCTCCGCAAGCCCCAGCAGCCGGGCCACGACATCCGATGCGGGCACCTCCCCCGCCCCCACGATCCGTTGAGTGCCCCGACGCCCACGCGCCGCGGCCTCCTGCCCCCACACGTCGCCCTGCCCTCCAACAACCGGCTGCAGGTAAGGCATCGAGGTGCTGATCCACGCGTCGCCGGGCATCGAACCCCTCCTCAAGCTTGATCGGACTCGCCAACCTTGCCGCTTTACACAGTAAGCGACCCCATGGCCACCGCTCAGACCCTACCTTGCCACCTTTCATGAATAGCAATAAGGTGAATCAATCTCACAGCACGCTATGAGGCGGTGACCGACCGTGCGCCTGACGCGCCAACAGCTGTTCACGCGACGCAAGCCATCCATCCGGGCCAGCAGACAGTTCGTGACCCGAACACTCACCGAGTGGGGCTACGACGACTGCTTAGACGAGATCCAGCTCTGCGTATCGGAGCTGGCGACCAACGCACTCCTCCACGGCGTGCCGCCCGGCCGGCTGTTCCGGGTGCTCATCAAGGCATCCGAGGAACGGATCCGCATCGAGGTACGCGACTCCGGCCCCGGCCACCCCGTCTCCCAAGCCCCGCACCCCGACAGCGAACACGGCTGCGGCCTGCTCCTCGTCACCGAACTCACGGATGCCTGGGGCGAGATCGAGCACACCGTGGGCAAGACGGTCTGGTTCACCATGAAGTCGACGCCGACGGCGGAGCAGGCCGAGTGACACTCCGCTCCCAGCGCCACGACGGCTGGGACCGGGACCAGCTCCACCGTGACGAGATCGCCGTGACGATGAACTCCAGTCCGCCTTCCACTGGCACGTGCTCGACAAGGGCATTGCCCACACCTACATCAAGCCCCGCACACCGCGGCTGAACGGCAAGGTTGAACGCTCCCACCGCATCGACGCCGAGGAGTTCTACCGCCTGCTCGACGGCGTCGTCATCGACGACGCCGAGGTCTTCAACGACAAGCTGCGCGAGTGGGAGGACTACTACAACTACCATCGCCCTCACGGCGGCCTCGGCGGCCACACCCCCTACGCACGCCTCAAGCAGAAGACCACGACCCAGGCGTAATCGCTGATCGTCAGTGGCACACCGGCGCGGCCGCCGACGTCACCGTCGGAGGCGTGTCTCTGCTCGTACATCGACTCCGGGCTCTGCTACGTCACCGGCATACATGGCCGCCCGGACATCCCGGGCACGGTCGACGTCACCGCCCGGCAGGCCGTCGCACACGCGGCGGCAGGAGCCGACATCGTGGGGCCGGCCTCCATGGTGCTCGGCACCACGCAAGGCGCCCGCACCGCGCTAGTTCATCGACGCGGCACTCCAGCTCGTCCAAGAGGGCGCCGGCATGCTCCTGCTGGAGCCCGCCATGTACCGCCGCGTGCTCACCCGCCTGGGGCGGGGGCACGGCCGGCGAACGTTTGGCGGTAGACGGAGGGAGACACGCCGAGGACCTGCCTGAGGTGTTCGCGCAGGGATCGGGGAGATCCGAAGCCGGTGGCCGCCGCGATGTGGTCGATGGTCAGGGTGGTGGTCTCCAGCAGAGCGCGGGCGCGGTCGACGCGTTGCAGGGTGATCCATTGTCCGGGTGTCGTGCCGGTCTCCATGCGGAACCGTCGGTTGAAGGTACGAACGCTCATGCTGGCGCGCCGGGCGAGTTCATCCAGCGGCAGGGGCCGGTGGAGCTGGGTGAGTGCCCACGCGCGCGCGGCGGCGGTGGAGGCGCCGTCATCGGCGGGGACGACTGCTTGGACGTACTGGGCCTGGCCGCCCTCGCGCCAGGGCGGCACGACGCAGGCGCGGGCCACGTCATTGGCGACGGACGCGCCGTGATCGCGGCGTACGAGGTGAAGGCAGAGGTCGATGCCGGCGGCGACTCCGGCGGAGGTGAGCACGTCACCGTCATCGACGAAGAGCACATCGCGGTCGAGCCGGACGTCGGGGAACGAGACGCGGAAGTCCTCGGCTTCCCGCCAGTGCGTGGTGGCCGGGCGGCCGTCGAGCAGACCCGCGGTGGCGAGAGCGAAGGCCGCAGCGCACAGGCCCACGACCCGCGTACCCGAGCGCAAACCGGTGAGTAGGGGGAGCACGTCGGCGGGGATCCCGTCGCGCCCCCGGTCACGCATGGCGAGGGTGGGAGCGACGACGACGGTGTCCGCGTCCCGCAGGATCTCGGCGCCGTGTTCGATGGCGATGGAGAAGCCCGCGTCGCTGGTCACGGGCCGGGCGCCGAGCGAGCACACCCGCACCTCGTACAGCGGAGAGCCGTCCGGGGCGTTGGCCGCGCCCAGGATGCGGGTCGGGATGACGAGTTCAAACGCGCGTACGCCGTCAAGTGCGAGAACGGCCACTTTGTGCATGGCCAGATCCTGCCACAAGGTGGCATCCATGCCACTGTCGAGGTGAGAAGGGCCGGCGGAGCATGGGGATCACGGGCAGAACGAGCCCGTTGCTCCTCCTCGGAAAGGCCACATGTCATGCACTCCGGCACTCCCCACCAGCGCCTGGTCGGCTCCTGGCGGCTCGTCTCCTATCGGCTCACCGGCTCCGACGCCGCGTACCCGTTGGGCAAGGACGCGCACGGACTGATCATCTACACCGATGACGGCCACATGTCCGTTCAGATCAGCGCCCCGGACCGGTCTGCGTACACCGATGGCGAAGTGCACGGTGGCACCGGCGCCGAGCAGGCCGAGGCGGCACGCGGCTACCTCGCTTACGCGGGCACCTACACCGTCACCGACGACATCGTCGAGCACCACGTCGAGCACAGTCTCTTCCCGAACTGGGAGAACACCGTCCTGTCCCGGCACGCCACCCTGGACGAGAACCACCGGCTCCACCTGGAACTCGTCAAGCCGGTCATCGTTGACGGACAGGAGCGCGGCGGCGTCCTGACCTGGGAACGCTGAGTTCACCCGGGCACACGGGTGACCCGCCTGTCCTGCCAGGTTCTCTGCGGGCGTCAGGTGCCCGCGGGCGATGAGCGCGCCGATGCGGATCAGCGCGATGCCCAATTGGCCGGCCGCGTCGGGCTGGGACAGCCACGCAGCCTGGCGCCCCCAGTCGACGAGGGGCACGTCCGGTCCAAGGGCCTGGCTGTCCACGCCGACGCCACCGTCATCAGCTCTGTCTTCACGGACGAACTGCGGCGCACTGCTGACGCCCGGCCCATCTCCGGGCACACGGCGAACGTGGTGTGCCCGGTTGCGTGTGCAAGGCCAGCCTCCGCCTATGGGTGGCGCGCACGCGCAGACCTCCACTGGCAGGTGGAACCGGCGGGCATCCGCGACACCGGATGCCGTCGTACCCCATCCATGCCCTCCAAGGCGGTAAGCAGCGGTCATCGGCGGGGCGGCCAGACCGATCTCCAAAGCCTCTGCCGCAGCGTTTTGCCAGGTCAGCGGCACACAGCCACCGCAAGCGCCGTTGATTCCCAAGCTCGGAGCGCGAGTTCGATTCTCGTCACCCGCTCCAGCACAAAGCCCCAGGCCGGCGGCCCGGGGCTTCTTTGTTGTCCAGACCTCTCAGGGGTCGCCGCGCCCTCCGCATGCCCCAATTGAGGCACGAACCACCACCGAAGACCCCTTCACGACCTCACCCGCAGCGACACAGGCATGGCAATCTCACAGAGTGAGACGCATTTCCCGTGGCCTGCGCCACTCCCTGGCGCGTAAGCATGTTGTTGCGGCCGCGAGGCGCCAGCAAATGTGGCAGAGCTCCCGCCCGTCGTCGTGAGCGACTGGCGTCCACATCAACAAGGCGAATGCCTGGGCGGATATCCGCAAGACAGCTGGGCTGGTTACCTCGCGCCTGAGCGGACGCTCCCATCCCGAGCCTGCGGCGAGGCCAGCCCTGACAGCCGCAGCCCCGCCTCGGTGTTCACCCGGCGGCTGGGGTCCGTGCCGGGTCTCACCCGGTGGCATCGCGGAGGACGGTGTCGACGGTGCGGTGGGCGAAGGCCGTCAGTTCTTCCGGATCCTGCTCTCCGAAGGTGGCGGTCCACAGAGCGAAGCGGCCGAAGAGGGCCGACCAGAGGGTGATGGCTGCGTGTTCGACGCCATCCGGCCAGCGCCGGCCTTCGTTCTCGCAGGCATGGAGGGCGTCGAGCCACTGCTGCCACAGAGCGAGAGCGGGATGGGCATCGCGCGGTATTCCGAAGGCGGTGGCGTCGTAGCCGAACATGAGGCGGTAAACGCCACGTTGGGTGCGGGCGAAGGTGTAGTAGGCGTCGGCTTGGGCGTGCAGCCGCTCGCGGGCTCCGGTTCCGCGGTCGACCGCTTCGGCGTCGGCGTCGCGCATGGCGGCGACGAGGCGCTCGTAGCCGTCTTCGGTGACCGCACGGGCCAGTTCGTCCTTGTCGGCGAAGTGCAGATACATGCTCTGGGCGGCGATGCCGACTTCGCGCGCGACCTCGCGGAGGGAGACGGGAAGGGCGTCGTTCGCCACCTTCTCGTCGAGCAGGCGGCCGACGGCCGCGAGGATGTCCTGGCGCAGCCGCTCGCCCTGGCCTCGGGCGTTGCGCCTGCGTACGGTGGCGGATGGCTGGTCGTTCACCTTTCTCATTGTGGTCCATGAGCTGGTGGGGAGGTTGGCTCGGCCGGGCCAACCTCCCGAAGCGGCTACGCCTGCCCGAGGGCACGCGTGGCCGTGGCCATCGCCTGGCCGGCTGCTGGGTATCCGATGTACGGGACGGTGTGGAGTACGGCTTCCAGGATCTCCTCCGGGCTGAGTCCGTTCGCCCGGCCTGCCACGACGTGGTTGCTGATCTCTGTCTGGTGTCCCTGTGCCATCAGGACGCCGAGGGTGATCAGGCTGCGGTCGCGCCGGGCGAGCCCCGGACGGGTCCAGATGTCCCCGAAGACGTGCTCCAGGGCCAGTCGGCCCATGCTGGGCACGGCGCCTCCTCCCTCGGGAGTGGCCTTCATGTTCGCGGTCAGGAAGTCCTCGCCCAGCATCTCCTGTACGACGCGTTCCCCGGCCGCTCGGCGCATACTCGCCGTGCGCTGTGCGTCCGCGCCCTTGATCTCCTCGGTCCGGCTCATGGCTGTTCTCCGTTTTCGGGTGCGGTCAGGCGGGACAACATGCCCAGGCCGGTGGCGGTGGTGGTCCCGGCGTCCACGGGGAGTACCGTGCCGGTGATCCAGCGTGACTCCGGACCGGCCATGAAGAGCGCGGCCCAGGCCAGGTCCCAGGCGGTGCCCTCCAGGCCGAGCAGATTGGCCTTGCGGCGCATCTCGCGGCCCGCGGCGCCGCCCTGGTCCCCCATGGGGGTGTACAGGTGCCCGGGGACCAGGCAGTTGACACGGATGTGGTCCGGTCCCCAGGCGTGGGCGAGGTCGATGGTCAGGGACTGCAGGGCGCCCTTGCTGGCGCCGTAGGCGCCAGTGCTGAAGCCGCGCAGGCCGGCGATGGACGAGACATTGACGATCGAGCCCCCACCGCTGCGGATGAGATGCGGGTAGGCGGCGCGGGCCACCAGCATGGGGGCGGTCGCGTTGACGGCGAAGACTCGGTCCCAGTCTGCGCGGGTCGCCGTCTTGATGTCCCCCTCGGGGGTGATGGCCGCGTTGTTGACGACCGTGTCGAGTCGGCCCGCCGTGAACGCGAAGGAGTCCATGGCGTCACGGACGGCGTCCTCGTCGGTGATGTCGCCCACCAGTGTGACGGCCTTCCCGCCGGTGTCCTCGATACGCGTACTTGTGTGCGCGGCGCGCTCCTCGCTGACGTCGAGAATCCCGACGGTGGCGCCCTGCGCGGCGAGCAGTAGTGCGGTCGCGGCTCCCGTTCCGAGGAAGTTTCCGCTGCTGCCGGCACCGGTGATCAGCGCAGCCGTTCCCTCCATACGCCTGCCGCGGCCGTCGAGGTAGCCTCCGACGGTGAACGCGTCGGCGCTCACCAGGTCACCGGCAGGGACTTCAGGCCGTACACGGCCGTCTCGCTCTTGAAGTCGAGCTCGTCCTCGGCGACGGCCAGCCGCAGCCCGGGGATCCGTTCGAAGAGGCGGGGCCAGGCCACCTCCATCTCGACGCGGGCAAGGTTCTGGCCCAGGCACTGGTGGGTGCCGAAGCCGAAGGCCACGTGGTTACGAGGATTGCGGCCGATGTCGAGCCGGTCGGCGGGGCACTCGTCCGTGTCGAAGACGCGCGGGTCGTGGTTGCCGGCGACCAGCGAGACGATGACACCCTCACCCTCACGGACCAGCTGCCCGCCGATCTCCACGTCTTCGAGAGCGACACGGCGCGGGTTCACGGCGACGATGCTCCAGTAGCGCAGCATCTCCTCCACGGTGCTGGCCGCCAGCTCGGGGTGGGCGACCAGCCGTTCACGCTGGTCGAGGTTGACGAGCAACGCGGTCAGGCCCAGACCCAGCATGTTCGCGGTGGTCTCGTGTCCTGCTCCGGTCAGGATCGCGACCAGACCGGGCATGGTCTCGGGCGGGAATCCGTCCGGCCCGGAGTGGTCCGCGAGGAGACGGCTGATCATGTCGTCGCCGGGCTCGCGGCGCTTACGCTCGATGAGATCCGTGTAGTACGCGATCGCCTCCCGCTGTCCCTGGACGCGCTCCTCGTGCGTAGCGGTCAGGTCGGTGCCGAGATCCGCGTGCTCCTGGAAGACATCCCGGTCCTCGTAGGGGACGCCCAGGATGAGGCAGATGGCCCGGGACGGCAGGGCGAGCGCGAACTCCTGGACGAAGTCGACGGGACCGTCCTTGGCGAGCATGGCGTCGATCAGCTCGTCCGTGATCCGCAGGAGCTCCTCGCGCATGGCCCGGGTGCGCTTGACGCTGAACTCCCGGGTGAGCATCTGCCGCAGCCGGGCGTGCTCGGGGTCGTCGAGGCGCAGGAAGAGGCCGCCCTGCTCCTCGCGCTGGGTGGACCAGTCGAGCGGGTAGTCGGGGTGGCGCACGTCGGCGCTGAAGGACTGGCTGCCCAGGACGGCACGGATGTCGTCGTGCCGGGTGGCGAGCCAGTGCTGCGAGCCGTCCCAGATGGTGACCTTGTGCAGACCGCCGGCCTCACGGAACTCGGCGTGCTGCGGCGGCGCGCTGAAGGGACAGGTCCGCGCGGCCGGGAAGAAGGGTGCTTCGCTCCCGGGTACCGGGGCGGGGGGTGCGGAGGTGGTCATGTCGCCTTGCCTTCCTTCGGACATCATTGGTCGTAGGTGAGTGGTGAATACGTGGGGCGTCGGCGCCTATACGGCGGACGGAGCAGCTACGGGCCATGCGGCCCGGTCGAGTACGGCCCGCCTCCAGGCGCGCAGGGAGCGAGCCATGCCGTTGCCCAGTACGCCGTCCACGGTGCGCGGCAGGCCGTCGCTGTCGCGATGGCCGTAGACGCCGATGAACCTGCCTGTGGAGAGCGAGCCCTCCACGACCGTGAAGGCCATGTCCCGGCCGGTTGTGCCGTAGGACTGGAGCTTCAGGTCGTACTGATCGGACCAGAAGTACGGCAGTGACGGCGCCGGGAGATCCGCGCCCAGCAGGGCGGCTGCGACGGTCCGACCCTCCTCCGTCGCGGCGAGCCGGTGCTCGCCGCGTTGGTGGCGCCCGCTCGCCGGGTCGAACCAGGCCGCCACGTCACCCGCGGCCCAGATGCCCTCGCCCACTCGTCCGGCCTTGTCGCACAACACGCCTTCGACGCCGAGGCGCTTCCGATCGCCGAGTGGCACACCAGAGTCCGCGAGCCAGCCCACGGCCGGGCGAGCGCCAACGGCGACCAGCACGTTCGTCGCGTTGACGACGCTGCCGTCGTCCAGGGCCACGCCCGTGGTCCGGCCGGCCTCGGAGAGCGCCTCGGTGACGCCGACACCGCACCGCAGGTCCACTCCGGCGGCGCGATGGCGTTCGGCGAGCATCTGCGCCACCTCCTCACCCAGCACGCCGACCATGGGGAGCGGCAGCGGGTCGATCATCGTCACCGGCAGTCCCATGTCCCGGGCGACGGCCGCCGCCTCGGCCCCGACGAATCCGGCGCCGACCACGACCAGCCGACCGCCTTGGGCGAGTGCGCTACGAAGCCGGAGCGCGTCCGGGAGGCTGCGCAGCACCTGGCTGCCGGCCAGTCCGGCGCCCAGCGAGACGGGATGCACCGCGGCCGCTCCGGTAGCGATCACCAGCGCGTCGTACTCGCAGGTCGCGCCGTTGACCAGACGCACCAAGCGGGCCTGCGTGTCGAGCCCCCCGGCCGCCGTGCCGGGCAAGTACGTGACGCCGAGCGCTTCCCACTGTTCACCCGGCCGCAGCAGCAACCGGTCCGTCTCCCATTCACCTGCCAGCAGCTGCTTCGACAGGGGCGGGCGGTCGTACGGCAGACCCGGCTCGTCACCGATCAAGGTCACCTCACCGGTGAACCCGCGCCGCCGCACCTCCTCCACCACCGCCAGACCCGCGGCCGACGCACCGACCACGACGAGCCGCCGCGGTTCCGGGGCGGCCGTCATGTCAGCCCTTCTCGATCAGAATTGCCGCAGCCGGACACACCTGCGCGGCCTCTTGCACAGCGGCTTCCTGCTCCGTCCCGGGCTCCGGGTCGAGCAGCACCACGATGCCGTCCTCGTCCCGCTGATCGAACGCCTCCGGGGCCACGAGCACGCACTGCCCGGCAGCGCAGCATTTGTCTTCATCGACCGTGATCTTCATCCAACTGCCTTTCGTGTGAGCACGGTGCAGGCCCTCCCACCCCAGCCCCGTGGCCTGACATGCGTCACCTTACGACTGTCAGGTTATGGTTGACAAGAGATCGTGAAGGGGCATGCGGAGCACCCGCTTCCGTGGCGCGCCATCGACCAGCGAACGCACGAAGGCAGAGGGGTGTGGGGTGACGGTGACAACGCATCGCGCCATGCCGCTACGGCGCGGAGGCGGGCCCTGCGCCACTTACGGCCGAAGGAGCCGGAACGGGGCGCCCTTCTCGCCGACGAACAACAGGCCGTTGAGTCCACCGTGCGCCGGCCGACCAGAACACTGGTGGCCAAGCCGTGGCTCATGGCCGGCACATGCGCGGCCTCAACAGCGGCGTCGAGGTCGGCGGCCAGCTCGCCATCGGCCTGTGCCTGCCGCAGCACGTCCGCGAGCTGCCGCTCCAGGCGGTTGCACCGCGTACGACGTCCACACCAAGTGAAAGGCACGACTGGGCTCGTCGCTGGGCAGCGCCTCGGCGCAAAAGCCTCGATGAAGGCGTGCGCGGTCGGTGGATGCGGCAGACCCGTCAATCAGGCGGTGGCATCCGGCGATGCCAACGTCCTCGACGACGGCGGCCACGAGGCCCTTGACCGGCAGCTTGCTCAACCCCGGCCCTCTGCGAGCGCCCCCGGCAGGGCTCCACCCTTCAGAGACCGGGCACCGGGAAGCACTCCCCGGCCGGCTGCACACCTTCAACCACCATCGCGGCCAACCGACTGACGGGCCGCTACATCGCCTGCCGCGCCCCCAACTCCGCACGGCAGCCCGGGCGGGTGAGCCTCCAGGGGCAATGGCGCGCTCGCACCGTCGGCCATGCCGGAGACCTTGCCCCCCCCCCGACAGGCCGGTGATTTCCTGCGGCCCGCGGTCCGCCACCGCCTCCCTGATCAGCTGGTGGTCGTCAAGGCCGCGCGCGCGGCGGTGAGGATCTCCTCGGAGAGCGGGGAGTCCTTGGTCGCCCGGGCCAGGATCAGTGCGCCGAGCATGGTGCACAGCCGGGCGATGCCGTCCTGGTCCTCGGTGGCGAGCCACTCGGCGAACTCGCCGACTCCCTCGGTGTAGACGCGGCGGGCCTCGCGATCTCCGGGTTCGCGTGCCATGTCGGCGGCGAGCGCGGCAGCGGGACACCCATCCGCCGCGCTGTCGCGGTGCTCGACGGACAGGTAGGTGTCGATCAGCTCCTGCTGAGCGGCGCCGAGCTGCCCGCCGTGCCGCTTGAGGCCCTCATCGCGGAGCCGGGTGAGTCCGCCGAACGCGTGGGCGGTGGCTTCGTCGACGAGCGCTTCTTTGGAGACGAACTGCTTGTAGAAGCCGCCGTGGGTCAGGCCGGCCGCCTTCATGAGGTCGGTGACGCTGACCTGGGTGCCCTGTTCCCGGAACAGCCGGGAGGCGGTTTCCACGACCCGCCTGCGGTTCTCCTCCGCTTGCGCCTTCGATACGCGGCCCATCAGCCACCTCCCCGATTGGATGCCGGTTGACATCTATTCTAGGTGAGGTTTTAGATTACTCTCATCATCTAATTAACGCGGGTCGGGTCGATCGGCCCCGCAACGCTGGGAGCACACATGGATCTGACGAACGCGGTCGCGGTGGTCACCGGCGCCAACCGGGGACTGGGCCGCCACCTGGCCGTCCAGCTCGTGGAGCGCGGAGCGAAGGTCTACGCGGCGGCCCGCCGCCCCGAGACGGTGGATCTTCCGGGCGTCACGCCGCTGCGGTTGGATGTGACGGACGGGGAGTCGATCCGGGCCGCGGCCCGCACCGCATCCGACGTGACGTTGCTGGTGAACAACGCGGGCATCTCCACCGCCACGCCGCTGATCGCGGGCGGCCTGGACGCGGTGCGCCTGGAGATGGAGACGAACTTCTTCGGTCCGCTCGCCGTGACACGGGCTTTCACCCCGGTCATCGAGGGCAACGGCGGCGGCGCGGTGCTCAACGTCCTGTCCGTGCTGTCCTGGCTGCACCCGGCCGGCCTCGGGTCCTACGCGGCGGCCAAGGCCGCGGCATGGGCGCTGACCGACGCGGCCCGGGAGGAGCTGGCACCCCGCGGCATCGCCGTCTCGGCACTGCACGTCGGATACATGGACACCGACATGGCCGCAGGCGTTCCCGCCGACCAGAAGGCCGACCCCGTCGAGGTCGCCGCGCAGGCCCTGCACGGCATCGAGACGGGCCTGCCCGAGATCCTCGCCGATGAGACCACCCGGTACGTCAAGCAGACCCTGGCCGCTTCGCCGGATGCGGCCTGAGGCGCCCCGCCACGCCCCTCCCTCCCCCTATCGACCTTTGATCTTGAGTAAGGACACCTGATGCGCTACACGACCTTCGGAAACCGCACTGGGCTGCGCGTGTCCGAGTACGCGCTCGGCACGGCGAACTTCGGCACCGGCTGGGGTGCCGGCGCCGAGCCGGACGAGGCGCGCCGGATCTTCGACCGGTTCGCCGAAGCCGGGGGCACTTTCCTCGACACTGCGGACACCTACCAGTTCGGCGAGTCGGAAGAGCTGACGGGCACGTTCGTCTCTGCCGATCGGGACCACTTCGTCCTGGCCACCAAGTTCACTCTCGGCGCCGCTCCTCAGCCGGGCATCTCCGCCACGGGCAACAGCCGCAAGAACATGGTCGCCTCGGTGGAGTCCAGTCTGAAGCGCCTGGGCACCGACTACATCGATCTGCTCTGGGTGCACTTCCCCGACCAGCTCACCCCCATGGAGGAGATCCTGCGGGGGCTGGACGATCTGGTGAGTTCCGGCAAGATCCATCACGCCGCCCTGTCCAACTTCCCCGCCTGGCGGGTCTCCCGCGCCGTGACCCTCGCGGACCTGAAGGACTGGTCGCCCATCGTGGGCATCCAGAACGAATACAGCCTCGTCGAGCGGACCGCCGACCGCGAGCTGCTGCCGATGGCCGAGAGCCTCGGACTCGGCGCCGCCCTGTGGTCCCCGCTCGGGGGCGGACTGCTCACCGGAAAGTACCGGCTCAGCACCGAGGGGCGGCTGAGTGACCTGGGGGCGGTCATCCACACGGAGAGCACCGGCCAGAAGACCGCCGTCGTCGACACCGTCCTGGCCATCTCGGAGGAGCTCGGCGTGACGCCCGCGCAGGTGTCGGTTGCCTGGGTGCGGGAGCGGGCCGCCCGGTCCGCGACCTCACTCGTCCCGATCATCGGGCCGCGCAACCTCACCCAGCTCGACAGCTACCTGGGCGCCCTCGACGTCCAGCTGCACCCCGAGCAGTTCGCCCGCCTCTCGGACGTCAGCGCGGCGCCGCTCGGCGTTCCTCACGAGGCGATCGCCGCATCCCTGGACCGCATCCAGGGCGGCGACTCCAGCCGCGTCATCGCCCCAGCTTCAACCGTGGCCTGACACACGAAGGCATGAACGAGACGGAGACGACGATGAAGACGTTCATGGTCGAGCGGTACGGCGACGGGGTGCGCGCCGGTGACATGCCCGACCCACGGGTGGGCGCGGACGATGTCCTGGTCCGGATTCACGCGGCGAGCGTCAACCCGCTCGACGTCAAGCTCCAAGACGGGGACTTCAAGGCGATCCTGCCGTACCGTCTCCCGCTCATCCTGGGCAACGACCTCGCCGGGGTGGTCGTCCGGGTCGGATCGGCCGTCACGGGATTCGCGGTGGGCGATGAGGTCTACGCGCGGCCCGACAAGGACCGCATCGGCACGTTCGCCGAACTCATCGCCGTTCACCAGGACGACGTGGCGATCAAACCGGCCACGCTCACCATGGCCGAGGCCGCATCCCTTCCCCTGGTCGCCCTGACCTCATGGCAGGCGCTGGTCGAGCGGGCACAGGTACGGCCAGGGCAGAAGATCTTGATCCACGCGGGCTCCGGCGGCGTCGGCACCATCGCCATCCAGCTGGCCGAACACCTGGGCGCCCATGTGGCCACCACCGTGAGCACGGCCAAGGTCGACCTGGTCAAGCAGCTGGGCGCGGACATCGTCGTCGACTACAAGAAGCAGGCTTTCGAGACGGTCCTCGACGGCTACGACGTCGTCCTGGACACCCTCGGCGGTGAGACGCTGGAGAAGTCCCTGAGGGTGCTCAAACCCGGTGGGAAGGTCATCGGCATCGCAGGCCCTCCCGACGCGGCCTTCGCACGTGAGCTGGGCGCGAACGCGTTCCTCCGGCTGGCGATGAGCGCGCTGAGCTTCACCACCCGGCGCCGCGCCAAGCGCCGGGGCGTGACGTACTCATTCCTGTTCATGAAGGCCAGCGGCGACCAGCTGCGCGAACTCACCCCGCTCGTCGACGCCGGGAAGATCCGCCCCGTCGTCGATCGTGTCTTCCCGTTCGAGGAGACCCGGGAGGCCATGGCGTATGTCGAGAAGGGACGCGCCAAGGCCGGCAAGGTCGTCGTCACGATGACATGAGCGGATGTCTCCCGACCGGTTGCTGAGCGCAGCGTCGGCACCAGGCGCTGCTGCCGATCTTCGACAGCGACATCAGCGAATACGTCAGCCCCAGGCGCTTGGCCAGCGAGTCCAGACGCTTCAAGCTCACCGCCGCGTCAGGGCGGGCCGAACGGGGCGGCAACGTTGTTCGACTCGCTCGGAAGGGCGCACAGCGCGGCCGGCCGTTCATCAGAGAGAGTGGTGTCGGTGTCCTTCCGGACATCGGCGGGCTGAAGCCGCGGCGGCTGTGGTCGCGCCGGGATGAGGCGTCAGGGCGTGCAGCGGCCCGGGCCTGTCCGCGGGCCTGCCTCGATGATCGGGCCGGCTCGGCCGGTGCCGGTGTCGATGAGGATCTGCTGGGCCTGCGCGATGTTGTCGACGCGGACGGCCTGGGCCATCGCGGTGCGTGCCGCGTCGGGCGTCGCGTGCGGTGGGACCACCAGCAGGGAGAAGTGGTCCTGATCGCCTCGGGTGATGAGGATGGTGCCGTCGCCCACAGGGAACGAGTCGATATGCACGATGCGGTCGTCGACGATCAGTCGTGTCGGCAGTTCCTCCCAGGCGTCGGCGTCCAGGCCGACGCGCGTGACGGGTCCGAGGTGCTCGGTCAATGCGGTGATCAGGGCGGGAAGTTCCGCGCCTATGTCGCGGGAACGCGGCCACCACGCACCGTCGAGAATGCCCTCGCGGGTATGTGTCGTCGCCAACCGCAACAGGGCCGTTCCAGGTTTCACGGCATGGTGGATCGCGTCCGGCAGAAGTTTGGCTTCACGCGGGATGTCGGCGTCGGACATGGCTGCTCGCCCCCTTACGGGGTTCGGTGGCCCGCCGGTTTCACGGTACTCCGAGAGCCCACGCCCAGGCCCATCGGCGCCCCGCGCACCCGGGCCCGGGCTCTTGAAGAAGGCGCTGATCATACGGGGCACAGCGGGGCAAAGCCCCGGAGTACGGTGAAGACACCGGGAGCACTTCGCACACCGGCTTCCACGCCGGTGTCGTTCTCGGGGAGCGACAACGCCGGGACGTCGAAGACGCGTCCGGGGACAGGTCCGCGCCATGACCGTGACCATCGACCGTACGACCGCCCATGAGCGCGTGCCATCGCCACCGATTCGCCCGGTTCGCTTGTCACTGACTCCGATCGGCCCGGTTCCGGGTCTTCTGGACGGTGCGTGGTGGCCTCGCTCCCGCGATCTCCTCCATGAGCTGCCCGCCCTGACGGACGTGCTGGACGCGCGCTGGGGCCGGATCACTCGCGTCTCCGTGAACCCGGCCCACTGGCCCGTGATCCCGCGCAAGGTACCTGCGACCGGGCACACGGTGCACGTCGGCCGGTTCACCGACGAGCAGGACCCGCACAAGCTGATTCTGCTCTCCTACACCGCAGGCCGCTGGGACCTGCTGGTGATCCCACCGGAGACGAGTGCGGCAGCCGCCTCCCGGCTGATGGGCGCCGCGGCCACCCCCGGCAGCCTCCTCACCGCCAGCAGTCTGATGGCGAACGAGACCGCCACCCGTGATGCCCGGGAGGATCTCAGCCGGGAGGCGGAGTGGGAGACCGATGGCGGGCCTGCCTCCATGGCGGCCGGAAGCCGAAGCCGACCGGCCGGACGTCCGGACTCCGCCCAAGGGAGGTGGGAACACTCCTGTTCATGCGAAGTCGCCGCCGCGCAAGGGAAAGTAGCGGACCGTCAGAGAAGAGCGCTGACTGAGCCGGCAACCACGATCACCACACCACGTCGCCCGCACAGCGACGGGCCCGAAGGGAACCGAGCCCGTCTCGTTTGACCGCTACGCCGAGCCGACCCCCACCTGTACCTGGCGCCTTGGCCCTGATCGGCACCCCAGGCAGGAGGATATGGCGGTGGCACCATAACCATATGGCGCTGAAGAAGACGACCGTCATGGTCGATGAAGAGGATCTCGCGCTGATCAAGGCGGCCGCCGCGCGAGAGGGCCGATCGGAGTCGGAGTATGTCCGGGAGGCGTTCCACGTCGCGGCCCTGCGCACCCAGCGCTGGGACGAGGACTGGGACATTCCCCGCCTTGATTTCGGCGGCCCGGTCACCGCCGAGAAGATCAACCGGGCGGTCTCGGACGGCGTGGCGGACGCCGAGTGATCGTCGTCGGCGACGCTTCCGGCCTGGTCGCCGCTCTCAACACCTCGGGCCCCGAGCACAAGGCCGCCCGCACCGCCATGCGGCAGGCCGCCGCTCACCGTGGTCTCGCCTCTGGTGATCCTTGAGATCGAACACATCACCACCCGCAACGTCGATCGCCGCGCGGCCCACGCAGTAAACGACTGGCTCCTGGCACAGGAACACACCGGACGCGTGGCCGTGCCCAAGTTGTCCGCCGACACCCCGCGCAAGGCTCGCAAGATCCAGGACCGCTACGCCGCCCTGCGACTCGATCTGACCCATGCCGTGAATGTCGTCCTGGCTGAGGCATACGACACAGAGATCATCCTGACCCTCGATCGCCGGGACTTCAGAGCCATCACCCCACTCACCGGCAGCCACGCCTTCCGGCTGCTGCCCGACGACCTCTAGCCGCTCACGCCTTCGTGCCACTACTCACCTCCGACACCGAACGACATGGCGAAGCTCTGCGGTGACCGCGTGCGGCTGATCTCCGTTTGAGGTGCGCGCCTCGTAAGGCAGGCAGGTCCGCGAAGGCCGGACGCACCAGATGTGCACCAGACAGGGCGGTTGAACGGCGGTCGACGACGGGTACTGCCGCAGGCCCGGCGGCTTGTTGTCAGTGCTCGTTTGGGCTGTCAACCGCGTGCCCCGTGTCGACCACCCCGTGACGGGTCGGCCTTCAAGGTCTTGCGGGCAGGACTTCAGAGGGGTAGATCGTCAGGCAGGACGCGAAACGCCTCGTGATGCCGCAGAGATGGCGAGGTCTTCCGGGTCCGCGTAAACGCTGGTGCGCTTCATGGACATGTACTTGGAGTTCGGTCCCGATGCCGGGGTCACACAGCGTGTACCGCGGCGTGCAGCGCCGCGGCCATGCGGCGGGTGTCGGCTTCGGTGGTCTGCCAGTTGCTGAAGGCGGCGCGCAGTGCGGGCACGCCGTCGAGGACGGTGGGGGTGAGGAAGACCTCGTCGGCGAGTCGGTCCGTGAGGGCGGTGAGGCGTTCGGCGGTGGGGGTGTCGGCGAGGGTGAAGCAGACGACGTTCAGCCGGACCGGTGCCAGCAGCCGGAGGCCGGGCATGCTGTCGATGGCGGTGCCCAGGGCGCGTGCGCAGGCGATGCACCGCTCGGTGATCTCGCGGTGGCCGTCCCGCCCGTAGGCCCGCAGGGTGAACCAGGCGGCGAGGGCCCGCAGGCGGTGGGAGTTCTCCGGGGTGAGGTGGGCCAGGTCAGGGGTGTCTCCGAGCGGGCCCAGGTAGGCCGCCGCGTTCTGGAAGACGGCCGTTTGCAGATCGGGCCGCCGGGTGAACTGCACGGCGCTGTCGTAGGGGACGTTCAGCCACTTGTGCAGGTCGACGCAGATCGAGTCGGCCAGGTCGAGGCCACCGACCAGGTGCGCGTGATCGGGTGACAGTGCGGCGAAGGCGCCGAAGGCGGCGTCCACGTGCAGCCAGAACGCGTAGCGTTCGCGCAACGCGGCGATGGCGCGCAGATCGTCGAAGTCGGCGGTGTTGACGGTGCCGGCGTTGGCGACCACGACGCACGGGCCGTCGGGCTCGGCCTCGCGAAGCGCCTGTTCCAGGGCCGTCACATCGACGGCTTCCCGGCCGGGCAGGGTCGGCACGGGGAGGAGGGCCCGGCGTCCCAGGCCGAGCATCGACAGCGCTTTGGGCACGCTCGAATGCGCTGATCCCGACAGCACCTGTGCCGCGCCGAGTACGCCCGCCCCGTGCTCCGCGGGTGAGACGCCCAGCTGCTCTCCGAGCCATTCGCGGGCGATGGCGAGGCCGACGGTGTTGGACATGGTGGCGCCGCTGACGAAGGTTCCGTGGTGCTCGTCGGACAGGCCGAACAGACTCCGCAGCCAGGCGATCGTCTCGCGCTCCAGGCCCTGTCCCGCCCCGTCCAATGACGAGAAGGCGTTCAGATCCCAGGTCGTGGTCATCCAGTCGCCCGCCAGCGCGGCCGGCGTCGTCCCGCCGGTGACGAACCCGAGGTAGCGCGGCCCGGCGCTCGCCGACAGTACCGGCTCCCAGCAGGCGATGAACTCCTCCAGCGCCGCCCGCGCTCCCACCCCCTCCTCGGTCAGGGGATCCGGCTCCGGAACCGGCGCCGCGGGGACGACGTCCCGCTCGGCGACCTGCCCGAGCACGTCGGCGGCGTGCTGCCGGACGGTCTCCAGCAGGTGCGGCAGCCCGTCGCGGTCGGCGGCGAGTCGTGGGTGCATGCCATGTCTCCGTTCGTATCGGGTGGCCACGACCGTAGGCAGCACACCGGCCCGGCGCCTGGTCCAATCATGGAAAACTGGATCAGTGCGGATGAGGGACGACTACCTGGTGCAGGCGCTGGGGCCCTGGCGGAACACCAAGGCGCCCCTCAGCGCGGCGCTGGCCAGGGCGCTGCGGGAAGCGCTGCTCGACGGCCGGATACGTGCCGGGAGCGAGCTGCCCGCCGAGCGCCGCCTCGCCGTCGCTCTCGGAGTGAGCCGTGGCACGGTGACAGCCGCCCTGGAGCGGCTGCGCGACGCCGGATGGGTCCGTACCCGGCACGGCAGCGCCAGCACGGTGCGACTCCCCGAGGCCGCCGCGGAACGGCTCGCTCCCCTCTCGGCGACCGGGGAGGCCGGCTCCCTCATCGACCTGCGCCGGGCCGTACCCGCCGCACCGCGGGAGCTCTACCTGGAGGCGACCCGACGCGCCACCGAACGAGCAGGGCCCTTGCTGGCCGAGCACGGCGAACCAGGTCCGGGCATCGCGGAGCTGCGCGCGGCGATCGCCGCGCGGTACAGCCGCGAAGGCACCGCGACACGGCCCGAGCAGATCCTCGTCACCAGCGGGGCCCGGGCCGCGCTGACCCTGATCGCGGCCCACTTCTCGCCTCGCGTGGCCATGGTGGAGACCCCCACGTACTTCGACGCGCTTCAGGTGCTGCGTCATGCGGGAGCAAGGCTGGTGGGCTGCCGGGTCACCGCCGACGGCTGGGACCTGGACCAACTGCGCGATGCCTTCGCCGCCGCGCGCGGCCACCTCGCCTACCTGGTGCCCGACTTCCACAACCCGACGGGAGCGCTGATGCCCCCGCACACCCGCCGGACCGTGACCCAGCTCGCCGCCCAGCACCAGGTCACCCTCGTGGTGGATGAGACCATGCGCGAGCTCGACCTGCGCGACCAGCCGGAGCCCATGCCCCGTATACCCGGCGCGGTGCTGATCGGCTCCACCAGCAAGTCCATCTGGGGCGGGCTGCGCATCGGCTGGATCCGGGCCCGTGCCTCGCTCGTCCGGGCACTGCGAAACCACCCACTGGCCGGGCCGCTGTCCGCGCCCCCGGTACAGCAGCTCGTCGCGGTCGAACTGCTCCGGGACCTGGAACCGGTGCTCGGAAGACGTCGGCACGAGCTGCGGCAGCAGCGCGACCACCTCGGCAACCTGCTCGCCGGCGACGCGCGTTGGCACTTCACCCTCCCACCCGGCGGACTCACCCTGTGGCTGCGGCTGACGACCACCCTCGCCGACACCGTCGTCGAACGGGCCGACAGGAACGGGGTCGCACTCGCGGCGGGCCCGCGCTTCGCGGTCGACGCCACCGTCACCCGCTATCTGCGTGTGCCCTTCACCCCGCCGCGCCCCGTACTCGAGCAGATCGCCGACGTCCTCGACGAAGCCTGCTGAGGCATGAGAGGGCGAGTGTTCCTCACTTACGCCCGTCGCTCCTCAACAGAGGATCACTGCGCGCGGGCAGCGCGTCGGAGGACCGGCCGCTCATGCGCAGCCGCTCGACGAGGAGGGGCAGCCCGACGACGACGATCAACCACACCTGCACGTAGAGCCTGTCGCCCTCCATCGCCACCGGGTGGGCCGCGGCCGTCAGCAGACCCGCACCGCCCACGGCGATCAGGCACAACGCGATGGGCACCGACCGGCTCATCGCGCCCCAGGCGCCCAGCGCCAGGAGAAAGAGCAAGGAGGGAGCCAATGCCTCTCTCTGCAGCCACTGCCACCAGTAGTTGACATCGAGCCGGGCCAGCAGCCGCCATGGGTGGGTGACTTCGGCATACGTCCAGTGGAGGGAGAAGGTGTCCTGGAGCGAGGCCTCCAATCCGGGCAACCGGAGCGCCCTGCTCATCGCGAAGGCGGCCAGGGACTCGAAGAGCGAGACGACGAGCAGGCAGTGCGTGCCCCGGTGCCGGGCCTGTGGGACGAGCATCAGCGCCAGGGCACTCGCCGCCACCAGGCATGGCGCCACCAGGACGAAGCTTGAGTACTTGACCGCGAAACCCAGCGCGAAGGCTCCTACGGAGAGCAGTGCCCCCGCGGCCCACCGCCCCTGGTACAGCCACACCGCGGCGAGCAGCATGGCCACCATGAGGGCGAGGACCGGCCCTTCCGTCATGGGCCGGCCGCCCCACAGCCCTATGGGCGTGACGTAGTACAGGCACTGACCGAGCCATGCCACCGAAGGCGGTGCGCGCAGCGCGCGCAAGAGGACCAGGACCAGCAGTCCTCCGAGCGCCGTGAAGGCCAGGGCTACGGTCGTCAGCCCCGCCTTGGCCCCCAGGAGCCGGACGAACGGCGCGGCCAGCAGTGGATAGGCGGGGCGCGCGTGAAAGAGCGCCTCGTACCGCGGGTTGCTGGGGTTGAGGCCCTTCGCGTACTGAGTCAGGCACTCCTGGAACTCATGGGGGCGCACCGGGGCCCGGAAGTCGATCTGATGCAGCATGCGGTTTCGCTGGAGCATGGCCGCGGTGTCCGCGCAGTAGGCCCGCAGCGCCTTGTCCTGGGCTTCCTGGTGGGAGGCGCCCAGGAACTCGTACGCCGAGCGGGCGTAGCGGTATGAGTCATTGGCGAAGCGCGTGCCTGGATAGGCGAAGACGTGCAATAACACGAAGACGACGACCGTCAGTGACGGGGCGATCTTGTGTATCCGACGCATGATGCCCACCCTAAATGCGGACAAACGGGGCAACATCTCGGATCGTCCACCAGGGTCGTCCCTCAGCGGATGGTGCGCTCGCTCAGCCCGCGGTCAGCCCGCCCAGACGTCCTCGACGTAGCGGCCCGACTCGGTCATCGCCGTCAGCCACCCGGCGGCGGCTTCGTCGTCGGCGCCGGTGTGCTCGCGGTAGACGTCCTGGAACGCCTCCCGCACTCCCGGGGCCATCCGGCGGCCGTCGCCGCAGACGAACACCCGGGCCCCGGCCCGCAGCAGGGCCCACACCTCCTCGCCCTCCCGGGCGATGCGCTCCTGCACCAACCGGACGCCGTCCCGCGGAGCGTGCAGGAAGGTGGGCCGCAGGCTGACCGCCCCGGCGGCTTCGGCCTTTTCGAGTTCGCCGCGGTGGAGGTAGTCCACGTCGGGGTGGTCGCAGCCGAAGTAGCACAGCAGCTTCCCGGTGGACCCGGCGTGCAGACGGTCCAGGACGGCGCCCCGGAAAGGCGCGAGCCCGGTACCGGCGCTGACCAGGATGACGGGGACGGTGGTATCCGCGGGCAGCCGGAAGGCGTCCCGGCACGGCAGCACTCGCGCCCGCACGGTGTCCCCGGCCCCGACGGTCGCCAGATAGCGCGAGGCGATGCCGCCGAAGGTGCCCGGATCGCCGCGGTGCGGTGCCTCCAGCAGCGACACCATCAGGTCGACCTCGCCGGGGCTCGCGGCGGCCGAGGAGGAGATGGAGTAGTGCCGCGGCCGCAGCACCGGCAGCATCTCCAGGAACCGCTCGAAGGGCAGCTCGCACGCCGGGTACCGCTCCAGCAGGTCCAGCACGCTGATCCCACGGTCGGTGATCTGCTCGCCGAACGCGTCCGCCCGGGCGGAGGCGAGTCCGGCCAGCGGACGGTGCTCGGGCGGGCAGGTGGTGTGGGCCGCCAGCGTGCCGGCCTGCTCCTGGGTGGCCGCATCCTGCAGCTCGACGAAGTCGGTGAGCAGGCGGCGCAGCGTCAGCGGCCGGTCGACGGGCAGGGCATGGCGGCTGCGGCGGCGCGCGGACAGCCGCACGGTGCGGTCCAGGTCCAGGCCGAACCGTGCGGCGACCCGCTGGACGAGGCTTTCCGGGTTGCGGGGGAGCACGGCCAGGTGGTCGCCCGTGCGGTAGCCGGTGCCCTCGGGCAGGCGCAGCTTGACGAAGCGCTTGGAGCGGCCGAGAGGGTGGTCCAGGTCGACCAGTTCGTACGCGTCGAGCACCTCCATGGGCTGTACGCCGTGTCGTGCGGCGAGTTCGCCGGTGACCGATTCCGCCGCCTCCCGCAGCTCGTACAGCCCGAGGCCGGGGTCCGGCTCCTCGGCGGGGGCCGCCCCCACCGCCGTGCCGTACTTCTCCAGCAGAGCGGTCCACAGGTCGTCGGTCCACTGACGCACGGTGCCGTCGAAGTCTCCTGCCGCGTCCGCCGCGCCACGCTTCAGCAGCGGGGTGGCTCCCGCGGCGGCCAGGCGCTCGTCGACGAGGGTGGGAACGCGCTGGTAGGTGGCGGCCCAGTTGCGGTCGCCGATGCCGAGCACGGCGTAGGTGAGGCCGTCGAGGGAACCAGGCCGGAGCTCTTCCAGCCACGCGACGAACGCGGCGGCGTCGTCGGTCGGCCTGCCGTTGTAGGAGGCGGCGACGATCACCACTGGGCCGTCGGCGCGCAGCTTGCCGACCGCGTCGTCGAGGGGCTCGACGGTGGCGGAGAAGCCGTGCTCGTCGCCGTCCGCCGCCAGATCGCGGGCGATTCCCGCCCCGGTGCCCAGGTTGGAGCCGTGCAACACGGTCAGCGCGGTGCCGGCCGCGGAACGGGAGGCGGAGGATGCGCCGACGGCGGGGGCGGCCGAAGCGGGCGCCGTACGGGCGGGCAGGCGACGATCGGACGCTCCACGACGGACCAGGCCCACCTGGAAGTCAGTGGGCTTGATGGTGAGCGTCCGCTGCATCTTCAGCTGGTAGTCGGTGTGGTCGAGCAGCCGGTAGCGGTGCACGAGCAGGCCGAGCACCAGCGTCGCCTCGTGCAGGGCGAACTGCCGTCCGATGCAGGCGCGTTCGCCGTTCCCGAACGGTTTGAAAGCGTGCACGGGCCGGTCCTCCACGCGCTCGGGCGAGAATCGGTCCGGGTCGAACAGGTCGACGTTGTCGCCCCAGACGGGATCCCGGTGCAGCGCGGAGCTGACCACGGTCAGCGTCTCCCCCTTGCGCACCGCGTACCTGCCCGCGAGGACCGTGTCCTCGACCGGCGTCAGGTTGAACGCGCCCGCGGTCGGCCACAGCCGCAGACTCTCGTTGAGCACCTGGCGGAGGTAACTCAGCTTGCCGATGTCGTTGTACGTCGGCTCCGGCTCGTCGGTGTCGCCCCACAGGGCGTCCACCTCCGCCTGGGCGCGTGCCAGCACCGCGGGGTGCTTCAGGAGGTAGTAGAGGGCGAAGGACAGAGCGCCGCTGGTGGTCTCGTGTCCGGCGATGAGGAACGTGAGCACCTGGAGGCGGATGTTCTCGTCGTCCAGCGGGGTGCCGGTCGCCTCGTCGCGGGTGTGCAGCATCCGGCCCAGCAGATCGTCGGTGCTCGTGTCGCCGGATGCCCTGCGGCGCCGGATGACCTCGTCGACCAGATCCGTCATCAGGGCGCGATCCTGGTCGAACTGGTCGGTCGGCAGTTCGGCACCCCGCGGTCCCTCGACCATGGCCTCGACGTACAGCAAGGTCCGGGCCATGGCGTTCACGAAGGGGTGCGGATCCTCGCGGCGGAAGGACTCCAAGTCGTAGCCGAAGCCGCACAGCCCGATGGTGTCGAACGTCAACCGGGTCATGTCACGGGGGACATCCACCGGCTCCTTCTCCTCCGCTGCGCGGTCCCACTGCGCGAGCAGCTCATGGGCGACCCGGAGCATCGTGCCGTGGTAGCCGCGCATGGCGCCCAGGGAGAAGGCGGGCATCAGGATGTCGTGCGCCTTGCGCCAGTTCGGCTCGTCGCTGTGCGCCGTGAACAGCCCGTCCTTCAGGAAGAGGCGTACCGCCTCCAGCGTGGCCTCGATCGTCTTGCGGAACCGGCTCTCGTCGGACAGCTCCGTCATCACATCCAGCCCGGAGACGATGATGCTCTCCTGGCCGAACGCCCGGATCCGGTAAATCGGCCCGAGCTCCCTGGCCTGCCGCATCAGATACAGCAGTACGTCGGCGCCGGAGGGAGCGTCGCCGCCGGCGGGCAGCGCCGACGGTTCGGGGATGGGCTCGATCGCCTGCGCGGTCGCATGGGTCATGAGGGAGGAAGCCCTTTCGATCACGTCGGATCACGCTGAGGGGCGGGCCGGTATCGGGCGGCCGGGCAGGGTCCGGCCGCCGGTTGGCATCCGCTTCAGGTGCTGTCGTCACGATCACCGTAGGGCCGCACCGGCAGACGATGAATGCTTGAAAGTCTGTGATACTTGCGCGTTAGTCTGACGGCATGAGCGCTGACCCGCTGTCCGACGCCCTCGCCGTCGCGGATGCCCGCTGTGTCTTCACCGGCGGCATCACGGCCGGCGGCGACTGGGCCCTCAGGCTTCCCGCCGGGGACAGGCTCCGGGTGCACGCGGTGGTGAAGGGGACCTGTCTGCTGGTCCTCGACGAGGGCGAGAGCCTCCGCCTGGAGGTGGGGGACGTCGTCGTCATCGACGGCACACGCGAGGTCGTGGTGTGCGGCGGCGCGGGCCTGGAGCCGGTCGACGTCGACGGAATTCCCATGGATCCCGAGACCCGCATGGCCCATCTCGGAGACGAGGACGACGTCGTCGCCATCTCCGGCCACATCGACCTCAGCCGGGACTACGGCGAACTGCTGCGCGAAGCCCTCCCCCCGCTGATCCTCGTCCGGTCCGGCGCGGCAGAGGCGACGACGCTGAGCCGGCTGGTCGGGCAACTGCTGGAGGAGATGGCGGCAGACCGGGTCGGCGCCGAATTCATCTCGACTCACCTCGCCCAGGTGCTGTTCATGCAGGTCCTACGGGTCTGCCTCACCCGGGCCGACGTGCTCCCCACCGGCTGGCTCCGCGTCCTCGCCGACGAGCGCCTGGCCCCGGCCCTGCGCCTGATGCATCAAGACCCGTCTCACGCCTGGCAGCTCGCCGAACTGGCCCGCGCGGCGGCCATGTCCCGGGCCACCTTCGCACTCCGCTTCAAGGAGGCAGCGGGCGTACCGCCCCTTACCTACCTCCTCAACTGGCGCATGCGCCTGGCGGCCCGCGACCTGAGGCAGGAGGAGACACCGGTCGCCGTCGTCGCCCAACAGGTCGGCTACACCTCCGAGAGCGCCTTCAGCAACGCCTTCAAACGCACGATGGGGATCTCACCTCGGCGGTACCGCGACAAGGCCCGGGCCACGGCGCCGGGCTGAGCCGCGCCGCGTCCGCGACAGGCACGGAACACACGTCCCGACGCGACGGTCACGGCGGCCAGGACGCCGATGCCCTGTTCACTTCGCGCCCAGGAGTTCGAGGACCTTGTTGACGGCCTCGACGATCGGTACGCCGAGCGCGCCGACGGTCGCGGCGATGCCCGCGACGGCGAGCAGGGCGCGGTGGCGCTCCTGGGGTGGGACGTCGGCGTCGGCCCGGAGTGCGGGCAGCGAGTCGTCGAGGGCGCCGGAGCTGACCGGCGGCACCTGGGGGCGTAGCTCCTGGATCAGGACGAGGAGTTCGCGGAGGGCCCTTTGGACGTCCTGGGGCAGCTCCGGGGCCGGGGTGACCCGCTTGTCGATGCCGATGTTGCCCGAGCCGCCGTGCATGGTGACGTGGTCGCCGCTGCCGAAGTAGTAGTGCTGGTCTCCCGCGCTCATCAGCTCGCCATCCCTACGTTGCCGGTGCCGCCGTACATGTTGACGTTGTCCCCGAAGTAGTAGTGCGTGGGGCTGACCGTGATGGTGTCCACCCGCACCTCGAACTCTGCCGTCGGGTTCTCGATCGCGTCGGCGATCTGGTGGGCGACCCACCGCAGTTGGTCCGGGTGGGGGCTGGTCACCACGGCGGTGGAGAGGCCGGAGGTCTCCACGGCCAGGACGAAGTGCGAGGGTGCGCTGAGCACCTTGATCATCTCCATGAGGGAGTAGATCAGCGCCGCGGCCGCGACGATCAGGACGAGCGCGGTGAGGCCGGGAGACCCTCCGCCGTCGTTGCTTCCGAAGCCGCCGGACGAATCGATCGCGGCAGCGAGCAGACCGAGGAATATCATCACCGCCCCGATGAGCAGCAGCCGCTTCACGAAGAGGGCGACGGCTTCCTTGCGCCGGGGGTGGATGGTGAGCGTGTGCACCCGGGCGATGTTCTGGATCGGGTAGTAGGCCTCGCCGACCCACAGCAGCCGTCTGCTGACCCGCAGGTTGACCCCGATGATGGGCTGGGCCGCCGCCGGTGCCACATCGGGGTGCGGATCGGCGGCCGGCGGCGGGCCGGCCGATGGCTGCGGCGGGGCGGTGGGCGGCGGGGGCGGGGCGGTGGGCGGTGGGCCCCCGGCGGCTGATGCGGCGCCGGACGGCGTGTCCCACGCCTTTCCGGCTGAGTCTGCGGATGTCACGCGAGCCCCCCTGTGGTCGGCCTAACCCGGTGAAGTCCATTCACCGGGTGAAGCCTCGTTGACGCAAGTGTGTTTCACCACGCCTTCGCCTCCCACTCGATGCGGTGGAAGTGGAGCGGGCGGAGGAACTCCTCGGGGCTGGGGAACGCCGACGCGCGAGCGTCGCTCTTGCCGGACTTGACCTTGTTGACGGCCGCGGCGTTGCGGCCGATCACCTCCACACGTGGGCGGCGCAGGGCCTCGTAGGCGGCGAAGGCCTCGCCCGGTGTGGGCAGATCGCGCAGGCAGCGGGCCAGTTCGACCGCGCTTTCGATGGCGAGCGAGGCACCCTGTCCGGAGCTGGAGGACGGGGCGTGCACCGAGTCTCCGACCAGCACCATCCGGCCGCGGTACCAGTGCGGCACGGGCGGCATGCGCTCCATCCGGCCGACCACCATCAGTTCGTCGGGGCCGGTGTGCCGCAGCAGCCGCTCACCGGGGACATGACCGGCGTACAGATCACGTAGCCGTCTCAGCCACTCGGCGTGGGGCACTCGCGCGAAGTCGGCCGGGCTCGGCGGGGTGTCCATGGGCAGGCCGGCGAACCAGATCACACGCCCGTCCGGGCCCTGCCAGTAGCCCATGAAGGCGCGGCCGAACGCGAAGTACATGGTGCCCGGTTCAGCCCCGGCCTCACTGCCCGGCGTCGCGTAGCCGCCGAAGCTCAGCACGCCGCCGTACTCGGGAACGGGTGATCGCGGGTCGATCAGGGTGCGGACGGTGGAACGGATGCCGTCGGCGCCGATCAGTATGTCGGCGGTCGCGGAGGTGTTGTCGGCGAAGTGTGCGGTGACGCCATCGGGCGCCTCCTCGGCAGCGATCAGCCGCTTGCCGTACGCGAACCGAACGCCAGCGGCCACCGCATGGTCGGCCAGGGCCCGGAACAGCCCGTCGCGCGGCAGCGTCAGCGTGGCGGGCAGCTCCGGGAACCCGCCGAAACGGGCGAGGTGATGGCCGGCGCCATCCGCCATCACCATGCCGGGCACCGGCTGCCCGGCGGCCTTCACCGCCGCGTCGGCTCCGACCGTCGCCAGCGCCGCCTGACCGTTCGGCGCCAGCCCCAGCCAGGCCCCCACGCCGTCCGCAGCGCTGGGATACGCCTCGTAGACCGTTGCCGCGATGCCCGCCTTGCGCAGTGCGAGCGCCGTGACCGGGCCTGCCACACCGCCCCCGATGACCAGTGCCGTCCGTACGCCGGAGCCGTGGCCGCGGTCGTCGCTCATAACCCCTCCCGTGGGTCATGTGGATGCGCCGTGTGAACGCCCTCCCATAGTTGCAAAGCAACTAGTAGGTCTGCAACTAGTTACGCCATGTCTACGATGCCTGCATGACCGCCTCCGTCAAAAGCTCGCCGCTCGGACTGGCCGTGCTGGCGCTGCTGCACCATCGACCGCTGCATCCGTACGGCATCCAGCAACTGCTCAAGCAGTGGGGCAAGGAACAGGTCGTCAACGTCGGCCAGCGGGCCGGGCTGTATCGCACCATCGAGCGGCTGCGGGCAGGCGGGCTGATCGCCGTCCGGCAGACCGAGCGCGACCAGCAGTACCCCGAGCGGACCGTCTACGAGGTCACCGAGGAGGGCCGGGCGGTCACCCGCGAGTGGCTGGAGGAGATGCTGGCGGCCCCCAAGGCGGAGTTCCCCGTGTTTCCGGCGGCGCTGTCGAACATGCTCCTGCTCAGCCCGGACGAGGTGGCACCGATCCTGGAACGACGGGCAGGACACATCGCCACCCAACGCGCCGAACTGGCGCGGCAAACCGCCGAGGCCGCCGCCGGGCTGCCGCGCATCACGCTGATCGAGAACGAATACCTGCTCGCCGTCCTCGACGCCGAGGAACGCTGGCTGCGCGGGGTGATCGGCGACCTGCGGGACGGAAGCCTGACCTGGTCCCCGGAGATGCTCGCAGCGCTCCAGGAGGCGTCCGCTTCGGATTCGTCCGCCATCTGACGGGCCTTTTCGGACTTCCCCCGGTGGCGTGACGCGATGCGTGCCCGGCGGGCGGGGTGAGACCCTATGCTTCTACATGCGTGTAGAAACGCGGACGGGTCCGCCCATGCGGTGACTCGAACCGGTCAACGTGCCGTCGGCCGACGAGGTTCCCTGCCGTGCCACGCACGCGCGCGCACATTCACCACACGCTCACCCCGGGAGGGCAGGCATGGCTTCCATAGACCTCGAGACGGTGCTGGACAAGGCATGGGCCGACAAGGACCTGGCGGAGATTCTCGCCGCGCCCGTATCGGCGCTCAAGGGGGTTTCCGACCGGCAGGGGGGCCTGCTGGAGGAGGCGTTCGGGATCAAGACGGTCAGGGATCTGGCCGACTTGAAGTTCGCCCGCTGGGCCTCGGCCCTGGCCGCGCTCGACACCACCAGCAAGTAGCCACAGGCGCATACGTACGTAAGGAGTGGACGCCACGATGGTGTTCAAACGACTACTCGGCTCACTCGGTGTCGGCGGCCCCACCGTGGACACCGTGCTGGACAGCGGCCCCGTACGTCCCGGCGGGCCGCTGAGCGGGCAGGTCCGTCTGCAGGGCGGCAAGGCGGACTTCGAGATCGAGTCCATCAGCCTGGACCTCGTCGCGCGAGTCGAGGACGAGCACGGGGACGAGGAGCGCGAAGGCGTCGTCGTCTTCGACCACTTCACGGTGGGGGGCGGGTTCCGGCTCGGTGAAGGGGAGCAGCGCAGCCTGCCGTTCACCATTCAGCTTCCCTGGGAGACGCCCGTCACCGAGCTGTACGGGCAGCCGCTGGGCATCGTGCTCGGGGTCCGTACCGGGCTGGAAGTGGCGAGCGCGAAGGACAAGGGCGATCTGGACCAGCTGACGGTGGGTCCGCTGCCCGTCCAGGAAGCGATCCTGGAGGCGCTGGGGCAGCTCGGGTTCGGCTTCAAGTCGGCCGATCTGGAGCTGGGACACATCGGCGGTACGGGGCAGCGGCTGCCGTTCTACCAGGAGATCGAGCTGACGCCCGCCCCGCAGTACGCCCACGCCCTGAATGAGCTGGAGGTGACCTTCCTCGCGAACCCCGGCGGCCTGGACGTCGTCCTGGAGGCCGACAAGCGCGGCGGGTTCTTCTCCGGCGGGCATGACGCCCTCACCCGCTTCACCGTCGGCCATGACGGGGTCGAGCACCGCGACTGGAACGAAGAGGTCGACGCCTGGATCCGGCAGCTCGTGGAGCAGCAGCCCAGCCGGGCGGCCCACGGCTCCCACGGGTTCGGGGAGCACCACCACGACGACCACGGACACGGACACGGGGAGCGCCGCTCCGGGCCCAGCACGGGGGCCATCGTCGGCGGTGTCGCGGCGGGCGTCGCGGTCGGTGTCGTCGGCGGCATGGTCGCGGCGGAGGTCGTCGACGAGATCGGCGACGCGTTCGAGGACGAAGAGGACTGAGCCCGCTCGGACACTCGGCCACTCTGCTAACTTCTACATTAGTGTAGAAACAAGCCCGGGCCGGCCTTCCTCCGGCCCGGGCGCCCCGACGATGTACGGAGTTGGTCATGGCCCTGTGGGACCGCATCAAGGATTCCGCCCAGACGATGCAGAGCCAGCTGCTCGCCAAGAAGAACGACCTCAAGAGCGGCGCGTTCCGCGACGCCAGCATGGCGATGTGCGCCCTGGTCGCGGCGGCGGACGGCTCGATCGACCCGTCCGAGCGGCAGCGCGTCGCCCAGCTGATCGCCACCAACGAGGTGCTGCAGAACTTCGCCGCCGACGATCTGCGGTCGCGCTTCGACGACTACCTCGACAAGCTCACCACCGACTTCGACTTCGGCAAGGTCAGCGTCCTGCAGGAGGTGGCCAAGGCGAGGAAGAAGCCCGCCGAGGCACGCGCCGTCATCCAGATCGGCATCGTCATCGGCGGCGCCGACGGCGACTTCGACAAGACCGAGCGGGCCGTGGTCCGCGAGGCCTGCTTCAGCCTGGACCTGGACCCCGCCGAATTCGATCTCTGACGAGGCCCCCGGGGGATGCCCCGGGGCCCGTCACAGCGGGGTCGCCGCCTGGAGGACCCGGATGAGCGCGATCGCCGCGTTCGCCGAGGACAGCGCGGACGCGGTCGTGCCGCCGGCGGCGACCCAGGCGGCGACGCCCGCCGCCGTGCAGGCGGGCGGCCAGTGCCGGGCGGACGGCACCGGGCCCAGCAGGGCGGCCACCCGGCGCGGGACGGGGCCGGGCGCGGCGAACCCGGCCAGCGTCGGGGCCGGGGTGCCACGGGAGACCAGCGCGGCCTTGCCGACCGCCCTGGCCACGACCTTGCGGTCCGCCACCGCGCCCGCCGCCTCCTCGTCCGCCCACCGCTCGGCGCAGTAGGCGACCGCTTCCCGCAGCGGGCGGAGCAGGGGGTTCGCCCGCGCCGCCAGCTGGGCGGCCAGCAGATAGCGGTGGTGCCGTCCGGCCAGGTGGGCGTGCTCATGGGCGATCAGGGCGCGCCGCTCGGAGGCGTTCAGGCAGGCGAGCATCGCGGTGGAGACGACGATCCGGCCGGGCTTGCCGGACGTGGCGGGCAGGGCGTACGCGTACGGCTCGTCGTCGGGGAGGGTGGTGACCGGTTCGTCGGCCAGTCCGGCGACCGCCTCCTGGGCGCGCCGCCGCGCCCGGCGGTGCCGCCGGACCGTACCGGCGCAACCGACGGCCACGGGGACGAGCGCGACGATGGCCGCCTTCCCGGCCACCTCGTCGAACGGCACCGCGGCCCGCACCTCGGGGTCCGACCAGCCGTCCGGCAGCGGGTTGCCCGGCAGCTGGGCGGTGCCGACGACCACCAGCAGCACCAGGCACAGCGTGGAGCACACCGCGAGCACGCCGCCCACCAGCGACAACAGCCGGGTGGCGCGGCGCGGATGGAGGTACTGCTCGGCCAGACGCGTGATCGGCAGCGCAGTTAACGGCAGGACCAGGGGCAGAAAGACGAACATACCCAAGGCGCTCAGTCACCCTCCGCTTCACTCAGCAGGCCGCGCAGCAACCGCTCGTCGTCGGCCGTCAGCCCCGTCACGAAGCTGGCCAGAACCGCCCCCCGGTCGCCCTGGCCGTCCAGCACCCGGCGCATCCGCAGCGCCGCGAGCCCCGCCTCGTCCGACTGCGCCTGCCATACGAACGACCGGCCCGCGCGCTCCCGGGTCACGGCCTGCTTCGCCTGCAGCCGGGACAGGATCGTCATGACCGTGGTGTAGGCGAGGTCGCCCTCGAGCCGTTCCTGCACCCAGGCGGCCGTCACCGGGCCCTCCGCCTGCCGCAGCACCGCCAGCACCTGCGCCTCCAGCTCCCCCTGGCCGCGCCGGCGGAAGCGCGGGTGCGGTTCGTCCTTGTCCTGGTCCCTCACGCCATCTCCCTCCAGCACGCCGCTCACAACCAGCCGAAAGCTGACGGTACAGGGTCCGCGACCGCCATCCGCCCACCCGAATACTTCTACAGTGCTGTAGATTCTTCTGTGTCCGCATCCGGCATTCAGGAGGAGATCGTGGGAGTTTCCCTGTCCAAAGGCGGCAACGTCTCGCTCAGCAAGGAGGCGCCGGGCCTGACCGCGGTCCTGGTCGGCCTGGGCTGGGACGTACGGACCACCACGGGCGCCGACTACGACCTCGACGCCAGCGCCCTGCTGTGCGACGAGGCCGGGAAGGTCGCGTCCGACCGGCACTTCGTGTTCTACAACAACCTCACCAGCCCCGACGGTTCGGTCGAGCACACCGGCGACAACCTCACCGGTGAGGGCGAGGGCGACGACGAGTCGATCAAGGTGAACCTGGCGGCGGTCCCCGCCGGCGTCGCCCGCATCGTCTTCCCCGTCTCCATCCACGACGCCCAGAGCCGCGGCCAGAGCTTCGGCCAGGTCCGTAACGCCTTCATCCGGGTGGTCAACCAGGCCGACAACGCCGAACTCGCCCGCTACGACTTGAGCGAGGACGCCGCGACCGAGACCGCGATGGTCTTCGGCGAGCTGTACCGCCACGGCGCGGAATGGAAGTTCCGCGCCGTGGGCCAGGGGTACGCCTCGGGCCTGGCGGGCATCGCCTCCGACTTCGGCGTCAACCTCTGACACCCGTACGGGCCGACCGCCGGGCCCGCGCCGGAAGGCCGCGCCCGGCGGTGGGAGCCCGCATTCACCGAGGACACTGACATGACCGGCACACCACCCGAGTTACGGCCGGAGGACGGACCCGACTTCGAGCGGGTGCTGCGGCAGGCCCTGAACACCACGGAGATCCGCGCGGCCCTGCGGCGGGACGGCGCCGCCGGGGGCGCGGCGGCCGAGCGGCTCCGCGCGCAGGCGCTCGCCGAGCGCGCGGGCATCGCCGCGGCCGCCGGCCCCGAGTACGCCGCCTACCTGCGGCAACGCGCCATGGATGGCTCTCGCGTCCGCGCCGGCCGGGCCCCCGGGGCGCCATCCGCCGCGACGGGCGTGCGCGGACTGCTGCCCGCGGTCGCGGTCCTGGCGCCGGTGCTGGCGGCGGCCGCGACCGCGGTCTTCCTGCTCCTCGGCTACCTGCTGGGGCTCAGCTCCTCGGGGCGCGAGCTGGGTGACGAGCTGCTGACCGCGGGGCAGGCCGCCGCCGTGATCACGGCGGTGACGACGGCGGGCGGAGTGGTCTGGATCCTCATCACCGCTGCTCGCCACCGCGCCCCGGCGACCGGCCCGAGCCGTCCTGCCACCCCGCCCGGTGGCGCACCGGGCGTGGCCGAGGCCCGCGAGGCATGGCGGCGGGCCCTCCTCGAACGCGGCGTCCTGCCGTTCCTGCGCGCCCGGCTGCGGCAGGCACGGCCGGGCGACCGGACCGCTGCTCCCGGCCGCCGCCCACGGCTGGGCTACAGCAGCCCGGATTTCGCCGCCCCCGAATACACCGGCCCCGGCTTCACCGTGCCGCCGTCTTCGTACGACACCGCATGACAACCCGGAAACGTGAAACTGGAAACGCGAGAGGAAGCACATGACCGTGAATCTGGCCAAGGGCCAGCAGATCAGCCTGAGCAAGTCCGACGGCGGCGCGCTCAGCGCGGTGCGCATGGGCCTGGGCTGGCAGGCCGCGCCCCGCAAGGGCTTCTTCGCGCGGATGACCGCCCGCGACATCGACCTCGACGCCTCGGCGGTGCTGTTCGCCGGGCGGCAACCGGTCGACGTGGTCTTCTTCCAGCATCTGAGCAGCGACGACGGCTCCGTACGCCACACCGGCGACAACCTCGTGGGCGGCACCGGCCAGGGCGGCGACGACGAGTCGATCCTGATCGACCTGGAGCGGGTCCCGGCCCAGGTCGATCAGATCGTCTTCACCGTGAACTCCTTCACCGGGCAGACCTTCGAGCAGGTGGAGAACGCCTTCTGCCGTCTGGTCGACGAGACCAACGGCCAGGAGATGGCCCGCTACACCCTCAGCGGCGGCGGCCCCTACACCGCCCAGATCATGGCCAAGGTCCACCGCTCGGGCGGCGCCTGGCAGATGTCGGCGATCGGCGAGCCCGCCGCCGGACAGACCTTCCAGGACCTGCTGCCCACCATCGCCGTGCACCTCTGACCGGGCCTTCGACCGGCGCCTGATCTCACGTGACCGCATCCGACTGAAAGCAGACACCCATGCTGGGGCTCAGCGAGCTGGCTCTCCTCCTCATCGTCGTGATCGTCGTCATCGGGGCCAGGAAACTCCCGGATCTGGTCCGCTCCCTGGGCAAGTCGGCCCGGATCTTCAAGAGCGAGACCAAGGCGGTGGAAGCCGACCGCGACGTCCGCCCGCCCCGGTGAGGGCTCAGGCGGGCAGGTGGCGGGGGCCGCGGCGGGTCTGTTCCAGCCATTCCGGGGCCGGTTCGGCGTCGCCGTAGGCGTCGTGCCAGTTCCACCAGTCGTACGGCGGGGTCTGGGGGTAGCCCTCGGGGGAGTCCTCCCAGGTTTCCTGCCGTCCGAGGGCGGTCATGTCGAGGTAGCTCCAGGTGTTGCCCAGCGCCTCGTCGCCGCGGGCGTTGATGAAGTAGGTGCGGAACACGCGGTCGCCGTCGCGGATGAAGGCGTTCGTGCCGTGCCACTCGTCCACGTCGAAGTCGGCGTCGAAGTCGTCGGTGATCGTGTACCAGGGCATCGTCCAGCCCATCCGCGCCTTCACCGCCTCGATGTTCCGCTGGGGCGCGCGCGAGGCGAAGACCAGGGTGGTGCCGCGGGCGTGCAGATGGGCGAGGTCGCCGACGTGGTCGGCCACCATGGAGCAGCCGCGGCAGGCGTGGTCGGGCCAGCCGTAGACGCCGGGTTCGAAGAAGGCGCGGTAGACGATCAGCTGACGGCGCCCCTTGAACAGGTCGAGCAGGCTCACCGTGCCCTCGGGCCCCTCGAACGCGTACGGCTTCTCCACCGCCACCCACGGCATCCGGCGACGCTTGGCGGCCAGCGCGTCATGGGCCCGGGTCAGCCGCTTCTCCTCCACCAGCAGCTCCCGGCGTGCCTCTTCCCACTCCTGCGGCGAAACGATCGGGGGTGTCTTCATGGCGATGTCCCCTTCCGGGCGGGCCGGTCCGCGCTCCCTCCCGTCCAGGGTCGGTCGCCGTGGGCGCGGGCGCACGCCGTATCACCGAACGTACGTTCGATGATACGTCCGCTCCAGCAGAAAGCCCCAGGCCACTGGCCTGGGGCTGAGCTGATGCGCGAACGGCTCCTCCTTGCAGCGCGTGGGAGTGGGTCTCTCCGGGCGGGGTGACGATGAGGCTGGTGAAGGTCGCGCCGGAGCCGTCGGAGCTGCCGCTCGCGCCGGACTGCGTGTCACCGGACTTCTTGTCGGCGGATGCGCTGCTGTCGCCGGAGCCCTGGGAGGAGGAGTCGTCCCCCTGGCAGGCGCTGAGCGAGAGCCCGGCCGCGACGGCCAGGGCGGTGACGCCCCGCGCCGGTGACCCTCCCGGGCGACGCGCACGGGGGTGTGGTGCTGTGGGGGCCGGGGCGGGGCGGCCTAATGTAGGGGGCGGTCACGGGCGTTGGGGAAGGGAAAAGGGGAACGGCGATGCCGCTGAGTACCGATGATCCGGCGTCCATAGGCGGCTACACGCTGCTCGACCGGCTCGGTTCGGGCGGTATGGGCGTCGTCTACCTGGCGCGATCGGCCTCGGGGCGGCAGGTCGCGGTCAAGCTCGTGCACGCGCAGTACGTGCAGGACGAGGAGTTCCGGGCCCGCTTCCGGCAGGAGATCGCGGCGGCGCGCAGGGTGAGCGGGGCGTTCACCGCTCCGGTGGTGGACGCCGATCCGGAGGCCGAGCGGCCGTGGATGGCCACGCAGTACGTGCCGGGGCCCACCCTCGCCGATGTCGTGCGGCAGGACGGGCCGCTGGGCGGGCGGGAGGTGCGCACGCTGGGGCTCGGGCTCGTCGAGGCACTGCGGGACATCCACCGGGCCGGCGTGGTGCACCGGGACCTGAAACCGGCCAACATCCTGATGGCCGAGGACGGGCCGCGCGTCATCGACTTCGGCATCTCGCGGGCCGCCGACAGCCAGACGCTCACCCTGACCGCCGGGCGGGTGCTCGGTACGCCGCGCTTCATGTCGCCGGAGCAGCTGCGCAGTCCGCGGGAGGTCACCGCGGCCTCGGACGTGTTCTCGCTGGGGGCGCTGGTGGTGTACGCGGCCACCGGGGTGGGGCCGTTCGACGCCGAGAGCCCGTATCTGTCGGGGTATCAGGTGATGTACGAGGCGCCGACGCTGAGCGGGGTCCCGGAACCGCTCATCCGGCTGGCCAAGCGGTGCCTGGACAAGGACCCGGCCGCGCGGGCGGGCCTGGACGAGCTGCACCGCATGCTCGGCGCGCTGCCGGACTTCGCCGCCGTGGCTCCCCCCGAGGCGGCCCCGGTACGGGCGCAGGCGCAGCCCGCGCCCGCGGAGGCGGAAACCCCGGAGGCGGAAACCCCGCAGGCGGAGGGGCCCGGCGGGAGGCGCCGGAAGCGGCTGATCCTCATCGGGGCCGGCGCCGTGGCCGTCGGGGTGCTGGTCGCGACGGCGGCCTACGACCTGACGACGCGCACGCCGCCGTACCGCCCCTCCGCGTCCGCCACCGACGACACGGGCCCCGTGTCCCTGCCCGAGGGCTGGCGCCCGTGGCGGACGACGCTGCGGTACGAGGCCCCGCTGCCCCCGCTCGTGTACCAGGACGCCGCGTGCGTACCGGACCACGCCACCGCCCTGTACTGCGGCGGCAAGGGCTTCACCGTCGCCAAGGTGGACGCCGCCACCGGCCGCGTCCAGTGGCGCAGCGGCACCAGGCCGCAGGACGCGCGCCCCATCGGGGTACGGGACGGGCTCGTCTACGGCTACTCCGCGCCGGAGAACGAGAGCCGCCGCATCGTGGCCCTGGACACCGGCACCAAGAAGCAGCGGTGGGTACGCGAGATCAGCCAGTCGGCGTCGGTGCGCCTGTTCCGCGGCGGGCTGCTGACGCTGTCGCCCGACGACCGGCAGCTCTCCGCCTACGGGACCTCGGGCCGGCTGCTGTGGCGGTCGCCCGCACCGGAGGGGCAGTTCTGCGATCCGGCGACACCGGTCGCCTCCGGCGCCCCGTACGCCCTGTGCTCGCCCCTCACCTCGTCCGGGCTGAGCGCCGAGGGCCCGTACACCCTGCTGCGGTTCGACCCCGGCGACGGTGCGCGGCGCGCGCTCGCGACCCTCCCCCGGAAGTCGCTGAGCCTCGGCTCCGACGACGGGGCGCCCGTCTTCCTCGCGCCGCAGACCGCGAAGGAGGTGTACGAGGCCGGATACGAGCGCCCGTACAACGCGCTGATCCGGGTGGATCCGCGCACCGGAGACACCACGCGCATCCCCCTGCGGCAGCCCCTGCGCGGCACGGCCACCCTGCTGAACGGGGTGATCTACGCCGTCCGGACCGACGGCACGGTCACCGCGGTGTCGGCACGCAGCGGAAAGCAGCTGTGGCAGCGGACGACGGAGACGGAGAGCCTGTCCGCGCCCGTGGAGTCCAAGCGCTACGGCAGGCTCTACTTCGCCAACCGCTTCGGCCGTCTGCTGGCGCTGGACAGCGACACCGGGGCCGAGGTGTGGCGCACCGCCGCGCTGGACGCCCCCGGGGACACGGCGCAGGAACGGCCGCCGTCCGTGCTGCTCGTGAAGGACGCGATCGTGGCGATGGCCGGGGACACGGTGTTCTCCGTACGCCCGGACCACCCCACGGCGACGCCGTCCGCAACGCCTTAGCTTGCGGTGCTTTCTCGCCACACCTTCAGCCGCTACGGCCACCGATGAGCGGAACCGCCCCGGTTTTCGTATCGCAGTACGACAACTACCAATGAGGGGCGTAGTGGTGAGGTACAAGAAGAGACACAAGCGGTCCCGCGTGCTCGTCGTGTCCGCTGTCGGCGTCACGGCTCTGGCGATCGGCGGCGGCGCGCTGCTGATGACCGACAACAACGCCTCGGCCGGACAATCCCCCAACCGGACCGAGGCCGCCCGACAATCCTCGATGACCATCCAGTGTCCCGACGTCGCCACCCGGCTGTCGGACGTGCCGCAGAAGGCACGGCCCGCCGTCGACAAGGAACTGGCCCAGATGGACACCCAGGTCGCCGACGCCTACAAGCGGCTCGCCGCGCCGGGCACCAAGGCCGCCGACCAGGAGTGGGTGCGCACCCGCGTCCTGGAACCGCTGTCGACCCAGCGCCGCGGCGCGCTGAACCGCATCGCCACCCGGATGGGGCAGGGCTCGCAGGCGGCGTCCGGGCTGGGTTCGATGGCGTCCTGCACGGTCAAGCAGGGCGGGACGAATGCCGTGGCGGCCGCCCCCGCGGCGGCCGGCGCGCAGGGCTCCGGCCCCCAGAAGGCCGACTTCGTGGACATCCGCAAGGTGCAGCCCAACGTCAAGAACCCCCGCCAGCAGGCAGGCGCCTCCAAGGGCACCTTCTCCTCGCGCTGCGGACGCAACGAGAACAAGAAGTTCAACTCCGACAACGTCATCGTCGCCCCCGGTGTGAGCAACGGCGCCCACCACATGCACGACTACGTGGGCAACCAGAAGAACGACGCCTTCGCCACCGACCAGGTCCTCGCCACCGCGACCACCTCCTGCACCAACGGCGACCGCTCCACCCACTACTGGCCCGTGCTGCGCCTGCGCAACGGCAAGAACGAGAAGGACGTGAACGCCCCGGGCGGCGGCACCGAAGGCAACATCGGCACCATCCTCCAGCCCGCCTCCGTCCAGCTCACCTTCCGCGGCAGCGCGGTCGGCAAGGTCGTGGCGATGCCGAAGTTCCTGCGGATCATCACCGGTGACGCCAAGGCCTTCACCAACGGCACGGCCAACGCCAACGCCTCCTGGAGCTGCACCGGCTTCGAGAACCGCCAGCTCAAGGACAAGTACCCGCTGTGCCCCAAGGGCAGCAACGTGGTGCGGACGTTCAAGTTCCAGAGCTGCTGGGACGGCCGGAACAGCGACAGCGCCAACCACCGCACGCATGTGGCCTTCGCCGGTGCCAACGGTGCCTGCGGCAAGGGCTTCAAGGCCATCCCGGCCCTGACCCAGCGCATCACCTACAAGATCGCGCCGAACTCGGTCTTCGCGGTGGACAGCTTCCCCGAGCAGCTGCACAAGCCGGTCACCGACCACGGCGACTTCATCAACGTGATGTCCGACTCGCTGATGAAGCAGGCCGTGAAGTGCATCAACAGCGGCCGTAAGTGCGGCTGACGCGACACCGCACCGTCCGGGCCCGGCCCGGCAGGATGGCTGCCCCCATCCTGCCGGGCCGTTTCTCCAGGTCGGCGGCGGTGCCGAGGACGGCTGGGCCGCAGCGATCTCCCAGGCCGTCCCTCCCGCGCCTGCCGGGGGTGGTTGTCCCGGTGCGACATGTTGAACTGGGCCGCCTGCTGGAAGGCCTCCACGATGCTGTCCGGGGTGTTTCAGGCGTCCGAATCGCTCCCGGGCATGGCCCCGGGCCAGTGGGTCCGAGGCCATGGACAAGCAATAACAGCGGTGTCAGCGGTAGCGGATGAGGTGCATGCGCCACGCGGCGAGGGCGTTCAGGTCGGTCACCGGGTGCTCCGAACCATCGATGATCGCGTTTCCCTCACCGGTGCGCAGCGCGGTGAGGACCAGCCCCACGGTCTCCCGCCCCTTTCCGTCGGTACGGCGCACCCAGATCAGCGCGCGCGCTCCGACGGGCAGGGTGGAGAGTTCGGCGAGCAGTGAGTCCCACCCCACGTGTTCGGACGCCGACAGCGGTCGGCCCAGTGCCTGGAGCGTGGCGGGAAGCCAGGCAGCCGGTCCGGGACGGGGCGGTGGAGGCGCCTGGAGTGCGCCGTCCCCCTGGCCCCGGTTCCAGGCATCGAACCATGCCCAGGGTGTGGAGTTGGGCAGGCCGAAGGGTTCGGCGGCGGACTTGGGGACCACGAGCGCCGCGTCCAGCATCGCGTGATTCACGTCATGGTGATCGAGGAAAGCCGTGGTGTTGCAGGCGAACAGCCAACCGCGCTCACGTTCGTCGTCGGGCCCGGGGGCGACCAGGACGACCGGCTCCTGGTAGGTGCGCTCGAGCCACGCCTCGGCCTTCGCCACGGCCGCGGCGAACCCGTCAGCGGGGCGTTGCCACGGCGGGGCGAGCGGGGCCCGGGGGGAACCGGCGGGCCCGCACCGCGCGAAGGTCAGGGCGCGGACGCCCTCGGTCTCCATCCGGCCGAGTCCGCTCGACATTCCGTCGAGGAGGACGACATTGCCGTTGTTGTTGTGCACGAAGAGCAGATGCCCCGTGGCCTCGAGGCCCTTGATCTCGCGCCGCAGCCACACTACTCCCTGGGTACCGGGCCCCGGCTCACGCGCGGCCGCGATCACCTCGTCCCAGCCGGCGCACTCCAGCACCTCGGCTTCCGGGAAGTAACGGCGCAGCAGGATGTCCCACCACCCCGGCGCCTCGTGGGAGGGAGACCAGGGAAGAGGGCTGGACGGTGCCCCGGCCACGGCCGAGCCCACCGTCACCGCGCAGCCGCGGGAGTTGAGCTTCCGGGACTGGACCTCCGCCGTCCGCGGGGACCGCGACCTGATGAAGTCCTCGACATCACCCCACGGGTCATTGGCGGCCGGGTGGAAGGGGACGCTCCCGTCCTTCGGCACGACGACCGTCGCCGCCAGCATGGGCGTCTCGGGGTAGCCCGGCTGACGCTTGGCCCGGCAGGCGAAGTGCCAGGTGCCGAAGTCCTCGGTCACCGGCTCGGGCGCCGCCAGTTCGACCAGCCCGCGGTAGGTGGAGTCCAGCCAGGTCTGGGCCTGCCGCAGGGGGTCGAGCCCCCGCGGTACGTGGAAGTCGGACATGAGGGGGTCAGGCTCCGGTGGCGGGATTGTCCGTGGCGAGCTGGGCGACGTACTGCTCCACGGGGAGGTGGCTCGGGGGGAAGTGCGGGGCGCTGCCGTTCTTGGGGACGATCACCACTCGGGTAAAGGGCGCGAGTGCCATGTTCCCGGTGTCGAGGTATTCCTGCGAAGTGAACCGGATCGCCCAGGCCGCCGGGTACTCCTGCGACAGCTCGGGCTCCATGACGATCGTGTACTCCCCGGCGGCATAAACCGTTCCAAGGAACTCACGTGTCGCCGCGTTGGCTTCTTCCATTGAGAGCATATCCGCCTCCAGAGCATCTTTCGGGAATCTTCAGATCGCGAGGGCGACCATTCTAACGGTATGGTATGTGACCGATTCCGTTGACCACATAATTCGGGCCCCACAACTCCAACTTGCCGAGTTGCCCGGTCTGGCCGTCCAGGAAGACGGTGCCGTGCCGCGTCTGCACCGCGTTGAAAACATGGGCAGTGCCGTCAGACCGTGAGATGTAGACCGCACTTCGTGCGCCCTCTCCCCGGGCATTGAGGTCTTTGACGATGTCGTCGTAGCCCTCGACCATGTTGTAGTGGCCTTTCGGTCGGTCGTGCAGCCCCAGCTGGTGCGGAGGGATGTGATCCCCGGCCTGCTTCGGCGCCGCCGACACCTCATGTCCGTCGAGCCTGCGGTCGACCGCCACCACATTGTGCGAGCAGTTGTTTGTGTATCCGGGATGACCGGTGTTGTTGACGTCCTTCAGCCAAGGATACTGGTCGTCAATGAATGCCTTTGCCTCGTGTGGCTGCACCGAACCGGCGTGAATTGCCCTTTCAGGGGACTCCGGCGTGGCCCTCGCGAGGTGGCTCCAGTCCTTGGGCGGCGGCGGTTTCGGTATCGGCGGTTTCGGCACGGCCTTCGCCGCTTTTCCGGCGGTCAACGCCGACTTCGCGGTGCCGATGCCGCGCGTGCCCAGCATTTCCGGCACCAGTCGGCCGAAGCCCTCCGCCGGATCCTGTTTGAACCCGTTCCACGCGTTCTTGACCGTGCCCACCGGGTCGTTGGCCATACGGACCACGCCGGCCGCGGTGTTGTTCAGACCGGTGAGGTACTCGGCCGGGTGGGTGAGGTTGTAGGGGTCGGTCGGGTTCAGACTGCGACCGAAGTTGAGCACTCCTGCGCTGCCCTTGATGACGCCGCCGACGAAGTGGGAAGCGTCCAGCTGGAGTCCGGTGAGCCCGTCCTTGGCCTGTTCGCCGTAGGAAGGCTTTTCCGGGGCCAGGTCTCGGGCACCGTCGATCACTTTCTTCACGGTGGTCTGCGCCTCATTGCGCTGGCGGCGCGCCTCGGCCAGAGTCTCCTCGGCCTCCTTGATCGCGGCGGCGCCCGGGTCCGCGGCGGCGGGTTTGTCCGGCAGGCTGTCCGGGTCGCGTTCATCCTCGGGCTGGGCGTTGTAGAACGTGACGGCGGTGTTGTAGGCGTCGACCTTCTTCCGATGGGCGTCGGACGCCTTCTTGCCCCGCTTGTAGGCCTTGACCGCGAGCTTCGCCTGCCCCTGGGCCCACTCCACCGTTCCGGCGAAGTCCTTCAGGGCGGCGGCCGCCTTCTCGCACGCGTCCGCCGCCTTGTACCACCTCGGCGGCTCGATGGCGACTTTCTCCCGGAAGGCGTCGGCCGTCTTGCCCTTCAGATGGTGCGAGTCCAGACCTTTCAGCCCACCCGCGACCTTCTCGAACGCCTTCATGAAGTCGGTCAGATGACTCGCCGCGCCACGCAGCTTTTCCGGATTGCCGCGGATCAGCTTCTTCTCGTCCTCGGTCTGGTCCAGCTGCAGTTCGTCGACGTCGGCGCCGAGCGCGTTCGCCGCCTCGTCGCCCTTGTCCCGGACGTAGTCGGCGGCGTCGTTCAGACCGACGTCGTCAAGCCGGTCGGCACCCCAGTCCGTCGTCGCGTCGATAGCTCCGCCGACGTCCTCGACCCGGTCCCCGACCCAGTCCTCGACCCCGTCCGGTACGAAGTCTCCGATCCCCATCAGCCCTCACCCTGCCCGGCCACGGACTGCCGTGCCCGCTCCTCGGGCGAGGGACCGAAGGCCCGGTCGACGCCCCGGTCGAACTCCTCCTCGTCCACCCCGGCGACGGTCCTGAACAGATCGGCCTGCATACCGCCCCGGCCCTCTGTCACCAGCGACCGCCCGGTGTCCTTCCAGGTCTGTGCCATCTCGCCGCCGGCCTGCTTGAAGGATTCGGCGCTGTAGTCGGGGGCATCCGGCATGACGATGTCCCCGTACCCCTGCTTGATGACCTCGTCCTCAGTCGCATGAGGGTTGCCGACCAGGGAGTTGAGACCGATCTTGAAGGTCCCCTCCCAGTACTTGTCCTCCTCGTACATCATTCCAGCCGCGAGACCCAGCCGCTCCGCGAGCTCGTTCGCGTCCTGTACGAGGGCGCGCACGCCCCACTCCCAGCGGTCGCAGAAACCCTCGAAGGCGTCGGCGACGCTGCTGCCTCCGGCATCGGCCTTCGACAAGGCCATGTCCTCGAAACCACTGCCCTGGAGCGCGCCGGTTTTGTCCCCGACCTCCTTCAATTCACCGATGGCGTCGCGCAGCCCCTTGGTGATTTTGTCCAAGGAGTCCTTGTCGATTTTGAGATCCGGAGTGCTGGTGAGCCCGGAGAAGACGTCACTCATCAGTACAACCAGCCCATTCCATGTCCCCCGTTCCGGCCGCCGTCCAGCGCGACCTCATCCGGCACGATGCCCTTCATAGGAGGAAACATCATCGAGCCGTCCTCGTCAGCGACATCCAGCGCCACCCCCGCCGGGCCGTCCATCTGCGGGACCAGCACGTCCAGGAGCCGCGCGCCCAGCAACGCCAGGTACTCCCACGCCTCGTCGGGCGCCGCGCCACGTACGAGCGCGAAACGCGCCAGCGCCTCCTGGTCCGTAAAGGCATACAGCCATCGAATTCCGCCGTACTCGGCCGACATGAAGCCGCCCTCGGACACCGGCACCAGTACCGCCGTACGCCTGAACTCCCCGATCATTGCCATCGGATCGCCTTCACCGGCGCGCACCGCTGCTATATAGCCCGCTAGTTCCACTATGTCCCCCGGCATTCCACAATTCCCCGGCCCCTGACGCGCGATTCGACGGGGCCAGGATAGGTGTACGTACAACCGCTGCGGCATCGGCTCGCCAAGGGCGGGAAAGCGGTGGTAGCGGCCACTAGAATCGGGGCGTTGGCGCAGCTGGGGGCCGGTGCGCGAGGTGTGGGGTCCGGTGGGCCCGGGGGGAGTGGGTACCGCATGAGCCGTCGCTCCGGTCGTTCCAGCGGCCTGATCTCCCTGTGGGCCGAGGCGCAGCGGCAGCGTGAGGCGCAGGAGCGGGCGCGGGCGCGGCTGGAGCGGGAGGAGGAGCGGCGGCTGCGGGCCGCCGAGCGGGAGCGGGCGCGCGACCAGCGGGAGCGGCAGGCGGCGTACCGGCGGCAGCGTGAGGCGGACGCGCGGCGGCGTACGGAGGAACTGGACGCGCGGGTCGAGGCGTTGCGGTCGCTGCTGGTGGACGGGTGCCGGGCGGCGGCGTTCCGGCCGAGGGGGCTGATGCGGGCCGAGCAGGTCGAGCCGTTCGACCCGGGCGCGCTGGCCCGGCCCGTGCCGATGCCGGACCAGCGGCACTACCAGCCGCAGGGCGGCTGGGGGTTCGGGGCCGGGCGGCGGGCGCAGGAGGAGGCGCGGGAGCGGTACGAGCGGGACTGGCGGGCCGCGCGGGCGGCGGAGGACGAGCGGCTGCGGCGGCTGGACGCGTACCACCGGCAGTACGAGCGGTGGGCCGCGCAGCGGCTCGCGGAGCTGCGGCGGCACAACGAGGGCGTGGCGGAGCTGGCCGCGGAGGTGCGGGCCGGTGATCCCGACGCGGTGGTGGAGTACTTCACGGCGGCGCTCTACCACTCCACGTACACCTCCGCGGTGTGGCCGGAGGGCCTTCCCCGGGAGGCGTCCGCCGCGTACGACCCGGCCGCGCGCCAGCTCGTCCTGGACTGGGAGCTGCCGCGGTACGAGATCGTCCCGGCGATCAAGTCGGTGCGGTACATGCCGAGCGCGGACGAGGAGCGGGAGACGGCGCGCCCGGCCACGCAGCGCCGGGCGCTGTACCGGGAGGTGCTCGCGCAAGTCGTGCTGCTGGCGCTGCGCGACCTGTTCGCGGCGGACGAGGCGGGGGTGCTGGAGTCGGTCGCGCTGAACGGGTTCGTGGACGACCACGATCCGGCGACGGGCCGCCGGGCCCGGATCGTCCTGGCGACCGTCACGGTGTCCCGTACGGACTTCGCCGAGCTGCGGCTGGAGCAGGTGAGCGCGGTGGACTGCCTGGTCGACGGCGTACGCGGCCGCCTGTCCGCCCGCCCCGACCAGCTCGCCGCCGTGACGCCCGGGCGGACGCCGGACGATGTCGGGTCCGGTGTGCTCACCCAGGGCGGGGGCGAGGAGCCGGATCTGCTCGCGATGGATCCGTTTCGCTTCGAGTCGCTGGTCGCGGACCTCTTCCGGGCCATGGGGATGCGGGCGGTGACGACCCGGCGGTCGAACGACGGCGGGGTGGACGTGGAGGCGGTGGACCCCGCCCCGATCCGGGGCGGCCGGATCGTGGTGCAGGTGAAGCGCTACCGGGGCACGGTGCCGCCGACGGCGGTGCGCGATCTGTACGGCACGGTCCAGGGCTCCGGCGCGAACAAGGGCGTCCTGGTCACCACCTCGCGGTTCGGCCCCGGCTCGCACACCTTCGCCCACGGGAAGCCGCTGGAGCTGGTGTCCGGGGCTGAGCTGGTCGACCTGCTGCACCGGCACGGGCTGCGGGGGCGGCTGGGCGACGGGGCGGCCGCCGCCGGGGCGGGGGCCGCCGCTTCGCGGGCCGACGCCGATACGGCGCCGTCCGGTCACAACGTGCTGGGCATGTCGTGGTCGGGCGAGGTCGCCCTCGACGTCTGTGCCCTCGTCTGCGACGGCGGCCGGGTGCTGAGCGAGGACCACTTCGTCTTCTTCAACAACCCCCGCACCCCCGACGGCACCGTCAGCGCGCTGCCCGCCACCGCCCCCGACCGGGCGGCGGTCCGGGTCGCCTTCGACGCCCTGCCGCCCGAGGCCGACCGCCTCGTCCTCGCCGCGGCCGTCGACCCCGAGGTCGACCCCGGGGCGGACCTGTCCGGCTTCGCGGACGCCCGCATACGGCTCCTGGACGCGTCGGGCGCCGAACTCGGCCGGCTGGAGGTCGCCGACGGCCGCCCCGGCGAGACGGCCCTGGTCCTCGGCTCGTTCCGGCGCCGCGCGGGCGGCGACTGGGACTTCGTGGTCGGCGGGAAGGGCTATCCGGGCGGGCTGGAGGCGCTGGTGCGGGAGTACGGCATCGACGTCGCCTGACCGTGACGCGCGGCGGAACACGCGGGGAGTGGGTGTCGCGGGCACGGCTTCATCCGACATACTGCCGGGCGTGGAGCAGCGCATAGGTCCGATCACCCCGCCCGTACCCGCCGCAGGGACCGATCCGGGGCACATCCCCGGCCTGACGCCCCCGCCCCCGGACGAGACCGAGGAGGTGACGGCGGAGGCGAGGACGGCCGCGGAGGAGGCCCCGGAAGCCTCGGCGGAGGCCGTCGGCCGGCCCGTTGACGACGTCGGCGCCGACGACGCCGGTCCGGAACCGGAGGACGAGGCGGAGGAAGCGGAGGAGCAGGCCGGGGACGGGGACGGGCCGGTCTTCGACGTCTCCGACCGCCGCGGCTCGATCACCGCCAAGCGCTCCGGTGTGGTCTTCCAGCTCGACGGCGAGACCGCCGAGTTCTCGTGGGACGAGATCGGCGCGGTGGAGATCGACACCCCCCGCTTCGGCCGCCGCTTCGGCGTCACCGTCTACACGACCGCCAAGCGCTGGTACGCCGCCGACGTGGAGGCTCCGGCCCGCGGCGCCCTCAAGGAGTGGACGGCGAAGCTGGACGAGGTCCTGGACGCGTACTTCGAGGACACCGCGGCGGAGTAGCGGGCCACGTCACCTCACGGCACGCGCCAGCCGAACTGGTGGGCGCCCCTGCCCTCGCCCTCGAAGGTGACCGCGACCGGCTGGTCGCCCTCGGGCATGAGGTGGACCGAGCACATGGTGAGCGAGGACTTCGGCTTCAGCCGGGTGTGGGCCACGGCGCTGCGGCAGCCCTCGATCCCGTTGCCCGGGGCGGAGAAGTCCATGAAGGTCGTCGGCCGCAGCTGCTGTCCGCCGGCGGTGCTGACCCCGACGTTGTCCTGCATGGTGGGCAGCAACACGTGTGCGCCGGTGTTCCGGTACCGGAGGGTGACGTAGTACGGGGTCATCTTCTTCTGGTCCGCGCTCAGCTGGAAGCGGTTCAGGTCCCCGATGCCGCCCTTGCGCAGGCCGGTCAGGGTGACGGTCATCGGGACGTCGCGGTTGTCGGCCTGCCACATGGCGTCGGCGGACTGGCCGACGGTCATCAGGCCGTTGGTGCCCGCGTAGCCCTCGCCGTCGCCGATCTTCCAGGTCAGGGCGCCGCTCGCGTCGTCGGTGTAGGAGACGATCGCGGGCGTCCGGGCCTTGGGCAGCATGACGATCCGGCACGCCTTCCCCGTACGGCCCGCAGCCAGGGTCGCGGGGCCGGAGTGGTCGCACTCCTCGGGCGCGGCCGACTCGGTGGCCAGCGGGTTCGTGTTCATGAGGGCGATCGGCCGGCCGGGGGTTCCGTCGGCGAGGGTGATCGTGAAGTTGTTCTCCGGGTCGGGCCGGTCCAGCGTCTCCTCGCCGGTGTTGGTGTAGGAGACGGTGAGGTAGAAGGGCACCATCCCGTCGACGTCGCTGTCGAGCCGCACCCGTTCGAGGTCCGACTCCTTGCCCTGGACCAGCCGTTCGGGCGCCACCTTCAGCCGCCGTGTGCGGTCCCGGTCCGTCCAGGTGGCCTTCTTCGCGGCGGTCTCCATCGGCAGCGGGGGCGCGGGCTTCGACGACGCCTCGTCCGGCTTCTTCGCCGCGTCCGCCGCACCGCCGCCCCCGGCGAAACCGCCGCACCCCGTGACGAGCAGCGCCAGCGCGCCCGCCACGCTGGCCGTCCTCATGCGCACCCGCACTGTGTCCCCCGTTGTCCGTGTTCTTCCGCGCCGTCCGCGTCCGGTGTCACCGTGCTCGACGGCCCCGACAGGGTAGAACGCCGCTCCACCGGGGCTCACATGGGCTTACGTCGCGATTCGGACCCGGAACGGTAAGGGCCGCGTAATGGCCGCGCTTGCCCGTATCCGGTGCGGCGGGGGCGGACTAAGGTCGGCATGCAGTGCACATGACGAGGGGGATGCCGTCACATGGCGCGGGACGAATCCGTGATCGGTTGTACCGGGGTGCTGGTGATCGGCACACGGGGGGACGCCGGCCCGGGCGAGGTCCTGGTGCGCGTGCGGGGCGGCTCGGAGACCTTCCTCGCCTGGTCCGCCGCCCCCTTGCCGCAGGGGGCGTCGGTGCTGGTCATCGACTCCCGGGGCACCCGGCAGGTCGATGTCATGGAGTGGGCCGACCCATTGAACGCGTCGACCGGCGCGGCCGGCGACGCCGCTTGAGGGAGACGAGCGATGTTCGGATACCGCGTTCCCGCGCCTGACCAGGCGATGCTGATTTCCGGGGGCAGGCGTGGCCAAGGGGGCGCGCCGTTCCGGGTGGTCACCGGCCACGGCAAGTTCGTGCTGCCCGTCTTCCGCAAGGTGCGCTTCCTGACGCTGGCGATGTGCGAGGCGGAGGTCGCCGAGACGTGCGTCAGCCGGCAGGGCATCGTGCTGACCGTCCGCGCGGTGATCGCCTTCAAGGTCGGCAACGACACCGAGTCGATCGTCAACGCCGGACAGCGCTTCCTCTCCGACCAGGACCAGATGTCCGTCCTCACCGGCCGCATCTTCGCGGGTCATCTGCGGGCCATCATCGGCTCGATGACCGTGGAGGAGATCATCACCGAGCGGCAGAAGCTGGCCACCGAGGTGCTGGACACCTCCAAGTCCGAGATGGCGAAGATCGGTCTGATCGTGGACTCGCTGCAGATCCAGTCCATCGACGACGGCGACACCGGCTACATCGACGCGATGTCCGCCCCGCACAAGGCCGCCATCCAGCGGCAGGCCCAGATCGCCCAGGCGCAGGCCACCCAGGCGTCGGCCGAGGCGGAGCAGGAGGCGGCCCGCAACCAGGCCGAGTACGCCCGGCAGACCGCCATCGTGCAGGCCCAGTACAACGCGGAGGTGGACCGCGCCCAGGCCCAGGCCGCCCAGGCCGGACCGCTGGCGCAGGCCCACGCCCAGCAGGAAGTGCTGGCCGCGCAGACCGAGTTGGCGCAGCGGGCGGCCGATCTGCGGCAGCAGGAGCTGGTGGCCGAGATCGTGAAGCCGGCGGAGGCCGAGGCCGAGCGGATCCGGGTGCTGGCGACGGCCGAGGCGGAGCGGATGAAGATCCAGGCCGAGGCGGCGGCCTCGCACGGCCGGGTCGCGCTGGACCGCATGCTCATCGACCAGCTGCCGCAGATCGTCAAGGAGGCTTCGGCCGGGCTGTCCGGCGCCAACGTCAACGTCCTCAACGGCGCGGACGGGCTCGGCGAGCTGGCGGCCGGGCTGGTGGGCCAGGGGCTGACCATCCTGGACTCGGTACGGCGCGACCTGGGCGACGCGGAGGCGCCGTCCCGGCGTGCGGATGGCGGACGGGACGGGGGCCGGCCGGACGACGGCGTGGTCGACATCCGCTAGGGACACCGGTTCTCGGCATGAGCGGGCTCGTGCGCCCTTTGCGGGTACGGCACTTGGGCTACCGTGAGGGGCGCGCAGCCAGTCGAGAGGGCCGAGGAACGTGACCGTGGACCGCCCGCACACCGTGACCGTCGCCGGCGTCATCGTCGACGAGCGGGACCGGGCGCTGTTGATCAAGCGCCGGGACAGCAGCACCTGGGAGCCGCCGGGCGGGCCACTGGGCCCGGACGAGACCATTCCCGACGCCCTGCGGAGCGAACTGCTGGAGGAGACCGGCGTCAAGATCGCGCTTCCGGCGGCGCTGACCGGCGTCTACAAGGACATGAACGGCCTGGCCGTCTCCCTCGTCTTCCGCTGCCGGGCCCTCGACGGGACCCCCGCCACCGGCCCCCGCACCCGGGCCTGGCGCTGGGCGACCCGGGCGGAGGTGCCGGACCTGGCGTCCGAGGCGTACGCGGCCCGCATCCTGGACGCGCTCGACACCGCCGCCCCGCCCGCGGTCCGCGCCCACGACGGCGTGCGTCTGCTTTAGGGGGTGTCGTGTGGGTCAGGCCGGATCAGCGAGCGGCGTCTGGTGCGGTAGCTCGCAACCCGCGTGAGGAGAGCGCAGCGGCGCTGCGTGCG
>NZ_JBEYAL010000043.1:0-78133 GCF_040631655.1 Streptomyces sp. NPDC019937
GGTCATCAGGTACGCGCCGTCGCCGGAGGCGAACTTCTTGTGCCGGAAGGTTCGCGGGCTCCCTCCCCTGGCCGGGGGCGGGAGAGGCCCGCAGCGGGCCGTCTGCGGCCTCAGGGGCGCCTCAGGGAGTGAGGGCCAGCTGATCGTCGGTGGACTTGTCCACCGCGGTCTTGCTGAACGCCCAGGGCAGCAGCTCGCCCTTCGCCCACTTCTCGGTCTGGTCCGTGTAGTGCGCGTTGTAGGCGTGGCCGGAGGCGCCGGTGAGGTTGATCCACCGCGACTTGTCGAAGTTGTCCAGGTTGACGACCATCCGCATCGACGGCACCCAGGTGACGTCGTAGCCGCCCGCCGCGTTCCAGCCGGTCGCGTTGACCGCCGCCTCGCCGCCCGCGAGGTCCCACGGGCCGCGGTTCAGCATCCACTGGACGACCCCCGGGCCCTCGGTGCCCAGCGTCTGGTTCTTCAGCGTCAGCCGGTGCAGCCGGCCCCAGCTCCAGGTGTTGATGTTCTTGCCCAGCTTGGCGGTCAGCTCGGAGCGCGCGTTCTTCATGGCCTGGGCGAGGAGCTGGTCCCGGTTGGTCGCGCCCGGGTGGTTGCGGGTCCCGGCGGTCTTCCACCAGTCGTTGCCCGGCTCCTTGATGAGCTTCCGTACGACCTCGTACCAGCGGTCGCCGCCGTCGGGCTGGGCCTGGTCGGCGTCGCGCGTACCGCATTCGCGCACCAGGCGGGTGTTCCCGTCCAGGTCCTCCAGCGGACCGGAGTCCCCGGCCGGCCGCACCCGCAGGCACTGCCCCTTGACCCGCAGCTCCTTGGGCAGCTTGTCGCCGAAGGCGAGCATCAGGGTGTTGCGCCAGACGGAGTTGAAGTACGCGGCGGCCGCCGAATCGGCGTCCTGGGTGTAGTCCCAGCCCTCCAGGAGCTTCTGGGCCTCGCGGACGAACGGGTCCTTGACGTTGATCTTCAGCAGATAGGGCGTCAGCACCTTGGCGATCTCGCTGCTGTTGTCCGTCTGCAGGGACTGCATGTCATCCGTGGAGATCTTCCCGCCGTCCTTGATCTTGGATTCGATCAGGTCGGTGATGCGCTGGCTCCGCGCGCCGTATCCCCAGTCGTCGGTCAGCAGGTACGGATACTTCTTCTTGTCTATGACGGCCTGGTTGGCGGTGACGATGTAACCGCGGTCGGGGTTGTACTCCCAGGGCAGCGCCGACTGCGGAATGAACTTCGACGACCACCGGTAGCGCGAGTCCCAGCCGGGCGCCGGGTAGCGGCCGTCGCCCTCGTTGCGCACCGGAATCCTGCCCGGCGCCTGGTAGCCGATGTTGCCCTTGGTGTCGGCGTAGATGAGGTTCTGGGCGGGGACCGCGAAGTCGCGGGCCGCCTTGCGGAACTCGTCGAAGTTGCGCGCGGAGTTCAGCCCGAAGACCGCGTCCATGCTGTTGGACGGGGACAGGGCGGTCCACTTCAGGGCGACCGCGTAGCCGTCGCCGCGGTCGGGGGCCACATCGTCGGCCCCGCTGCCGACCGGCGCGCTCTTGCCGACGTTCGTCAGCTCGTCGTCCCGGTCGGAGACGATCGGCCCGTTGTTGGTGCTGCGTACCGTGATCGTGCGGTTCTTGCCGCCCGCGACCTTGATGGTCTCCTCACGGCTGCGGAACGGGACCTGCTTGCCGTCGTAGAGGTAGTGCGTCGCGGTGACCTTCTCCAGGTAGAGGTCGCTGACGTCGGCACCCAGGTTGGTCATGCCCCAGCTGATGTTCTGGTTGTGGCCTATGACCACGCCGGGCATCCCGGAGAAGGTGTAGCCCGCCGCGTCGAACGGGCACTTGCTGCTGACCTGGTTGCAGTGCAGGCCCATCTGGTACCAGACGGACGGCAGCTGGGGCGCCAGGTGCGGGTCGTTGGCCAGCAGCGGCTTGCCGGTGGTCGTGTACTTGCCGGAGACGACCCACGAGTTGGAGCCGATGCCGCTGCCGTTGGGGCCGAGCAGCGCCGGAACCTTCTCCAGGGTCTTCGACATCGACGTGAGCCGGCTCTGCAGCCCCTGGGTGGCTCCGCCCACCCCGCTCGGGACGCCGGTGGATCCCGCCGCGCCGCCCGTGGCGCCGGTGGACCCCGTGGCGCCCGCTGTGCCCGTCGACGTCGCCTTGGGGTCGAACTCGTCGGTGGCCTCGTTGAGCGCGCCGCCCTGGACGATCGGCTTGTTCCGGCTGTACGGATACGACGGGTACAGCTCTTCTATCTGCTTGGCGCTCAACCGGCTCGACGCCAGGGCGCGGTCCACCTCGTCCTGCATATTGCCGCGCAGGTCCCATGCCATGGCCTTGAGCCAGGCGACCGAGTCGACCGGGGTCCACTTCTCGGGCTTGTAGCCGTCGTTCTTGAAGTCCAGCGCCGCGTATTCGACCGACAGCGCCTTGCCCTCGTGATCCTTGAGGTAGGCGTTGACGCCGTCGGAGTAGGCCCGCAGATACTTCTTCGTCGACGGCGACAGCTTGGTGTCGTATTCCTGCTGCGCCACCCGGCGCCAGCCCATGGTGCGCAGGAACGCGTCGGTCTCCACCTGGCCGGAACCGAACATCTCGGAGAGCCGACCGGCCGTCATATGACGGCGGACGTCCATCTCCCAGAAGCGGTCCTGGGCCTGGACGAAGCCCTGGGCGCGGAACAGGTCCTCGGGTGAGTCGCCGTAGATCTGGGGTATGCCATTACCGTCGCGCTTGACCTGGACGGGATCGGAAAGCCCCTTGAGCTGCAGCGACCCCGTGGTCTCCGGGAAAGAGGCCCGCACGGTACTGATACTCCAGTACGTGCCGAAGCCGAGACCCCCCACGAGCAGCAGCACGACTGCGATCACGATCAGGCGGAGACGTCGGCCCTTCTTCTTGGGAGAAGAGCCGGTTTTGTTGGCGGGCATCGCTGTCCTTCGAGGGGCAGGGTGATCCTGGAGTGCTGGAGCAACCATAGGCGCAGGGCTGTCGCCGCCCCTACGCGGAGTCATGACTGACGCCGTCCACCGGCCACCGGACCGGGCCTCCCGCAGGTCTCCCACACCTCCGCGGGCGGCCCGTGTGGAAGGCCCGCGTCAAGAACCCGTAAAATGTTAGGTAAGGCAATGAAGTTCCGGTCGGCCGGGAACCGTTCATCTCGTCCCCGAAGGTCCTCCCGCCGCTCATGTGAGAAAGGTTCGGCCCCTGACTGTCCACCACCTCAATGAACTGCTGCTGGTCTGCTCTCTCGTCCTGCTCGTCGCGGTGGCGGCCGTAAGGATCTCCTCGCGCAGCGGGCTCCCCACCCTGCTGCTGTACCTCGGGATGGGCGTCGCCCTCGGCTCGGACGGGCTCGGCGTCACCTTCAACAACGCCGAACTGACGCAGGTCATCGGCTATGCCGCGCTGGTGGTGATCCTGGCCGAGGGCGGCCTGGGCACCAAGTGGCGCGAAATCAAACCCGCGCTGCCGACGGCCGCCGTGCTGTCGACCGCGGGCGTCGCGGTGAGCGTGGGGGTCACCGCGGCCGCGGCGCACTATGTGGTGGGGCTGGACTGGCGGCAGGCGCTGATCATCGGCGCGGTGGTGTCCTCCACGGACGCGGCGGCGGTCTTCTCCGTGCTGCGCAAGGTGCCGCTGCCCAAGCGGCTCACCGGCATCCTGGAGGCCGAATCGGGCTTCAACGACGCCCCAGTGGTGATCCTGGTCGTCGCCTTCTCCAGCCAGGGTCCGATCGACCACTGGTACGTCATGATCGGCGAGATAGCGCTGGAGCTGGCGATCGGCGCCGCCGTCGGACTGGCGATCGGCTGGCTCGGCTCGTACGGCCTGCGCCGGGTGGCGCTGCCCGCCTCGGGTCTGTACCCGATCGCGGTGATGGCCATCGCGGTCGTCGCGTACGCGGGCGGGGCGCTGGCACACGGCTCCGGCTTCCTCGCCGTCTACCTGGCCGCGCTCGTCATGGGCAACGCGAAGCTGCCCCACTGGCCGGCCACCCGCGGCTTCGCCGAGGGGCTCGGCTGGCTCGCCCAGATCGGCATGTTCATCCTGCTCGGACTGCTGGTGACGCCGCACGAACTGGCCGACGACATCTGGCCGGCCATCGTCGTCGGCCTGGTGCTGACCGCGGTCGCCCGGCCGGTGTCGGTGGTGGTCAGCACGATGCCGTTCCGGGTGGCGTGGCGGGAGAAGGCCCTGCTGTCCTGGGCCGGGCTGCGCGGCGCGGTGCCCATCGTGCTCGCCACCATCCCCATGGTCGGCGCGGTGCCCGACAGCCGCCGGGTCTTCAACATCGTCTTCGTCCTGGTGATCGTCTACACCCTGGTCCAGGGGCCGACGCTGCCCTGGCTCGCCACCCGGCTGCGGCTGGAGGAGACGGAGGGCACCGCGGACCTGGGCATCGAATCGGCGCCGCTGGAGCGGCTGCGCGGGCATCTGCTGTCGGTGTCGATCCCCAAGGACTCCCGGATGCACGGGGTGGAGGTCGCCGAGCTGCGGCTGCCGCCCGGGGCCGCGGTCACCCTCGTCGTCCGGGACGGCGCCAGCTTCGTCCCCCTGCCCTCGACCGTGCTGCGGCGCGGCGACGAACTCCTGGTCGTGGCCACCGACCCGGTCCGGGACGCGGCCGAGCAGCGGCTGCGGGCGGTCGGCCGGGGCGGCAAGCTGGCGGGCTGGCTGGGCACCGGGACGGCTGGCGGCAATGGCTGAGGACATGGCTGACGGCGTGGCGTAGGTCACCGTATGCCGTACCGCAGTGGACTGGCGGGCCGGAATACTGCACTATGGAGCGTCGTTAGCACTCAATGAGTGAGAGTGCCAGGAGGAAGTACGTGCCGACCTACCAGTACCAGTGCACCGAGTGCGGCGAGGGCCTCGAGGCGGTGCAGAAGTTCACCGACGACGCGCTCACCGAATGCCCCCAGTGCCAGGGCCGCCTGAAGAAGGTGTTCTCCGCGGTCGGCATCGTCTTCAAGGGCTCCGGCTTCTACCGGAACGACAGCCGCTCCTCGTCCAGCGGTTCGAGCGGCAGCTCGGCGAAGTCCGCGGCGAAGAGCGACAGCGGCTCGTCGTCGGACAAGACCTCGTCGTCTTCGTCCTCCTCCTCGGACACCTCCTCGGGGTCGTCTTCTTCCTCGTCTTCGTCGTCGACGTCTTCTTCTTCGTCGTCGTCATCGTCGAGCAGCACCAGCTCGGCCGCCTGACCTCGTACGCATCGCGCCCCCGTCCGCTTCCCGAGGGAAGCGGACGGGGGCGCGATGTGTTCCGGCGCCGCCCGCCGGGGCTGGCTAGGGTGATCGCATGGCCGAGACGAGCAGCGCACACGCAGACATAGGGGTCATCGGAGGGTCGGGGTTCTACGCCTTCCTCGACGACGTGACCGAGATCACCATGGAGACTCCCTATGGGGCTCCGAGCGATTCGCTCTTCCTCGGCGACATCGCGGGGCGGCGGGTCGCCTTCCTTCCCCGGCACGGGCGCAAGCACCATCTGCCGCCGCACCGGATCAACTACCGCGCCAACCTGTGGGCCCTGCGCGCGGCCGGAGTGCGGCAGGTGTTCGGGCCGTGCGCCGTGGGCGGACTGCGGCCGGAGTACGGGCCGGGGACGCTGCTGGTGCCGGACCAGCTGGTGGACCGCACCAAGGCACGCACCCAGACCTTCTTCGACGGTGAGCCGCTTCCGGACGGGCGGGTGCCGAACGTGGTGCACACGACCTTCGCCGACCCGTACTGCCCGGTGGGACGGCGGGCCGCGGTGGCGGCGGCACGCGGACGCGGCTGGGAGCCGGTGGACGGCGGGACGATGTGCGTGGTCGAGGGGCCGCGCTTCTCCACGCGGGCGGAATCGCGCTGGCACGCCGCCCAGGGCTGGTCGGTGGTCGGGATGACCGGACATCCGGAAGCGGTACTCGCCCGCGAACTGGGGCTGTGCTACACGTCTTTGACGCTGGTCACCGACCTGGACGCGGGGGTGGAGACGGGTGAGGGCGTCTCGCACGCCGAGGTGCTGAAGGTGTTCGGCGAGAACGTCGGGCGGCTGCGCGAGGTGCTCTTCGACGCGGTGAGCGGGCTTCCGGACAACGCCGACCGGGACTGCCTGTGCGCGCACGGGCACGAGGGCTGGGAACTGGGGATAGAGCTGCCGTAGCGGGCGGGCTGGGAGGGGTGCGCGCTCGTGTGGGGGACCGAGTTGTCCACAAGGCGGCGGCCGTCCACAGGCCCCGGCGGGATCGGGCGGGGACGGGCATGGTGAGGGGGCCAGAAGCTCCCGGCTCCTCACGGCAGGCGGTGTTGTGCCATGTCCCACCCGTTCTCCCCGTCCCCGTGCCCCGCGTCCTCGTTCCCGTCCCCCGCGTCCCCGCTCCGCGCGCCTTCTCCGCCGTCCCGTGCCACTCCCCCGGCCCGCGCGGTGCCGCCCTTCGGTCCGGTGCGGGTGGCGCGCGACGGGGGATACCGGCTGCGGCGGTCCGTGCGGCGACGGCGGCGCTCCATGGCGGCCGGGCTGGCACTGACGGCCGCCGCGCTCGCCGCCGCGGCACCGTCCGGTCAGGGCTCCGCGCGCCCGGAGCCCTCCCCCACCACCGCGGCCCGGAGCCGGTACGAGCCGTCGCACCCCGCCACGGTGTCCGCGCCCGTCCGGATCGCCGACGCGGCGGCGGTGCGGCTGCTGCACCCCGGCGACCGGGTGGACGTGCTGGCCGCGCCCACGTCCGAGGCCGTCCGGCGCCACGGCTCCGGTGCCCCGGCGCGGGTGGTCGCGCGCGGGGTCCGGGTGGCCTCCGTCCCCGGCCTCCGGGGCGGTGATCCGCCGGCGGTCGGGGTGGACGAACCGGATGCCGGGGCGCTGGTGGTGCTCACGGTGCCGCGTCCGGCCGCCGCCGACCTCGCCGGGGCCGAGGCCACCTCACGTCTGGCGGTGACCCTGTGCCGCTCCTGACACGCATGCCTCACCTCATGGGCCGAATCGACGCCGGTGTAGGTTGCGGAACCGTCCGCTCCTGCACCGTGGCGGCGAGAGAAAGGCAGTGGGTTGAGCACAGAGAAGGTGCCCGAGGAGAAGCAGAGCGTCCTGGAGGGCTTCAAGGCCTTCCTGATGCGCGGCAATGTGATCGACCTCGCGGTCGCGGTCGTCATCGGAGCCGCCTTCACCGCCGTCGTGAACTCCATAGTGAAGGGCTTGATCAATCCCATAGTCGGCGCCTTCGGCACGAAGGACCTGGAGAAGTACCGCTCCTGCCTCAAGGCGCCCTGCGAGACCAACGCGGCGGGCGAGGTGGCGCGCGGCATCCCGATCCTGTGGGGCAGCGTGCTGTCCGCCGTGCTGACCTTCCTCATCACCGCGGCGGTGGTGTACTTCCTGATGGTGCTGCCGATGTCGCGCTATCTGGCGCGCAAGGCCGCCCGGGAGCAGCGGGCGGAGGAGGAGCTGGCCGAGACGGAGGCCGAGGAGATCATCTTGCTCCGCGAGATCCGGGACGAGCTGGTGGCCCGCCGCGAAGGCGGCCCCAGCACCTGATCCAGCGCCTGCTCGGTCAGAGGTGGTGGGGCGGCTTCTCGTCGAGGAACCGGGCCAGATCCGCGGCGCTGTCGGCGCCGTGTCCGCCGGGAGTCCGCTCGCCCCACCCGCGGTCCGTGTCGTCCGAGGACGGCTGCGCCAGAGGGTCGTCGAAGATCAGCGCGGCGGCCGGATCGCGCGGTCCTGGGTCGGGGGCATCGCTCATGGCTCAAGCGTACGACCGCGGCAGCGGTTCGGTGTACCGGCCGAGCTCGTCGTGCCACCACAGGTCCCGGCCCGGCTTCCAGGACACCGGGCGGCCGAGGCGGTGCACGACCAGCACGTTCCGGACGCCGGGGCAGCCGGTGAGCGCCCGGTCGACGAGCTGCTTGAGCGGGTGCTGCTCGCCGCAGCGCTGTTCCCCGTCCGCGGTGATGACGATCTTGGCGTCCATCTCCCTGATCCGGTCGCGCAGTTCGTGCGGGCGCAGTCCCACCGGCAGGCTGCCGCGTACGACGTCGAGGCGGCCGCAGGCGAGCGTGGCGATCACGGATTCGGGCACCAGCGGCAGATGGACCGCCACCCGGTCACCGGCCCGGACTCCGAGCCGGGTGAGGGCGGCGGCGGCCCTGGCGGCCTGGTCGAGCAGTTCGGCGTGGGTCAGCTCCTCGGTGCAGTCGGGCTCGCTGATCCACCGGAGGGCCACTCGGGAGGTCTGCCGCGTGGCGGCGGCCAGGGTCGGGAGCTCCTCCGTCCGGGAGGCACGAGGCACGGCGGTATTCCTTGAGGCGGGGACGAACGGCATACCGCACAGCCTGCTGGCACGTCATCAACATCTGATGAACGACCGCTATATGAGGTGGAGATGGCCCGGCGCACGCAGCCCGGAGGTGCCCGCGGGAGCCCTCGTTCCGGGGCCGGTCACGCCTCGGTGCCCGACCATGACACGAGCCACCGTGCTACGCATAGCGTTCATGGATGCCGAGCGAACCACCCATGACTCCCCGCAACCCGGCCGGGCCGACGCACTGACGGATGTACCCGGGCTGCGCGTCGGCCATGCGCAGCGCACCGGAGGCGGATGGCTGACCGGAACGACCGTCGTGCTGGCCCCCGAGGGCGGCGCGGTCGCCGCCGTCGATGTGCGCGGCGGCGGCCCGGGCACCCGGGAGACCGACGCCCTCGATCCGCGCAATCTCGTCCAGCGCGTGGACGCCGTCGTGCTGACCGGCGGCAGCGCCTTCGGACTGGACAGCGCCTCCGGGGTGGCCGGCTGGCTGGAGGAGCACGGCCGCGGCTTCCGGGTGGGCCCCGATCCGGCGCAGGTCGTCCCGGTCGTCCCGGCGGCCGCCCTCTTCGACCTGGGCCGGGGCGGCGACTGGCGGGCCCGGCCGGGTGCCGACCTGGGCCGGGAGGCCGCCGAGGCGGCGGCCCGCTCGGAGCCGGGCGCGCCGGTGGCGCAGGGCAACGCGGGTGCGGGCGCGGGCGCGGTGGCCGGTGGGCTCAAGGGCGGCATGGGATCGGCGTCGCTGGTGCTGCCGTCCGGTGCCACGGTGGCCGCGCTGGTGGCGGTCAACGCGGTCGGATCGGTGGTCGACCCGCGGACCGGAGCGCTGTACGGGCAGGGGTATGGGCCGTCCGGTGATGCCGGGGCCCACCGCCCCGGTGGGGAGGAGCACGCGGAGGCGGCGCGCCGCCTGGCCGCCGCGCGGGCCGAGTCGGAGCGGCGCCAGGCCGCGTCGGTGCGGCCTCCGCTGAACACGACCCTGGCCGTGGTCGCCACCGACGCCGCGCTCAACCGGGCCCAGGCGCACAAGCTCGCGGGCACGGCGCACGACGGTCTGGCCCGGGCGATCCGGCCGGTGCATCTGATGTCCGACGGTGACACCGTCTTCGCCCTGGCCACCGGTGATCGCCCGCTGGTGCCGGAGGAGAGCGGGGACGGTGCGGAGGATCCGGCGTTCGGGGTGCACCGGGAGGCCGGGGCGCTGAACGAGGTGCTGGCGGCGGGGGCGGACGCGCTCACCCGGGCCGTGGTCAAGGCGGTGCTGGCGGCGGAGGGCGTGGACGGTCCGGGCGGGGTCTTCCCCGCGTACCGGGATCTGTACGGCGGACCGTTCTGAGCGGATGTCCGTCGGGCGGGCGAGAGGGCCCGAGTCGGGCCGAGAAGGGCTGAGCGGGATGAGAGGGAGGGGGATCACCATGGAGGCCGATCTGCTGGTTGTCGGCGGCGGTCCGGCGGGCTGTGCGGCCGCCGTGATGGCGGCGAGCCTCGGGATGCGGTCCGTCCTCGTCGAGTCGGGCGACGCGCTGTGCGGTGCGCTGCGGCGCATCCCGGTGGTGAACAACGTCCTGGGCTTCACCACCGGCCCGGGGATGGCGGCGGCGATCAAGGCCGACGTGGAGGGGTGTGACCTCTGCCGGGTCGCACTCGGGCGGCGGGCCACGCGGATCGAGGCGTTCGAGGACCGGGTGGAGGTGACGGTCCAGGGCCCGGGGGCGGCCGGCGCGCGGCTGACCGCGCCGTATGCCGTCGTCGCCACCGGGGTGGGGCCGCTGGCGCCCGCCGCCACCGGGTGGCTCTCGGGAGCGGAGGGCCGGGAGCTGCCCCAGCTGTGGGAGGCGGACGCCGCCGCGATCACCGGCCGCACGGTTCTGGTCCTCGGCGCGGACCGCCCACTGGGCACCCTCACCCGTGCCCATCCGGGCCTGCGGACCCGGTTCCTGGTCGCCCATCCGCCCGAGGACACCTACAAGACCGAGGAGATCGGGCAGGACGCCCGGGTGGAGCTGGTGGCCGTGCGGCGGCTGGAGTTGGGGCCTCCGTCCGCGCCGCCGCGGGCCGAGGCGCTGACCGTCGCGGGCGAGCGGCGTGCCCTCACGGCCGACCTGGTGTTCCTGAATCTGGGCAGCGCCCCGGCGCCGCCCGCCGGGTCCCTCGTCACCGGCGGGTCCGGCTACTGCCCGCCCGGGCGCCAGCCCCCACGTATCCGTACGGCCGGTGATCTGCGCTCCGCCCGCTTCCAGCGGATCGCGACCGCGATGGGCTCAGGCAGCGAGGCCGCGCTCAGCGCCTACTACGCTGCGCGCGGCCTCGCCACGGATGGGGTGGGGGATGGCTGAGATGGGGTCAGACCGCGACCGCCACCTTCTCCTCGTCCCCGGCGGCGCCCTTCGCGAAGGCGTCACCACCGGCCGTGGCCGTGGCGCCGGCCTCCGTCTTCTTCCGCAGCCCCTTGAGGAAGACCACCAGTCCGGCCGTCACCACCGTGCCCGCCACGATGGCCAGCAGGTAGAGGAACGGCTGACCGATCAGCGGGACCACGAAGATGCCGCCGTGCGGGGCGCGCAGCGTGCAGCCGAAGGCCATCGACAGCGCACCGGTGATCGCGCCGCCCACCATCGAGGAGGGGATCACCCGCAGCGGGTCGGCCGCCGCGAACGGAATGGCGCCCTCGCTGATGAAGGAGGCGCCCAGCACCCAGGCGGCCTTGCCGTTATCCCGCTCGGTCTTGGTGAACAGCTTCCCGCGCACGGTGGTGGCCAGCGCCATCGCCAGCGGCGGGACCATACCGGCCGCCATCACCGCGGCCATGATCTTGAGGCTGCCGTCGCTCGGGTTGGACACCGCGATGCCGCCGGTGGCGAAGGCGTACGCGACCTTGTTGACCGGGCCGCCGAGGTCGAAGCACATCATCAGGCCGAGGATCACGCCGAGGCCGATGGCGTTGGCGCCGGAGAGTCCGTTGAGCCAGTCGGTCATCGCCCCCTGGGCGGAGGCGATGGGCTTGCCGATCACCACGAACATCAGGAAGCCGACGATCGCCGAGGAGATCAGCGGGATCACCACGACCGGCATGATGCCGCGCAGTGCCGCCGGGACCTTGAACCGCTGGATGCCCATGACGACCGCGCCCGCGATCAGGCCCGCGGCCAGACCGCCGAGGAAGCCCGCCTTGATCGTGGTGGCGATGAAGCCGCCGACGAAACCGGGCACGAGCCCGGGCCGGTCGGCCATGCCGTAGGCGATGTATCCGGCCAGGACCGGCACCAGGAAGGTGAAGGCCGCGCTGCCGATCTGGAAGAGCAGCGCCGCCCAGCTGGCGGTCTCGGTCCACACGAAGTGGTCCGCGACCGACTTGGCGTTGGCGATCTCGTAGCCGCCGATCGCGAAGGCGAGCGCGATGAGCAGGCCGCCCGCGGCGACGAACGGGACCATGTAGCTGACGCCCGTCATCAGCCACTTGCGCAGCCGGGTACCGAAGTGGTCGCCGCCCGCGTCCATCGGGGCGGAGCCGTCCGAGGCGTCATCGGCCGCGTCCGCCGGTGCGCTGGTCTCGCCGCGCGCCGCCTTGTCGCGCGCCTCGGCCACCAGCTCCGCCGGGCGGTTGATGCCCGCCTTGACCCCGACGTCCACCGTCGGCTTCCCGGCGAACCGCTCCTTGTCCCGGACCTCCACATCGTGCGCGAAGATCACCGCGTCGGCGGCGGCGATGGTGGCGGCGGGCAGCTTCTCGAACCCGGCCGAGCCCTGGGTCTCCACGACCAGATCGACACCGGCCTCACGGGCGGCGTTCTCCAGCGACTCGGCGGCCATGTAGGTGTGCGCGATGCCGGTGGGACACGAAGTGACGGCGACGATCCGGAAGGGCGCCGCCGCGGCAGCCGGTGCGGGCGTGGCCCCGGCGGCCTCGGAGACCCCGGTCGGCGCGGAGGCCCCGGTCGGCTCCGCCGGGCCGTTCGCCGCGTCCTTCGGCTCCTCGGCCGCGGGCTCCTCCTCGGCGCTGTCCGGGGCGCTGGCCGCGGCACTGTCCGGGGCCGCGGAGGGTTCCTCGTCACCGCGGATCAGGGCGGCCGCCCGGGCCGGGTCGTCGGCGGCCCGCAGGGCGCCGGTGAACTCGGCGTTCATCAAAGAACGGGCGAGGCTGGACAGGATCGTCAGGTGATCGCTGTCGGCACCCGCGGGGGCCGCGATCAGGAAGATCAGGTCGGCCGGTCCGTCCGGCGCGCCGAAGTCGATCCGGGTCGCGCTGCGCCCGAAGGCCAGCGTCGGCTCGGTGACATGCTCGCTGCGGCAGTGGGGTATGCCGATGCCGCCGTCCAGGCCGGTCGGCATCTGCTCCTCGCGGGCCGCCACGTCGGCGAGGAAGCCGTCGAGGTCGGTGACCCGGCCCGCCGCGACCATGCGCTCGGCGAGCGACCGGGCGGCGGCTTCCTTGGTGTCGGCGGACAGGTCAAGGTCGACCAGATCCGCGGTGATCAGCTCACTCATCTCGCGGCTCCCTTGGGTGCGATACCGCCCTGGGGCAGGCGGGCGGAGGGGGTGGGGACTGGGGGGTGGGAGTGGGTCGGGCCGGTCACGCGGGCTCCTTGAGCACGCGTTCCAGCGGGACGTCCGACGTCGTGGTGACGGCGGACGGGTCCAGGTCGGCCGGGGTCGGCATCGCGCTGCCCGGCAGTTGTACGGCGGCCGCGCCATGGGCCACGGCCGAGGCGAGCGCGGCGGCTCCGGTGCCGCCCGCGGCGAGGAATCCGGCGAGCGAGGCATCGCCCGCACCGACATTACTGCGGACGGTCGCGACCTTGGCCGTACCGAAGTAGGCACCGGTCCCGTCGACCAGCAGCTGGCCGTCGGCGCCGAGGCTGGCCAGGACGGCGCGGGCACCCAGCTCGCGCAGCTCCTCGGCGGCCTTGACCGCCTCGCCCACGGTGGCGATCGGGCGGCCGACGGCCTGGGCGAGTTCCTCGGCGTTGGGCTTCACCACATCGGGGCGCTCGCGCAGGGCCGCGGTCAGGGAGGGGCCGGAGGTGTCCAGGGCGATCCTGGCGCCCGCGCGGTGGGCCCGGGCGACCAGCTCGGCGTACCACTCGGGGGCGAGCCCGCGCGGAAGGCTGCCGCAGCAGGCGATCCAGTCGGCGTCGGCGACCCGGCTCCGTACCGCCTCCAGCAGGGCCTCGGCCTCGGTGTCGCTCAGCTCGGGCCCGCTCGCGTTGAGCTTGGTGAGGGTGCCGTCCGGCTCGGCGACGGAGATGTTGACCCGGGTCGAGCCGCGCACCGGCACACCCGCCGCCTCGATGCCCAGCTCCTCGAGCAGCCGCGCCAGCAGCGCACCCTCGGGTCCGCCGAGCGGCAGCGCCGCCACGGTGCGGTGCCCGGCGGCGGCCACGGCGCGCGAGACGTTGACGCCCTTGCCGCCGGGATCGACGCGGTCGGTGGTGGCCCGCAGCACGGCGCCGCGCTCCAGCACCGGGATCTCGTACGTACGGTCCAGGCTGGGATTGGGGGTGACGGTGAGGATCATGCGCGTACTACTTCCGTGCCCTGCTTTTCGATGGCGAGGGCGTCCTGTGGGCTGAGACCGGTGTCCGTGATGAGCAGGTCGACATGGTCGAGGCCGCCGAAGCGGGCGAAGTGCTCCTGGCCGTACTTGCCGGAGTCGGCGAGCAGCACGACCCGGCGGGCGGAGCCGATCATGGCGCGCTTGACGGCGGCCTCCGCGAGGTCGGGGGTGGTCAGCCCGCTGTCCGGGGAGAAGCCGTTGGTGGCGAGGAAGACCACATCGGCCCTGATCTCGCCGTAGCCGCGCAGTGCCCAGGCGTCGACGGCGGCCCGGGTGCGGTGGCGGACCCGGCCGCCGACCAGGTGCAGGGCAATGCCGGGGTGGTCGGCGAGCCGGGCGGCGATCGGCAGCGCGTGGGTGACCACGGTGAGCCCGGCTTCCAGGGGGATGGCGGCGGCGAACCGGGCCGCCGTCGACCCGGCGTCGATGATCACGCTGCCGTCGGCGGGGAGTTCGGCGAGGGCGGCGCGCGCGATACGGTCCTTCTCGTCGGCGGCGGTGCTCTCGCGCTCGGCGAGGTCGGGCTCGAAGTCGAGACGTCCGGCCGGGATCGCGCCCCCGTGCACGCGGCGCACCAGACCGGCCCGGTCGAGGGCCCGCAGATCACGCCGCACGGTCTCGGCGGTGACCTGGAACTCCTCGGCGAGGGACAGGACATCCACCCGTCCGCTGTCGCGGGCGAGCCGGAGGATCTCCTGCTGACGCTCCGGTGCGTACATGTGGGTTTACGTCCCTTCCATGCCCGAACCTGTGATTTCGCGGCCAGATTACGTCGCCACTTCCGGAAAGTAAACAGACTCGGGCACGAAACAAACTCGACCGGACAGACTCGGGCCAGCTTCGAAAGCTGGGCCAGATCCCCGGCGCACCCCGCCAGGACCAGACATGTCCGAGGGCATCACAGCACACCCGGGCATCCCTCATCTTCATCGCATTCCTCGCATCCGGGAGCGGACATGACACTCGGCGGCAAAGTGGCCCTGATCACCGGAGGCAACCGCGGCATCGGCGGGCCATCGCCCTCCGGCTCGCCGAGGACGGCGCCGATGTCGCCCTGACCTACCACCATCAGGCCGGCCGCGCGGCCGACCTCGTCGAACGGATCAAGGCGCTGGGCCGCCGGGCCCTGGCCGTCCGGGCGGACAGCGCGGACCCGGCGGCGGCGCGGGCGGCCGTGGCCGGGGCCGCCGCCGAATTCGGGCGCCTGGACATCGTGGTCAACAACGCGGGCGTGCGAGCGCTCGGCCCGCTCACCGAGCTGTCGCCGGAGGACGTGGACCGCATCCTGGACGTCAACGTCCGGGCGCCGTTCCTGACCGCCCAGGCGGCGGTCGAGCGAATGGCCGACGGCGGGCGGATCATCACCATCGGCAGCTGCATGGCCGAGCGCGTCGCCTTCCCCGGCGGCAGCCTCTACGCGACCAGCAAGACCGCCCTGACCGGCCTGACCGGCCTGACCGGCCTGACCAAGGCGCTCGCCCGTGAGCTGGGCCCGCGTGGGATCACCGTCAACCTGATCCACCCCGGCCCGATCGACACCGACATGAACCCCGCCGACGGCGACAGCGCCGCCCTGCAAAGCGGCTTGACCGCGCTCGGCCGCTACGGACTGCCGTCGGAGGTGGCCGCGACCGTCGCCCATCTCGCGGGCGAGAGCGGCCGCTACATCAGCGGGGCGTCGATCGCCGTGGACGGCGGCTTCGCAGCCTGAGCAGCCTGACGGGAGCCGCCCGACGAGAGTCACCCGATCGCGAGTCACCCGATCAGGCAAGGAAGAGCCCCGGCGCTCGGGGGAGTGCGCCGGGGCTCGGTCTATGGGGTCTGTGACGTGCGGTCGGATCCATGCGGCGCGGCGGCTCAGGCCGCGGCGTCGAAGCCGGTCTGACGGGCCATCTTCTTCAGTTCAAGCAGCGCGTGCTTCTCGATCTGACGGATGCGCTCACGCGTGAGCCCATGCTGCTTGCCGACCTCGGTGAGCGTGCGCTCCCGCCCGTCATCGATGCCGTACCGCGCCTTGATGATGGAGGCGGTCCGGTCATCGAGGCGGCCGATGAGGTCTTCCAGCTCCTCGCTGCGCAGCAGCGTCATCACCGACTGCTCGGGCGAGACGGCCGAGGTGTCCTCCAGCAGGTCGCCGAACTGGGTCTCGCCCTCGTCGTCGACCGACATGTTGAGGCTCACCGGGTCGCGCGCCCAGTCCAGCACGTCCGAGACCCGCTCCGGCGTGGAGCCCAGCTCCTCGGCGATCTCCGAGTGCTCCGGATCGCGACCGTGCTCACGGTTGAACTCACGCTGCACCCGGCGGATCCGGCCCAGCTCCTCGACCAGGTGGACGGGCAGCCGGATCGTGCGGGACTGATCGGCGATCGAGCGCGTGATGGCCTGGCGGATCCACCACGTGGCATACGTCGAGAACTTGAAGCCCTTGGTGTAGTCGAACTTCTCCACGGCGCGCACCAGGCCCGCGTTGCCCTCCTGGATCAGGTCGAGCAAGGGCAGACCACTGCGCGGATAACGGCGGGCCACGGCCACGACCAGGCGCAGATTCGAGCGGATGAAGACATCCTTCGCGCGGGCACCCTCGGCGGCGATGGCCTCGAGCTCCTCTCGGCTCGCGCCCGCGGCTCCGGCGTCCTCGACCTCCCCGTCCAGAATCTGCTGGGCATATACACCCGCCTCGACAGCCTGGGACAGCTCGACCTCCTTCGCCGCGTCCAGCAACGGGGTGCGAGCGATCTCGTCGAGATACATGCCGACCAGGTCGCGATCGGCGATCTCCCCGCCTGTGGCGCGAACACTGTTGGCCCCCTCAGCACCACCGGTGGTGGCCTGATTGCGGGCGACGGCACGGGTTGCCATGCGTGCTCCCTTACAGATGGATCGGGCGCGGACTATGAACGGACCTTCCCTGGCCGGGTGCCCCGTCCGATGGAAACAACGACTGGAATCCGGACAGAATTCCCAAGCCGCGCCCACCTTTTTACGATCATGCAGTACCCTGTGCCGCCACAGGGGGTTCAGCGCGAGGCGACAGCGTCGAGAAACGCAGGTCAGGGGCGCCGACCGCGCCGGAGCGGCCACCTTTCCCCCGCCTTCCCACCCGCGCCTCTCATCCCACAAGACGGATCCCATGGCCTTCTGGTTGCCCGGACCGGTTGCCGGAGGCCCGGGGCGGGTGTGCGCTTGAGGGGAGGAGGTCCTGCCATGAGTCCTGTCATGAAGGCGCCCCCGGCCCGCGAGCGCCACCGGCCGCATCTCCCCGCCGTGCCGCTCCACGCCTCCGCGTCCTGGGTGGTCCCCCTCGTACTGGGTGTCCTCAGCGGCGGCTACGCGATGTTCATCGACCACAACCAGGGCGCGACGGTGCTCGCCGCCGGGCTCCTCGGCCTGGTCGGGGCGGTCGTCGTCGGCGCGGCCTGCTACCTGGTCGGGCGGATCCAGGGGCGGCTGCTGCCGGAGGCCAAGGCGGGGCTGTACGGAGCGCTCCTCGGCTGCGTGATCGGCTTCCTGTACTGCCTGAGCGGGGCGACCGTGGCCCGGGCGTCCGTCATCGCCCTCGCGGTGGCGCTGGCGATGGCGGCGGCGTCGTTCTACGTCTTCCACGCCCGGGAGGAGTGAGCGGACCGAACGGGCGGAGCCGCCCGCCCGGCCTCAGCCGAGCTGCAGCGACCGCTTCGCCAGCCCCATCCAGAAGCCGTCGATCACGCTCCGCTGGCTGTCCAGCTCCGACTCCGCCGCGCCCAGCGTGACGAACAGCGGGGCGAAGTGCTCGGTGCGCGGGTGGGCGAGGGAGCCGCTGGGGGACGCGTGCTCGAAGTCGAGCAGGGCGTCGATGTCCTGCCCGGCGAGGGCACGCTGACCCCAGTCGTCGAACTCGGTCGACCAGCCGGGCGGCGTCGGGCCGGCGTGGCGCAGCGCGGCCAGGTTGTGGGTGAAGAAGCCGCTGCCGACGATCAGCACCCCCTCGTCGCGCAGCGGGGCGAGCTTGCGGCCGATGTCCATCAGCTTCCGCGGGTCCAGGGTCGGCATCGAGACCTGGAGGACGGGGATGTCGGCGTCCGGGTACATCTCGACGAGCGGTACGTAGGCACCGTGATCGAGCCCCCGGTCGGGGATGTCCTGAACCGGCGTGCCCGCGGTGCGCAGCGTCTTGCGGACGCGCTCGGCCAGCTCGGGCGCGCCGGGCGCGGCGTAGCGGACCCGGTAGTAGTGCTCGGGGAAGCCCCAGAAGTCGTAGACCAGCGGAACCGTCTCGGTGGCGCCGATGGCGAGCGGGGCTTCCTCCCAGTGCGCGGAGATCATCAGAATGGCGGCGGGACGGGGCAGGTCCGCCGCCCAGGCGGAGAGCTGTCCGGGCCAGACCGGATCATCGGCGAGCGGCGGAGCACCATGGCTGAGATAGAGGGCGGGCATGCGCGACACGGCGGCGGCTCCTCGGCCAGACGAACATCAGAAAGCTTGAAGTCTCAAGCAGTATGCGACTTCACGGTATCGCACACTTGTTTAAAATTCAAGAAGTAGTCCTTACACTGAACGATGTGGACGCCATGAACTCCCCCGCAGCCGCAGACACAGACGCAGACACAGCCCCGGACACCGGAACAGGCACCGACACCGACGAGCCCCGCTGGCTGAACGATGACGAACAGCGCACCTGGCTCGCGTACGTCCAGGCCAGGATGTTGCTGGAAGACCATCTCGACCGTCAGCTGCAGCGCGACGCGGGCATGCCGCACATCTACTACAGCCTGCTGGTGAAGCTCTCCTGGGCGCCGCGCCACCAGATGCGGATGACGGAACTGGCCGAGGCCGCCAAGATCACCCGTTCCCGGCTCTCCCACGCCATCACCCGCATGGAGAAGGACGGCTGGGTACGGCGCGAGGACTGCCCCTCCGACAAGCGCGGACAGAACGCGGTCCTCACCGAGAAGGGGTTCGACGTCCTCAAGCAGACCGCGCCCGGCCATGTCCACGCCGTCCGCTCGGCGATCTTCGACCGGCTCACCTCGGAGCAGATCGCCCAGTTCGGCGACGTCTGCCGGATCATCGCCGACGGGCTCCAGCCCGAGGGCGCCGATCTCCCCTGGCTGCGCTGACCCAAAGGCGCACGCAGGCCCCGCTCCACCGGCGCATGCCGGGGAGCGGGGCCCATGCGTCCGTACGCGTCGTCAGTGCGCCATGACCGGAACGGCGTCCTCCACCGCCCCGTCGGCCGAACCGGCGACCGCGCCGCCGCCGTCCTGCCTCCCGGCGCTGATCAGGGTCGTGGCGATCGCCGCGGCCAGCAGCAGGATGCCGACGGCCCAGGCGATGGCCGCGGTGTAGCCGTGCACCATCGACTGCAGCTGCAGCAGCTTCGGCGACGAGGCCGTGGCCATGTGGCCCTTGGCGTAGGCCGTGGTGGCGCTGGCGGCGATGGTGTTGAGCAGCGCGGTGCCGATCGCGCCGCCCACCTGCTGCGAGGTGTTGACCATCGCGGAGGCGACGCCCGCGTCACGCGGCTCGACACCATGGGTGGCCAGGCTCATCGCGGGCATGAACGCCGTGCCCATGCCGAGGCCGAGCAGCATGATCGCGGGCAGGATCAGCGCCGGGTACGAGCTGTCCAGGTCGATCTGGGTCAGCAGCAGCATGCCGGACGCGGCGACCAGGAAGCCCGGGCCCATCAGCAGCCGCGGCGGAACCCGGGTCATCAGCCGGGCGCCGATCTGCGTCGAGCCGGTGATCATGCCCGCGACCATCGGCAGGAAGGCCAGACCGGTCTGGACCGGGCTGTATCCCTTGACGATCTGCATGTAGTAGGTGAGGAAGAGGAACAGACCGAACATGCCGATGACGGCGAGGCCCAGCGAGGCGTAGACCCCGCCGCGGTTGCGGTCGGTGACGACGCGCAGCGGCAGCAGCGGCGCCTTGACCCGGGACTCGACGATCACGAAGGCGGTCAGCAGCACGGCGGCCGCGACGTACAGCGCGAGGGTCGGGCCCGCGGTCCAGCCGTCGGACTCGGCGCGGGTGAAGGCGTAGACCAGCGCGACCAGACCCGAGGTGGCCAGCAGCACACCGGGGACGTCCAGCTTGGAGGGGTTACGGCTCTCGCCGGGCTCGCGGATCACGGAGATCGCGCCGACCGCGGCGACGATGGCGAACGGGATGTTGACGAAGAACGTCCAGCGCCAGTCCAGGTATTCGGTGAGGACACCGCCGAGGATGAGGCCCACGGCACCGCCGCCGCCCGCGATGGCGCCGAAGACGCCGAACGCCTTGGCCCGCTCCTTGGGGTCGGTGAACATCACGGCGAGCAGCGAGAGCGCGGAGGGCGCGAGCAGCGCGCCGAAGACGCCCTGCAGGGCGCGGGCGCCGAGCAGCATGCCGCTGCCCACCGCGGCGCCGCCGAGCGCCGAGGCCGCGGCGAAGCCGATGAGCCCGACGATGAAGGTCTGCTTACGGCCCCACAGGTCCGCGATCCGGCCGCCGAACAGCAGCAGGCCGCCGAAGGCGAGGGCGTAGGCGGTGATGACCCACTGCTTGTTGCCGTCGGAGATGTGCAGGTCGGCCTGGGCCGAGGGCAGGGCGATGTTCACGATGGTCGCGTCGAGGACGACCATCAGCTGCGCGAGGGCGATGAATATCAGCGCTTTCCAGCGCCGGGGGTCGGCGTATGGGGCCTTGTTCAGGGCCGTTTCAGGCATGGGTGGGCCTACCTAGCGGTGCGGAGAGTGATAAATGGGACGTTTGACACCCGGCTCGGGCCGGGCGGAGTCATGGAGTGAGCAGAAAGAAGGAGAGCCGGGACGAGGTGAGAGCTGACGAAGTGCGGCGTCGCACACAAGGAAGACCGGTGGACGCGCGAGAAGTAAGCGGTGTTCGGTGAGCGGCCGGGTGCGAGCTACGTCACGGCCGGTGCCGCAGATCCTCCAAGGTGACGGCTGAGCCGGGAAGTTCGGAGCGCGCCGGAGCCGACAGACCGTCCAGGAACAGCTGCAGATGCCGGTGCACGAAGGCGTCGAAGCCCGCACAGCCGCTGCCGGGCAGCGGCCGGGTGAGCTGGGTGAGCGCGACCATGAGATCGCCGACGTCGATGTCGGCGCGCAGACGGCCGGCCGCTCGGGCGGCCCCCATCAGGGCGTCGATACCGGCGTCCAGACGGTCGCGGGCGGCGATGTGGTCAGGGTGCTCCTTGTCGATGCCGTCGGAGAGCAGGGGGCACAGCGCGCCGATCCGCTCGTCCGCCGCCGCGTGGACGAAGCGCCCCAGCGCCAGGAAGGCGTCGGGCTCCTCGGCCAGGGCCGATTCGGCCTGTTCGGCGACGCGGGACATCACCGACAGGGTCACCTGGTGGATCAGTTCACGGCGGTCCGCGAAGTGCCGGTAGATGGTGGCATTGCCGACTCCCGCCCGTCGAGCGATTTCATCGAGCGGGACCTCGGCCCCGTACTCGACGAGCACCTCGCGGGCGGCGCTGACGATCCGCTCCCGGTTGCGCAGGGCGTCGGCGCGCAGTCGGGGCGGTGCGTGCCGTGCGCGATCCGCGGCCTGTACGGCGGTGGCTCCGGTCATGACAGCTCCCCTTTCTGTGTCCGATCGTCCCGGCATCGGACGATGCGAGGTGAACGATTCGAGGTTCAACATTTCCGGGGAGTGAGTCCCCGTTTGTTCGGTCACCGGTTCAAACGGGGAACCAGTCCCTGGAATTTCGCAGTCCGCAGGTGACCCGCGTCACACCTGACGCGCGCCCGTTTCGCCCGCCCGGCCCAGCGGATTCGCCCGCCCGGACGCACCCCACGGGCGCCCCGGCGCGCCCCGGCACACCGTGGGCCGCGATGAGGAAGACCGCCGAGGGCACCCGCCCTCGAATACGCAGGCTCCGCCGAGGCAGCGCGTTCATCGCCGCGACCGTGCTCACGGTCGCGGTGGTCGCCCCGGCGGCGATGCCGCGTCCGGGGAAACCGGCCGCCGCCGAGCGGGCCCCGGCACCGGTGACCACGGCGAAGGCCGGATCGCTGGAACCCTGCTCCCTCGCCCCCGAACCCGGGCTGCAGATGTCCGAGGGCATCCCCACCAACCGCGGCTACAGCCGCAGCACGGGGACGGTCAACGCCCTCAACCTGATGATCGACTTCCCGGATGTGCGCGGCAAGGGCACGGCCCGCGAGCGCTTCGAGGAGTTCTTCCCGCAGACCTCGCGGTGGTTCGCCCGCAGTTCCTACGGACGGCTCGACTACCGGCCCGCGATGCCGATCGGCCACTGGCTGCGCATGCCGCACTCGTTCCGCTCGTACGGCATAAAGCGCGGCAGCCCCTTCGAGCCCGGCTACCGCAAGCTGGTCGCCGACATAGCGAGGACGGCCGACGCGAAGGTGGACTTCCGCCGCTACGACCTGGTGAACGTCCTGGTCACGCCGAACGCCGGGCCGCCCGCCGCGCATGCGGTGCTCTCCGTGACGTACGCCGACAACCAGCGCGCCCCGATCGCGGACGGAGTTCCGCTGGCCAATGTCTCCTTTGTCTACAGCCGTCAGGACGACGGTTCCGGTTCGCTCCGGAAGACCGGCTTCCGGGTCCTTCCGCACGAGAACGGCCATGTCTTCGGGCTGCCCGACCTCTACACCCGCGGCGGCGGCGACAACGTCGGCCACTGGGACGTGATGTCCGAGGACTGGGGCGCCGGCAACGACCTGCTGGCCTGGCACAAGTGGAAGCTCGGCTGGCTCGGCATCCGCCAGGTCCACTGCGCCGCCCGCCCCGGCACCACGGTGCACGTGCTGTCGCCGCTGCACCGGCCGGAGGGCACCAAGCTCGTCTTCGTCCCGGTCTCGGACTCCGCCGGATACGCCCTGGAGGCGCGCACCGGCGGCGGCAACGACGAGGCGGTGTGCAAGCCCGGCGTCCTGGTGACCTGGGTGGACACCCATATCGACTCGGGCGGCGGCCCGGTCACCGTCCTGGACAGCTCCCCCGGCGGCCACGGCTGCACCCAGGAGCGCAACGTCCACCCCGGGCTCAGCGACGCGGCCTTCGGCCCCGGCGAGACGTACGAGGGGGGCGCGGGCGGCGTGCGCGTACGGTTCCGCGTCACCGGCCGGGACGCGGACGGCTCCTACCGCGTCGAGGTCACGCGCCGCGCCAGTACCGGCGCCCGAGGCTGATCAGCAGCAGCTGCTTACGGGCGGTGTCGGCGATCCGCTCGCGCTCCCGCTCGTCGTCCTGGGCCTCCATGAGCGCGGTCGCCGTCGTCACCATGCGGTCGACGTACAGCTCGGCCAGCATCGCCACGTCCTCCGGCGGCCAGCCCGCCGGGGTGAGCCGGGGCGCGAAGGCCGCGGCGACCTCGTCGACCAGCAGGCCCAGTTCGGCGGCGATCGCCGCCCGCACCGGCCGCACGCCGCCGTGCCGTTCGCGCGCGATGAAGCGGATGTGGGTGGGGTGGTGGCGCACATGCTCGGCGACCACTTCCATCACCGCGTCGATCCGCTCCTCATCCCCGTCCCGCTCGGCGAGGATGGCGCGGACCATGCCCTGCAGACTGCCCAGGGACTCCTCAACCAGGGCCACGCCCAGGTCCGCCATGTCCCGGAAGTGCCGGTAGAAGGCGGCCGGGGCCATGCCCACCACCCGGGTCAGCTCCCGCAGGCCCAGGCTGCTGAGGCTCTGGTCCTCCAGCAGCCCCAGCGCCGCGTCGAGCAGCGCGCGGCGCGATTTCTGCTTCCGTGCCTCGCGGATCCCGCATGTGTGACTCATATCATTCCAGTAAACAGGTGTTCGCCGACATTGGCCAGGCCTCTCCGGGGATACCTTAGATGTCAGTGAACACCTGTGAATCCAATTGTTCACTAATTGAGTATCCCGCTCAGGATCCACCACCACGAGAGAGGCTCACATGCTCTTCATCGTCGCGGCTCTCGCCCTGATGGGGGTTCTGCTGGGCGCGGCGGCACACACCCCGCTCCCGGTCTTCCTCGCCGCCTCCGGCGTCATCGGCGCATGGCTGCTCATCTTCTTCATCCGTGAACGCACCGGACACAAGGGGAGCTGACCCATGGCACTCACCGCACCCAGCCGCACGTCGCCGGTCCGCGCTCGCCGGGACGCCGACGGCATGGCCGTCGCCTCCTTCGTGCTCGGCCTGATCGGCACCCTCCTGTTCAACGCGGTCTTCGGGCCCTGCGCCATCGTCCTCGGAACGCTGGCCATCGCCCGGGAGACCCAGCGCCGGGGCCGCGCGCTGCTCGGCATCGCACTCGGCATCGCCGACGTGATCCTGCTGATCGTCCTGATGACGCTGGACCACTCCGTCTTCTGGCAGTTCGGCAGCTGAGCCCACCGCCCCGGCGGCCCTTCCACTGAGTGGAAGGGCCGTTGCCCGTGCGTGACCCCCGTCACCACGCTGCTGTGCATGACCGCATTCGCACGGAACCAGTGGTACGTCGCCGCCTACGGCCGGGAGATCGGCCGCGAGCTGCTGGCGCGCACCATCCTGAACGAGCCCATCGCCTTCTACCGCACCGAGCCGGACGACTCGGAGGGCGCCGAGCCGGGCGGCACGGTCGTCGCGCTCGCCGACCGCTGTGTGCACCGCCGCTATCCGCTCTCGGCCGGCCGCCTCGACGGCGACAAGGTCGTCTGCGGCTACCACGGCTTCACCTACGACACCGCCGGCACCTGTGTGTTCGTGCCCGGCCAGAAGCGCGTCCCGCGCACCGCCCGGGTCGCCTCGTACCCCGTCGTCGAGCAGGACTCGCTGGTGTGGGTGTGGATCGGCGACCCGGCGCTCGCCGACCCGGCCGCGATCCCGCGCGCCCCCTGGCTCGCCGATCCGCGCTGGACGACGGTCGGCGGCATGGAGCCGATCGACGCCGGATACGGGCTGCTCGTGGACAACCTGATGGACCTCTCCCACGAGACGTATCTGCACGGCGGCTACATCGGCACCCCCGAGGTCGCGGAGACGCCCATCACCACCGAGGTCGACGAGGGCGCGGGCATCGTGCGGGTCAGCCGCCACATGGACGACGCCGAATGCCCTCCCTTCTACGCCCGCTCCACCGGCATCGAGGGCCGCATCACCCGCTGGCAGGACATCGAATACCACGCGCCCTGCCTGTATCTGCTGCACAGCCGCATCGCCCCGGTCGGGGTGCTGCCGGAGGCCGACGGCTCCGATCCGGACGCCTTCCACGTGGAGATCACGTACGCCATCACGCCCTCCACCGACCGCACGGTGTACGACTTCTGGGCCGTCTCCCGGGACTTCGCCCAGGACGACGACGAAGTCACCACCTTCCTCCACGACTTCAACCGCACCGTGGTGACCCAGGACGTGGACGCGCTGAACCTGCTCCAGAAGGCGCTGGACACCGAGCGCGAGGGCTACCAGGAGCTGAGCATCAACATCGACACCGGCGGCCTGGCCGCGCGCCGCATCCTCGCCCGCCTCGCCGCCGAGGGCGAGCAGCGCACCACCCCGGCGCCCGGCCCGGCGACACCCGGCCCGGCGACCACGGCCGCGCCATGAGCGGCGCGCCCAGCGCCGAGGTCTACCGGATCGACTGGCTGCCCGGCACCGACGTGCTGCACGGCGTCTGCCACTGCGGCGCCGAGCGCACCGCACAGGACCCGGTCGAGCTGTGGCAGTGGATGCTCGCGCACCCCGAAGGACACACCCCGCACACGCCCGACCCCGGCCCCGCACAGAAAGGCACCGCCGCGTGAGCAGCGCCACCGAAGGCCACGAGTACGACGAGACCCTGCTGGTGGCCGCCCGGGCCGACGCCGCGCGGGACGTGGTGACGCTCACGCTCCGTCATCCGGCGGGGCGTGAGCTGCCCGGCTGGGAGCCCGGCGCCCATGTCGACCTCGTCCTCGAAGACGGGCTGGTCCGGCAGTACTCGCTGTGCGGGGACCCGGCGGACGTGGCGTCCTGGCGGATCGCGGTGCTGCGCGCACCCGGTGGACGCGGCGGTTCCGCCCGGGTCCACGACACGCTCACCGAGGGCGCGCGGGTGCGGGTGCGCGGGCCGCGCAACCACTTCGCGCTGCGCCCGGCCGCCCGCTATCTGTTCGTCGCGGGCGGTATCGGCATCACCCCGATCCTCCCGATGGCGGCCGCCGCCGAGGCCGCGGGCGCCGACTGGACGCTGCTGTACGGCGGGCGCACCCGCGCCTCCATGGCGTTCGCGGACCAACTCGCCGACGCCTACGGCGGAAAGGTGCGGCTGGTGCCGCAGGACGAGGCGGGACTGCTCGACCTCGCCGCGTATCTCGCCGAGCCCGATCCCGGCACCCTGGTCTACTGCTGCGGCCCGGAGCCACTGCTGCGGGCCGCCGAGGAGCGGTGCCGCGCCTGGCCGCCGGGCGCGCTGCGCACCGAGCGGTTCCAGCCCCGCCCGGCGGACGCGGAGTCCGCCGACTCCGCCGACTCCGGCGACTCCGGCGGCTTCGAAGTGGTCCTCGACCGATCCGGACGGTCCCTCACCGTCGAACCCGGACAGAGCGTGCTGCGCACCCTGGAGGCGGCGGGGGTGCCTGTTTTGTACTCCTGCGAGGAGGGCACGTGTGGTACGTGTGAGACGGATGTCATCGAGGGCGAGGTGGAGCACCGCGACTCCGTACTCACCGACGAGGAACGGGCGTCGGGCGAGACGATGATGATCTGTGTCTCACGCTGCCGGGGCCCGAAGCTGGTGCTGGACCTGTGACAGGCCCTGCGAAACGGCGCTGAACGACCGTCGCCGCCTCTCAAAACGAACGGGACCGGGTGACCCACCCACTGGACAAACAGGTTGGTTAGGCTAACCTAAGTACGCCTTCGGGGTGCCGTCCCCTGGGCACCGTCCCCGTACGTCTTGAGAAAAGGCACCACCATGCGGTCCATGCGCCAGGCCAGAGAACTTCCGCTCTCCCGTCGCGGTCTCCTCGCCGCGGGCGGCGCCACCGGTCTCGGAGCCCTCGTCACCGCCTGCGGCGGCAAGGGCGGTTCGGGCTCCGGCGACGGAGAGGGCGGCGGTTCCTGGTCGTTCACCGACGACCGCAAGAAGAAGATCACCACCGATGGCACTCCCCGGCACATCGTCGCCTACGTCGCCGCGGCGGCCGCCCTGTACGACTTCGGGATCGACAAGCAGATCACCGGCGTCTTCGGCCCCACCAAGCTGAAGAACGGCAAGCCCGACCCGCAGGCCGGGGACATCGACGTCGACCGGCTCACCAGCCTGGGCCAGACCTGGGGCCAGTTCAACGTCGAGAAGTACGCCTCGCTCAGCCCCGATCTGCTGATCACCAACATGTTCGACCCGGGCGCGCTCTTCTACATCCCGGACGACAGCAAGAAGAAGATCCTCCAACTGGCCCCCAGCTGCGCCATCACCACCGGCCGGGTCTCCCTGCTGGAGCCCATCAAGCGCTACGCCGCGCTGGCCGAGGCGCTGGGCGCCGACCTCAAGGCCAAGAAGGTCACCGACGCCAAGGCCCGCTTCGAGAAGGCGTCCGATGAACTGCGCAAGACCGTCAAGTCGCACAAGATCCGGGTCATGGCCTGCTCCGCGAGCGCCGACCTCTTCTATGTCTCCAACCCGAAGGTCAACGCCGACCTGATCTACTTCCAGGAGCTGGGCGTCGACCTCGTACAGCCGCGAAAGACCGACAAGGGCGGCTACTTCGAGAGCCTGAGCTGGGAGAACGCCGACAAGTACGACGCGGATGTGCTGTTCCTGGACAACCGCACCGCGACCCTCCAGCCGGGCGCCCTCACGTCCAAGCCGACGTGGTCGAAACTGCCCGCCGTCAAGGCGGACCAGATCACGCCCTGGAGCAGCGAGCCCCGCTTCTCCTACGCCGGCGCGGCCCCGCTCATCGAATCCCTCACCAAGGCCATCCAGGAAGCGAAGAAGGTCAGCTGACCCGGGCCGACCGGCCACGGGCGCCGGCCGGCCGCCGGCGCCGCCCCCAGGCAAGCGAAGGGAAGACGTCGCTCCCATGACCACCGCAGCCACCGCCACCCGCCCCTCCCCCACCGCCGTACCGTTCCGCTTCTTCGACGCGCACGTCGTACGGACCCGGGCGCTCGGACCGTCCATGTCCCGGATCACCTTCGGCGGCCCCGGCCTCGGCACCTTCACCACCGGCGGCCGCGACCAGCGCTTCAAACTGTTCCTCCCGCACCCCGGCCAGCCCGCCCCGGTCGTGCCGGTCGAGGACGGCGAGGGCTGGTTCGCCAGCTGGCGGGCGATGGACCCGGCCGTACGCGGCATCATGCGCTCGTACACCGTGCGCGAGCAGCGCCGCGAACCCGACGAGATCGACGTCGACTTCGCGCTGCACCACGACGGCGGCCCGGCCGCCCGCTGGGCCGCGCGCGCCGAGAGCGGCGACCGCGTCACCCTGCTGGGCCCGGTCGTCGAGGACAACGGCGGGGTCGACTTCCGGCCGCCGCCCGGCACCGACTGGGTGCTGATCTCCGGCGACGAGACCGCGCTGCCCGCCGTCGCCGGGATCCTCGACTGGCTGCCCGCCGGCACCCCGGCGAAGGTGTGGATCGAGGTCCAGCACGCCGAGGACATACAGGAGCTGCGCACCGCGGCCGACGCGGAGATCACCTGGCTGGTGCGGGACGGCGCCGCCCCCGGCTCCCCCCGCTCCGCCCTGCTGCTGGACGCCGTACGCGCCACCCCGCTGCCCTCCGGCACCCCGTACGCCTGGATCGCGGGCGAGGCCGGGACCGTCAAGGAGATGCGCCGCCACCTGGTGCGGACACGCGGCTTCGAGCGCAAGGCCGTGACCTTCACCGGCTACTGGCGGCTCGGCGCCTGTGAGGAGCAGCTCGTCGAGGAGGCCGTGAGCGGCAGCGGTCCGAAGTCCGACGACTGACCGGCGGCCCCTCGCCGCGACCGCTCACCGCATCCGCACGACTCACCTGGCCGACGGATCCCGATCGCCGTGGCGCGCCACCGCGCGCCCGGCGCCCCGGCCGGTGCCCTCGCATGCCCGTACTCACCCCACCTCCTCACCTCCCCACCCCACAGGCACGCCCGCGAGCGCGCGCACACCCGCGCGCCCGCACGCTCCAGGAAGGACAGACCGTGAGTTTCCTCGCGCAGACCGCTGAGGACCCGTCGCCGGAGTCGATACCCGGGGCGGCGGATGGCAGGTCCCACCTCTTCAACGGCCGTACGGCGGAGAGCTACCGGCGCTCCGTGACCGACGGCGTCGGCCTGGTGGCCTCCACCGTCGCCCGCACCGACCGCCCGTTCACCGGCGTGACCCCCGGTGAGCTGGCCCCGGAGATCTCCGGCATCGACCTGGAACAGCCGCTGGGCGACCCGAGCGCCGCGCTGAAGGAGCTGGAGCGCGTCTACCTCAAGGACGCCGTCTACTTCCACCACCCGCGCTACCTGGCCCACCTCAACTGCCCCGTCGTCATCCCGGCGCTGCTCGGCGAGGCGGTCCTGTCGGCCGTCAACTCCTCCCTCGACACCTGGGACCAGAGCGCGGGCGGCACCCTGATCGAGCGGCGGCTGATCGACTGGACCGCCGAGCGCATCGGCCTCGGCGAGGCCGCCGACGGCATCTTCACCAGCGGCGGCACCCAGTCCAACCTCCACGCGCTGCTGCTGGCCCGCGACGAGGCGTGCAAGCTGGTGGAGAAGGAGGCCGCCGCGGCCGGGGAGTCCATCGCCACGTCCGAGATCCTGCCGCGGCTGCGCATCCTCACCTCCCAGGCCGGCCACTTCTCGGTGCAGAAGGCCGCCGCCATCCTGGGGCTCGGCTACGAAGCCGTCATCGCGGTCCCCTGCGACCAGGACCGGCGCATGCGCACCGTCGCCCTGGCCCGCGAACTCGACCGCTGCCGTCAGGAGAACCTGGTGGTCATGGCCGTCGTCGCGACCGCCGGAACCACCGACTTCGGCTCCATCGACCCACTGCCCGAGATCGCCGAGCTGTGCTCCCGCCACGGCTCCTGGCTGCACGTGGACGCCGCGTACGGCTGCGGGCTGCTGGCCTCCCCCACCCGCCGCCATCTGCTCGACGGCATCGAGCGCGCCGATTCGGTCACCGTGGACTACCACAAGTCGTTCTTCCAGCCGGTCAGCTCCAGCGCCGTCCTGGTGCGCGACCGCGTCACGCTCGGCCACGCCACGTACCACGCGGACTACCTCAACCCCGAGCGCAGCGTCGAAAAGCTCATCCCCAACCAGGTCGACAAGTCCATCCAGACCACCCGCCGCTTCGACGCGCTCAAACTGTGGCTCACCCTGCGCGTCATGGGCGCGGACACGGTCGGGGCGCTGTTCGACGAGGTCGTGGACCGGGCCGCCGAGGCCTGGGGCGTGCTGGACACCGACCCGCGGTTCGAGGTCGTCACCGAGCCGCAGCTGTCCACGCTCGTCTTCCGCTACGTGCCGGGCGACGACTCCGACCCGGACCTGGTCGACCGCGCCAATCTGCACGCCCGCGAGGCCCTGGCCGCCTCGGGCGAGGCGGTGGTGGCGGGAACGGTCGTGGACGGCCGCCACTACCTGAAGTTCACCCTGCTCAACCCGGAGACGTCGCTGCGCGACATCGCGTTCGTCCTCGACCTCCTCGCCGAGCACGCCGGTCAGTACCTGGCCCTGCACATCGAGCCCGAACTCAGCCACTCCCGCGCCAGCTGAGCCGCTGACCGCACGTCCCCTCGGAGAACCCCGTGCCCACCCCGCACCTCTACGACTTCGTCGCCGTCGGCCTCGGCCCCTATAACCTGGGCCTCGCCTGCCTCACCGAGCCCATCGACGAACTCGACGGCCTGTTCCTGGAGAGCAAGCCCGACTTCGACTGGCACCCGGGCATGCTGCTGGACGGCGTCACCCTCCAGACCCCGTTCATGGCCGACCTCGTCACCCTGGCCGACCCCACCTCCCCGTACTCCTTCCTCAACTACCTGAAGGAATCCGGGCGGCTGTACTCGTTCTACATCCGCGAGATCTTCTATCCGCTGCGCGCCGAGTACAACAAGTACTGCCGCTGGGCGGCGGGAAAGCTGAGCAGCGTCCGCTTCGGCCACGAGGTCACCAGCGTCCATTACGACGACGCAGACGGCCTCTACACCGTGCGCTCCCGGCGCCCCTCCGGCGAGACCACCGAGCACCGCGCCCGCCATCTGGTGCTCGGCACCGGCACCCCGCCCTTCATCCCCGAGAGCTGCCGGGGGCTCGGCGGCGACCTGCTGCACAACGGGCGCTACCTGGAGCACAAGGCGGCGCTCCAGGCCAAGGAGTCCATCACGATCGTCGGCAGCGGCCAGAGCGCGGCCGAGATCTACCAGGACCTGCTGGCCGACATCGGCGACCACCGCTACCGCCTCACCTGGGTGACCCGCTCCCCGCGCTTCTTCCCGCTCGAATACACCAAGCTCACCCTGGAGATGACCTCGCCGGAGTACGTGGACTACTTCCACGCCCTCCCCGAGGACACCCGCTACCGGCTGGAGTCCGAGCAGAAGGGCCTGTTCAAGGGCATCGACGCCGACCTGATCAACTCCATCTACGACCTGCTCTACCAGCGATCCGTGGACGGCCCGGTGCCCACCCGGCTGCTGACCAACACCGCGCTCGACCATGCCTCGTACGACGAAGCCACCGGTACGTACACCCTCGGGCTGCGCCACGAGGAGCAGGAGCGCGACTTCACCCTCACCACCGAGGGCCTGGTCCTCGCCACCGGCTACCGCTACCAGGTGCCCGCCTTCCTGGAGCCGGTGCGCGACCGCATCCGCTGGGACGGCCACGGCCGCTTCGACGTCGCCCGCAACTACAGCATCGACACCACGGGGCGCGGCATCTTCCTCCAGAACGGTGCCACCCACGCGCACAGCCTCACCTCCCCCGACCTGGGCATGGGCCCGTACCGCAACTCCTGGATCATCCGCGAGCTGCTGGGCCGCGAGTACTACCCGGTCGAGAAGTCCATCGCCTTCCAGGAGTTCGGCGCGCCGGAGGGATCCCTGGCATGACCCTGTTCAAGCGTGACGACGACCGCCTCGGCGGCTTCGCCCTGCGCACCCTCGACCCGCAGGCCGACGCCCCGCTGCTGCACCGCTGGGTGACCCACCCCAAGGCGTCGTACTGGATGATGCGGGACGCGAGCCTCGCCGACGTCGAGGCCGAGTACCGCAGGATCGCCGACCACCCGCACCACGAGGCCTTCATCGGCCTGCACGAGGGCGAACCCGCCTTCCTCGCCGAGCGCTACGACCCGGCCGAGGTCGAGCTGGTGGGGCTGTACGAGCCCCGGAAGGGCGACATCGGCATGCACTTCCTGTGCGCGCCGACCGACACCCCGGTGCACGGCTTCACCCTCGCCGTGATCACCACCGTCATGGAGTTCTGCTTCGAGGATCCGGCCGTACGGCGCGTCGTCGTCGAGCCCGACGTCCGCAACGCGGCGGTGCACGCGCTGAACGCGGCGGTCGGCTTCGACGTCGTCGAGAAGATCGCCAAACCGGAGAAGGACGCCTACCTCAGTACCTGCACGCGCGAGCGCTTCGCCGCCGCGCGCGCCGCCCAAGGAGTATCCCGATGAGCCCCCGCGACGCCGTCGCCCATCTCACCCCCGACCTGTGGGAGCGGGCGGGCCGCCTCCTCACCGCCAAAGCACTCGCCGAATTCACGCACGAGCGCCTGCTGAAGCCCGAACCCGGCGACGACGGCCGGTACGCCGTCCACAGCGACGACGGCGCGGTCACCTACCGCTTCGCCGCCCGCGTCCTCACCCTCGACCACTGGCTGGTCGACGCGGACAGCATCACCCGCCACGGCCGCGACGGCGCCCAGCGCCCGCTGGACGCCCTCGACTTCTTCCTCGAACTGCGCGGCGCCCTCGGCCTCAGCGACGACATCCTCCCCGTCTACCTCGAGGAGATCAGCTCCACCCTCTCCGGTACGGCCTACAAGCTGGCCGCCGAGCCGGCCGACGCGGCCCAGCTCGCCAAGTCCGGCTTCCAGGAGATCGAGACGGGGATGACCGAGGGCCACCCCTGCTTCGTCGCCAACAACGGCCGCCTCGGCTTCGGCATCCACGAATACCTCTCGTACGCCCCGGAGACCGCGAGCCCCGTCCAGCTGGTCTGGCTGGCCGCCCACCGCGACCACTCCACCTTCACCGCCTCCTCCGGCCTCGACTACGACGCGCTGGTGCGCGCCGAGCTGAGCGAGGAGACCCGCACCCGCTTCGCGGACACCCTCAGCGGCCTCGGCCTCGACATCGCCGACTACCACCTGCTGCCGGTGCACCCCTGGCAGTGGTGGAACAAGCTGTCCGTCAGCTTCGCCGCCGAGGTCGCGCAAGCGCGCCTGGTCTGGCTCGGCCCCGGCGAGGACGCATACCTCGCGCAGCAGTCGATCCGTACCTTCTTCAACACCAGCGACCCGTCCAAGCACTATGTGAAGACCGCCCTGTCGGTCCTCAACATGGGCTTCATGCGGGGCCTCTCGGCCGCCTACATGGAGGCCACCCCGGCCATCAACGACTGGCTCGCCGGACTGATCTCGTCCGACGAGATCTTCCGGGCCGCCCGCTTCTCGATCATCCGCGAGCGGGCCGCCATCGGCTACCACCACCGCCAGTACGAGGCCGCCACCAACCGGTACTCCCCCTACCGGAAGATGCTCGCCGCCCTGTGGCGCGAGAGCCCCGTACCGTCGCTGGAACCCGGCCAGCGCCTCGCCACCATGGCCTCCCTCCTCCACCGTGACACGGGCGGCGGCTCCTTCGTCAGCGCCCTCATCGAGGAGTCCGGCCTCACCCCGGCGGCCTGGCTCCGCCGCTACCTGGACGCCTACCTCACCCCGGTGCTGCACAGCTTCTACGCGTACGACCTGGTCTTCATGCCGCACGGCGAGAACGTCATCCTGGTCATCGAGGACGGCGCCGTCCAGCGGGTGATCTTCAAGGACATCGCCGAAGAGATCGCCGTCATGGACCCGGACGCGGTCCTGCCCCCGGCCGTCGAGCGCATCCGCGCGGACGTCCCCGAGGACAAGAAGCTGCTGTCCGTCTTCACCGACGTCTTCGACTGCTTCCTGCGCTTCCTCAACGGCATCCTCGTCTCCGACGGGCTCCTGGAGGAGGACGCCTTCTGGCAGACGGTCGCCGACACCGTCCTGGCCTACCAGCGGTCCGTCCCCCACCTCGCGGACAAGTTCCACCAGTACGACATGTTCGCCGAGGACTTCGCGCTGTCCTGCCTCAACCGGCTCCAGCTGCGCAACAACCGCGAGATGGTCGACCTCCAGGACCCGGCGGGCGCGCTCCAGCTGATCGGCACCCTGAAGAACCCGATCGCGCCGTTCCGTACGACGCAGACCTGAGCCTTCGAGCGCCGGGCACCGCTGCGGAGGCGCAGCGGTGCCCGGCTGCTACGTCACGACCCCCCGATGGCGACGTACGGACGGCACACCCCGCCGTCGTAGTCCGTCGCGACCTCCAGCACCTTCCGGCCGTCTTCCGACGGCAGCAGGCTGGAACTGTAGTTGGGGCAGGAATCGAGCTTGCCGGACTTCACGGCGACGGGCGCCGGGATCTCGCGCCACGCCCCTTCCCCGCCCTCGCTGTTCGTCCAGATCGTGCGCCCGCTGCCCTCGGCCCGGCCGCCGTCCTTGTTGTACATCGCCTGACCGATCAGCAGCAGCTTGCCCTGCGGATTGCCCTCCTCCGGCGCCCAGGCCAGATTCGGCGCGTGCAGGAAGTACTTCCCGTCCGCCGTCTCCGCCCGGGTGCCGAGGTCGGCCGGGTCGCCCCAGTCCCATCCGTCGCGCGAGGTGCGCAGATGCGCCACGCAGGAGTACTTGCCTCCGGCCGCGCAGATCTCGTACGACATGACGTACGTGCCGTCCGGCAGCTTCCGCACGACCGCCATCCCGGGCCGGTCCGACGCCAGCTTGCCGGCCACGGTGTCGCGGGGCCCGCTCCACGAGACGCCGTCCTTCGACCGCACGGCGACGAGCTTCTGGCTGTGCCGCGGATCGGTCTCGTCGGAGTAGTGGCAGACCAGGTTCCCCTCGGCGTCGACGGAGAACTCCGGCTCCCACAGCCCCCTGGCGTTCGGCGAGGTGGCGACCGTGGACAGATGGCTCCAGTTCCGTCCGTGATCGGTGCTCCTGAACACCCGGATCGACATGCGGGGCTCGGGCTTCTCGTCCTGCCCGAAGGAAGCGGCCCACAGCAGCGTCCCGGCGGGCATGTCCCCGACCTGTTGCGGCAGCTCGTACAGCGTCGCGCAGCACAGCCCCTTGCCGTCCGCGGCCTTGTCGTCGGAGACGGTCCCCACGCGACGGAAGCTCCCGCCGCCGTCGGCGCTCTCCTGGATCTCCCCGACGCCGTTGCCACCCCTGTGGACGACGGACGAGGCGAGCACGCGCCCGTTCGCGCCCCCGCTGTGCCGCAGCCGGATCGCCCGCGGATAGAGGCCCCCGCCCTCCCCCAGCGCCTTGGCGCCCGCCATCTCCCCGGGCGCCGCGTTGTTCGCCACCCCCTTTCCACTCTCGCCGCCCTCGCCGTCCGGCGGAGGATCGCCGCGGCATGAGGTGAGGGAGAGAGCGGTGACGGCGGCAACGAGCGTCATGAGGAACGCCACCGGCCTGCTGCCCGGACGTGAACGGAGGTTGGTGCTTGTTGACATGAGACTTCCTGACGTTGTGGGCCGAGCCCATATGAACCCTGCGGCAAGACTCCTCGTCGCCGCTGATGATCGATTAGTGATCCACTAACGCGTCGCTAACAGGCTGTCAGGACCACCAGGCCGACCACGCCACCGCCCCACACACCGCTCCGGGCCGCCGAGACGACAACCGGACACACCTTGCGCGTGTGCAATAGTTGCACAAGCACTATATCGCCAAGCGCCCAATACCTCCCCCGCAACCCGCCGGCCGTACGCCCGACGGGGGCGAACCCCGAAGACCGCATCCGCTACGCTGTGGGTGGTCAGTCCGATGCCTCCGTAGCTCAGGGGATAGAGCACCGCTCTCCTAAAGCGGGTGTCGCAGGTTCGAATCCTGCCGGGGGCACAAGCAGTACCAGCATGAACGCGGCAAAGGCCCAGGTCACAGCGATTGTTGACCTGGGCCTTCCCCGTACCTTCCCGTTGTGTCTACGCTCTCTCCCGTTCTGAGAACGCACTGAACACAAGACTTGATCTCCCAAATTTCTCCCAAATGATCTTGGCGTAACCGCAGGTCGCGACGCCAACGAGCGCGAGCCCCCTCCAACTTCCGGAGGGGGCTCGCTGTGTGCCGGGCGCCAACGAAGGTGCCGCCAACGTGAGCACCCGACACGCCTAGGAGGTGACCACCAGCGAGACCAGATGGTTGCGCTGTACACCTGAATAGGGATGGGAACGCGTATGCGATTGTGCGCCGAGCCACCCACACGGAGGCTGTCGGCTCTTCGATCTGCGGCTACCGACCGGTCGGTGTTACGCGCAGATGATCACGCGTGTCGGGACTGCGTTGGACGAGTACCCTCCACTCAAGATCAAAAACTGTCACACAGTATGGCACTGACAAATGATCATGGGCCATCGAGCGTGGTCGGGTGCACCCGACCGATCCCCTGCCCGACTGGCTACGCCAGTGGCGCCACGAGATCGGCACCCGCATGCGAGACGCACGCATGCACCGGAACCTCACCCAAGAGGCGTTAGCTGAACTGGTTGGCGTGGAGCGGCGGACGATCCTTCGTATCGAGCTTGGGCTGCACTCGCCCTCAACGGATCGCATCCTGTACATCGCCCGCGCGCTCGACGTCGCGCCGGCCGAGCTGATGCCCTCCGCCGACGAGGACGAGTGAGGGGGCAGCGGCTGGCGTGCGCGTAGGCCAGCAGCGCGACCGGCATCGCCGCTAGGCTTCGGTGCGTCAGTCGGCTGCGACGGGCGGAGGCCGCAGATGCCAGAGGACCGCGGGGCGAGCCCCTTCTCGACTGATGGCGAGCGACCCGTATGCGGGATCTGCCCCTCGCTGCGGCTCCCCGGCGGCGCGTTCGACGTCCACGAGCGGCCGACCCGCGCCTCCGCGTTTGACCCCGAGACGGGCAACCGCTTCACGGCCGGCGGCGTGCCGGTGTGCGTCCACCCCGAGCGGGTCGGGCTCCCGGCCGCGGCATACGCCACCGAGCAGCTGCCTCTGCCATGGGAGGTGCCCCCGCCGGCCGACCCGGACGAGGTAGTCGTGTGGGTGCGCGAGGCGCTGACCGCAGCACCGCCGGACGTCTGCGACGGAGTGATCGACCAGGCGATGAGCATCCTGCGTGCCTCCGATCCGGCGATGGACGTGACGGCGGTGCTGCGGGCGGCGCTCAACTAGGCCACGGCCTCGAACGTGATGGCGTGCTCACGGCCGGACCGGCCCATGCCGATCGACTCGTACAGGCCGCCGAGGTGCTCACGGCGCCGGACGACCTCATCGTGGTCGAGCCAGTACCTGGGCGGCGGGGTGCCCCAGGCGGCCCGGTAGCAGTCGGCGGTGTAGCTGTCGCTGGTGTAGTCGGTGTGCTCCTGGTCGGTCTGGTGGATCACGGTGATGCCGTACCGCGACGCGATGCGGTGCAGGAGTTGGGTCTGCGCCAGCATCGCGTGCGTCATCTCATCGACGGGCACGGCGATGGCGACCTCGGCGGCGCGATCGTCGTTGGTGAGCGCGAACACCGCGGCCTTGAGCGAGATGGCCCGCAGGCCCTCCTCGAACAGCGGCTCGGCGTCGTCCTCCAGCTTCCATTCGCTGACGACGGGGAAGCCGGTGAAGCACTGCCAGTCGTCGCTGTACTCCAGGCTGGCGGCCCGGAAGGCGTCGAACTCCGGGTCGCCCTGGAGCAGGGCGAGGACCTGAACGGCGCCCTCGGCGACCAGTTCCGGTGCGGGCATCTGAACGGGCATGGCGAGTGTCCTCTCGTGGTGTGCGGTTGGGGCCCGCCCCCGGCGGGGGTTCCAGCGCTCCGCGGCCGGGGGCGGGGTGGAGAGGGGCGGGCCGCCGGGGCGTGTCCGGTCGGGGGACCCAGGACGCCGACGGCCCGCCCGGTCTACGGGGCCGCGGCGGTGACGGCCTCCCGCACCGCGCGGTGCAGCTGGTCCCCGAAGTCGCACCGCTCGCCCGCCCGGCAGCCGGGGCAGTCCATGGCGTGGTCGAGGAAACGGCTCCAGGCCGTCCCCCGAGCGACGGGGCGGGCGGCGGCCTTACGGCGGCCCTTCCCCCAGAAGGCCCTCATCGCGTCTGCCCGGTGCGGCGATAGCTGGACATCAGCCTGCCGTGGAACGGGTCGCGCTGTTTCGGGAAGGTGGGAGCGCAGCCGGGGCAGGCGTAGACGGTGCCGCCACCGGCGCTCGCACCGTGCCCGACCGCGACGACGACCGGCTCCTTGGTGGGCGTCTGGCAGCGGGCGCAGACCTTCGACATCACCGGGCCGTCGCCTCCTCGCCGGTGTCGGACTCGGCGAGCGCCCGGGCCATGGCCAGGCGCAGCAGGTGAGGATCGGTCACATATCGGTCGGGGCCCATCGGGATACGCCAGTGCAGGCGCGGGCCCTCCGTCCAGCTTGTGGGCGGCACACCGAGATACGTGACCTCGGCTCCGTGCGCGCCGAGAGCGTGGATGTCCCGGTGGAGGCGCCCCCAGTCCGCGGCGTGGCCCCTGGGGATGAGCCAGTACATCTGGCCATAGTCCGCGATGACGGCGCCGGACCGGTTATCGAGGAGAGCCAGGGCGCGTTCGCCAATCTCGGCAGGGGCCCGGACGGCGTCCCAGTGTAGGCCGACCTGGACCATCTCAACCTCGCCACGCGGCGGCGTCCACTGCTTGGTTCTGGTCGTCATGGCGCTCCCTGGACAGACACTCTCTTCACCGCGCCGCCTGAGGAGGCGCGTTGCAGGTAGCGTTTCCGACACGGATGCTCACGCACAGGAGTTGAGTGTCCGCCGCTGTCCGCACCGCTGCGGACACTGCGGACACGGAGGCGCGCATGCATGAGACCTTCGGCCAGGCCCTACGTCGACTACGCGGCAGCCGTTCCGTACGCGACGTCGCTCAGCTCGCCAACTGCGGCAAGACCCATGTCTCCGATCTTGAACGCGGGAAGCGATCTCCCACTCCGGAGATTGCAGAAGCACTCGATGCCGCACTCGATGCCGACGGTGAACTCGTCGCGCTGGCCTCCGTCCGGCCGGGTACATCTCCTCTTGAGCAGGCTGCAGCGCTTCAACGCGGCGTGCACGAGGCACTCTCGGCGGGGCCCATGACTGACGCCACCTTGGACGAGTGGGCGTACACGATCGCGCGCCACGGCCGAGCCACCCGCTACCGGCCTGAGGCCGAGCATCTGCCGGAGCTGATCAGCGACTTCTCCGACCTGCGGCTCCTGCTCTCCCACCGTCATGCCGCGCCAGTACGTCGTGCCCTCACGATCGCGACCGCGCAAATGGCTGGGCTGATGGCGCTCACCCTGCTGAAGCTCGGAGAGCCGTCGGCGCGGGACTGGTGGCGCACAGGCCGGGCAGCAGCCGCAGCAGCCGAGGACCGGGCCACCCTGTCATGGATCTACGCGCACGAGTCCTACCAGCTGTACTACAGCGGCGACGTTCTGGGAGCCGTCGAGTTCGCCGTCCGTGCGCAGCAACTCGCCGGAGGATTGCCGTGCGTCGGCGATGCCCTCGCGGCCCCGCTGGAAGCTCGCGCCCACGCGATACACCAGCGCGCCGACGCAGCAGCCGAAGCCCTCCACCGCGCGGAGGTGGCCCTAGAGCGGCTCGACCCGGCCGAGCGGATCGGCAGCGCGTTCGGCTACTCCGAGTCCCAGCTGGCTTTCCACGCTGGTAACGCCTGCACGCACCTCGGTGAGACGGCTCGCGCCCGTGATGAACACGAGCGGGCGCTGGAGCTCTATCCTGCCGAAGATCACACCGATCGGGCTCTGATCCAGCTTGATCAGGCCATATGCCTGCTGGCTGACGGTGATCCAGCAGCTGCGGCAGATCAGGCCACGCGGACGATCGTGGCTCTTCCCGCCCAGCACCGGAGTGCCCTGATCATGTACCGCGCGGAAGAGCTGACGGCTAGGGTGCCTCGGGCACGGCAGGCGCTGCCGGAGATGCGGGTGCTGCGCGAGGTGCTGGCGCTGCCCCCTGGTGATACGGAGGGCTGACATGGTGACGATCGACCGGGCGACGGCGACTGACGCAGGTGTGATCTCCGAGATGCTCGGAGAGATCGAGGAGTACTACGGCGGCCAGAACGCGCCGGGCGACCTCGACCAGATCCGCCACGCGCTGTTCGGCGACCGCCCGGTGGCCACGGTGCTGCTGGCCCGCGACGAGGACGCTGAGGTGGTCGGTATGGCCTCGTACTCCTTCCTCTGGCCAGCAGCGGGAGCTGACACCAGTCTGTATCTGAAGGAGCTGTTCGTCCGCGCCTCAGCGCGGCGCCGTGGTGTGGCGGGCGCGTTGATGGCTGCGTTGCGCAAGGCGGCCGCCGAGGCGGGGTGCTCGCGTGTGGAGTGGACCGCCGATCGCGACAACCCTCCAGCCCTGGCGTTCTACGCGGCGCTGGGTGTGGCATCGGAAGACGACAAGTTGATTTATCGCCTTCAGAAGTAGGGGCGCCTTCGGTGCTGGACGCGCCGCCTAGGATCCACGGCGTGGACATCCCCGACAGACTCATCGAACTCCAGCAGACCGCCGACGACGAACGCGCCGAGCTCACCGGGCTCGACGGCGACGAGCACGCCGCCCAGTGGCCGCGCTGGCGCGACGCCGCCGTCAAGATCCAGGCCGCCGTCACCGAGCACGCCCAGGAAGCCGGGCTCAACCGGGCCGCGCTGGAGGCCGAGGTGAAGAAGGCCGTACGACATCCGGCCCCGGTCGACGGCTGAACACAGCGAAACGCCCCCTCCCGGCCGCAGCCGAGAGGGGGCTCACGTATCAGAGGCGCCGCCGGTCAGGAGCGAGAGCAGCTGGTGACTGCGCGGAGGGCGTCGGCTCCGGCCCGGGCTGTGGCGCGCCGTCCCTCCTGCACACCAGCGCGTCCGGATCGTCGGCCGGAGCCTGGAGCGAGTAGCCGTCCGGACAGGGCGGGCCGGGTGGTCCCTGCTCGCCGCGGTCGCCCTTCTCTCCACGCTCACCCTGCTGCCCAGGGTCGCCCTTCTCTCCCGGCGCCCCGTCCTGACCCGGAGCGCCATCCTGACCGGGCGCGCCGGACGCCCCGGGCTGTCCTTCCCGGCCCGGAGCGCCGGTCTGGCCGTCCGACCCGTCCGTGCCTGGGCTTCCGTCCGTGCCGCCCCTGCCGGGTCGCCCCGAGGCGCCTTGCTCGCCCCGGGGCCCCGGGATCGGCACTGGCACCTCGGCGCGGTCAGGCAGGTTCTTGATTGCCTCGGAGGGGTCGGGGGCCACGGGGGTCTCCCCCTTGGCCTTGAGCTGTGATCTGAGCTGCCGCACGTCCGTCGCCAGTGTCGACACGGCGGTGCCGCGCCGGTCGGCTTCGGTCGCCAGCTGGTCGCCGCGGTGGTCGGCGGAGGAGATGCGCGCCCACACCAGCAGCACTGCCCCGGTGATGGCCACGAGCCAGCAGGCGAGCGCGATGGTGCGCCAGCGGTGGGCGAGGGCCCTCTGCGTGCGGGTCACGGGCTACCCCCCAGGCGCATGATCTCGGAGCGGAGTCTGATCAGCTCGGCTTGGTCGGCAGCACGCTGCGCGAGGGCCTCGGTGAGCTGCAGCCGGAGAGCGTCGCGCTCCTCCTGCAAGTCGTTGGTCAGCGAGCTGTAGCCGGTGAGGGCGTTCTCGCCGCGCTTCCCGATGGCCGTCACCACCGCGGTCGCCAGGCCGCCGACGCCGACGAGCAGCGCGCCGAGGGCGCCCAGGGTGGTGGCGTCCAACAGGGCCTCCTACAGGGGCAGGGAGCGGGGAGCGGGCCGGGCGACGGTCTCGGTGACGCCCGGTCCCTCGGCGCCGCCGGATGCCGCCACGGCCGTCAGCAGGGCGAGGACGGCGGCGAGCCCGCCGACGGACAGAGCCTGGCCCCAGTCGACGTCCAGGATGCCGAGGCCCTCGCCGCTGAGCAGCGCTATCTCGGCCTGGGCGAAGGTGCGCACTACGCGCTCGGCGGTGGCCTTCCAAAAGGCGCGAGTCATCATGTTTTCTCCTCGTAGATCAGACGTTGGGGACGCGGAGCTTGACCCAGGACGCGGCGCCCGGGATGCCGTCGGCCCCGGCCCCGGCGTAGCCGCACTTGCGCTGCCACGCGGCATACGAGCGCTCGTCACCACTGCCCCAGGTGTCGGCGTTTGCGCTGGACTGGTACTTGTTACAACCCTCGGCCACGAGCCGCTTGTGCATCGCCGCGATGATCGGCGACCGGCGGCCCGGCTTGAAGAAGCTGGCGCCCGGGAACGGCTCGTACGCCGGTCGTCCCGCCGTGCCACCCGCGGCCTTGATGATGGCCACCCGCTGAGCCTTGATCGGGTTGCCCGGGCATCCGGTGTGACCGCCCCACGCGGAGCCGCCCATGCCGTGCCAGCCGATTCCGCGGCCCTCGGGGCTGTCGGCGAGCTGGAGCGGGACGCCGTGCTCGGCGTGCGCCCACGCGACGATGCGGGCCGTCGCGGCGAGCTGCTTCTCGGTGAGCGCGTCACCGGCTTCGCCCTCGTGCTCGATGCTCAGCCAGGCCCGGTTGCCCGCGGCCTGGGCCCACGCGCGGTCGGCGGTGTCGACCCACTGGAAGATGCGGCCGTCCTTGCCGACGCCGAAGTGCGCGGACGCCTGGGACTTCGAGTTACGGAACCAGGAGTCGGAGCCGTCGAGGGTGCCCTGCATGATGTGGAGCACCACGCCGCGGACAGACTCCTGGCCGCCGCGGGTGCAGTTCGGTACGGGACGCCAGGTGGCGCCGGGCATTCTGGCCACGGTTCAGCTCTCCTGTCGTGTGTCGAGCGCGGCACGCACCGCGCAGTCCTTCGCCTCCAGCAGCTTCCGCAGGCCGGCCGTCAGTTCGGGCCCGTCGGGGAGCAGGTCCAGCAGCTCCTGGGCGAGGTCGTGGAAGAGGCGACTGACCGTCTGGAGGCCGGCGGGCAGGTGCTCGAAGTCGAAGTAGCGCGCGATGTGCGCGGTGCTGGGGTGACGTCCGCTGGCATCCATGTGGGCCCTCCTTGGGCACGAAGAAGCCCCCGGCCGGGCGGCGCGGGGCGGGGTATACGGGGCGGGATCAGGTGATGTCGGTCGCGCTGGTGGTCGGCGAGGTGGAGCTGTCCGAGAGGGCACCACCGGTGAACTGGGAGCCTCTCCAGTCGTTTCCCGACCGGGCGATCAGCGTGCACGCGTTCGTGATGCTCAGCCCGTTGATGGCTTCGTTGCCGCTGCCGTTGGGCCGGGTCTTGTTGCCGGTCAGGTGGATGCTGCTCGCGTTGGTCGAGATCCGGATGCCGTACCAGGTGGCGTTGGTCTGACGGCCGGGAGACTTGATGTAGTTGTTCCTGATCTGCATGTCCGAGCCGTCCTGAATCAGGACCCCGTTGTTGGCCGCGTACATGATGTTGTTGCCGTACAGGCCGAGGTGGTTGCAGGTGACGGCGGTGATGCCGTGGGCGTTCGGGGTGTAGATCTGGTTCGACGCCACGTTGCCGTTCACGCTGTTCTCCATGCTGACGGCGGTGCCGTCCACGTTGGAGATCGTGTTGCCAGTGACGGCGTATCGCTCCACCCGCTCCAGCCGCACGCCGTTCTGGCTGCCTGCCGTGGTGTCGATGGCGTTGCCGCTGACGGACAGATTGAGGATCTGCCCGGTGGTCTCGCCTAGCGCGAGCACGGGGTCGTCATACGAGCCGCCGAAGCGGAAGGTGTTGCCGCTCACGGCGAAGTTCTTGATGGACTGGCTGGCCGAGGTCTGGTTCCCGGCCGGGTCCTTGGTGTCCTCGGTGTCGGTCACGATCACGCTGCGGATGCGGACGCCGGAGCCGCAGCTGGAGAACGTGTTGGCCGACACCGTGACGTCCTCCCAGTTGTAGGCGCTGATCGCGTACTGCAGCACCGACTCGAAGGTGCAGCCGACGATCCGGATGCGCCGGTGGAACTTGGTGATCGTCGCCGAGTGGGAGCCGATGCCGCGCGGCCAGGCGGTCGTGCCCGCCGTGCCGGACGCGCCGAAGTAGCAGCCGGTCACGAGCACGTCTTCGGTGGGTGTGTGGTCGTATGGGCCGAAGCCGCCGAAGACGCCGCTGCTCTTCGCCAGGTCGATCTGGATCGCTTCGGAGAAGTCGCGGCCACCAGGGTCGATGTAGCCCCTGAAGCGGCAGTTCTGGATCGTGCCGCGCTTCGTGCTGTTCAGCTCGATCGCGTGGAAGCCGGGCACATCCCTGATCTCCAGGTCCCTGATCGTGATGTCGCTCGCGTGGCCGATCGAGATGCACATGACCGAGCCGGTCAGCCCGGCCGTGGTGCCGCGCATGTTCCACAGGCCGCCCTCGATGGTGATGTTCGAGTGCCCGGTGTAGCCGCCGAAGTTCTGCGCGGCGTCCCCGTTGATGAGCATCGTCTCGGCCATGTTGCGCCGCAGCTCAGCGCCGGGCAGCAGGGTCAGCCGGGTGTTGTCGTAGATGCGCAGCGGCAGCGTGGACAGCAGCCACGTCCCGGCGGGGACGATGACCCAGCCGCCGCCAGCGTCCCTGGCGGCGTTGAGCGCCAGCTGAATGCCGGGGGCGGCATCGGCCACCCCGTCGCCCTTGGCGCCGTAGGACGCCACCGTCAGCGCCTCCGACCGGCGCTCCAGCATGTACTGAAGCCGTCCGGCGGTGACCGGCATGGCGGGCAGCCACTTCTCGACGGGCGTGCTCAAGGGGTCCTCCTACAGGGCGGCGATGGCGCGGTCGGGCAGGGTGACGGCGGTGCCCGCGGCGTGCGGGATGACGACGCCGTTGACGGACCGCACGACGGTGAAGGTCTGCGGGCTGCTGCTGCCGGTGACGGCGGTGACGGTGACCCGCTCCCCGCCGAGGTCGGCAGTGACCGGCAGGTACGCGCCGCCGGTCGGCCACAGCGGTCCGGCCGTGACGGCGACGCTCAGCGTGGTGTCGTCGGCGTCCACCGCGGCCGCCAGCTCGGAGCCGTCGGTGTCGGCGAGGGAGCCGACGTCGGTCGGCGGGATGGTGATGGCGAGGTCATCGATGTAGACGGCGTCCTCGCCGCTGCTCGCCGAGTTGTCCTTGGCGTACCGGAAGGTGACGGCGGTCTTGCCGGTCACGTCGGCCGTGAACTGGGTCCAGGCGGTGGTGCCCTGGGCGCGGAGGGCCTGGACGCCGTCGACCAGGACGAGCAGCCGGTCCCCCTCGAACCCGGGGCCGCTCGCCTCGGATGAGGTGCGGTACCAGAACGAGAAGGTGGTGGCCCCGGACGGGATGCTCACGATCGCGTCGCTGGTCTGGTTGTTGGTGATGGCCCCGGAGCGGAGCGACCACGTGCCCGCGTGCGCCTGCGCGCTCGTGCGCGTCCACGGCAGGCTCCCGCCGGCCGCGATGGGGACCGTGTACGTGGTGTCCTCGAAGTCCTCGAGGACCGTCGCGGTGTCGCCGCCCGCGGCCGCCACGTTCCAGGGCCCGGCCGGGACGCAGGTGTAGGTGATGGTCCACTGGACGGGGGTGATGGTCTCGGAGTAGCCGGTGACCAGCAGATCAGCGGTGCCCGGGGGCAGCCAGGCGGGCAGGTTGCTGATGATGATGCGGTCGCCCTCTTTGACGGCGGCCGCGGCCGCCGCGAGGTGCGGGGCGGCGGCCAGGTCGACCGTCACGGTCGGGTACCGGGCCTCGTCCCAGGTGCCCAGGTGCAGACGCCAGTAGGCCATGGGCTCCGCCTGGGGGTCGCTTTCCAGGACGAGGGAGAGGGATTCGTCGTAGCGACCCACCCCGTCCGGCGGGGCCTGCACGGACAGGGCGCCCTCGGCGAGCACGGCGCGGGCGCTGGAGCCGCCTTCGCGGCTGACCGTGATGTCGTTGCGCACGTCGCTGTCGTCGTCCACCGGTTCGAGCCCGGGCGGCACCTCGCCGGGCGCGGTGTAGTCCAGCTCCAGCGCGGGGGGCTGGGCATAGAGGCTGGTCCGCGCGCGGTAGCGCAGCGCGAGCCGGTCGCGCTGCTCGCCGAGGATGCCGCCGTCGACCTCGGCCGCCTGGCCGAGGAGGTCCAGCAGGGTGGCGGGCCGCTGCGGGCCCATGGTCGGGGTGTCCGCTGCCGCTCCGCTGATGACCAGCGGCACCGACTCCTCCTGGCCGAGGCGGCGCATGCGGGACCACGCGGTGTCGCCGGTGAATCCGTGGTCCGCGAAGTTGTAGACGAGGGACGTCCAGTCGCGCATGACGGACAGGTGGCCCATGGCCAGGGTGACCTCGTCCAGCCCGGCGCCGGGCCCGGCCGCCACGGCGGTGACGTGCCCGGCCGTGATGCCGGGCAGGACGTTGGTCAGCCCGTGCGCGTCCTCGCCGATGGTGACCCAGCCGCACCGCAGCGTCGTGGACCCGCCAGCCTCGGAGGCCCAGACGTGTAGCCGGTTCCACGCTCCGGCGAAGCCGGTCGAGGGCCCGATGTTCATGATCAGGGTGGTGGTGGAGCCGCTGGTCCCGTACAGGCGCACGTTGTCCGGCCGGACCTCGACACGCAGCGTCGAGTAGGTGCCGGTGGTGCGCACCTCCAGGATCGTCGCCGAGGTGGCCGGGTAGTCCGACAACTTGTAGACGCACTCCACCCGCCAGGCCCCGTTCGGGGCGGTCGGCACCTGCGCGCCGATCGCGGCGGTGGCGCTGAGGGTCGGGAGCGCGGACGATCCGGCGAGTGTGTCGTCGGCGGCGAACTCCACGCCGTTGATGACCATGGGCTGTACGCCCGCGATCGGACTGTATGCCTGGGTGGCGTCCCGGTCTTCCTCCATCGGCCAGTAGGCCAAGAGGTTCGGATCGGTGGGGATGCGCCGGCGCAGCGTGGAGTCGAGGGGCTTCACGCCCTGGCCGAGGCGGCGCATGATGCCGGCCGCTTCGATCGGCACCCACACGTCGTTGCCGGACAGGTCCCAGCGTGCGGGCCAGCTGGAGACTTCGCCGACGAACCGCGTCCGCCACTGGGTGACGGCGGCGGTGCCCTGCAGAGTCCAGGCGCGGCCCGCGGCGTCCGTGAACGACGTGGTGCCGGGCGCCTGGGTGGTGAAGTCGGGGGCCGCGACGATCGTCCCGTTGATGCCGTTGCGGACCTCGAACCGGTAGCCGGAACCCGCGAATGGGACGCGCGGCGGGCTGGTGGTCGCATCCGGGGAGCCGACCACCAGCGGCGCGGTGCCCGCGTAGATGCTGGTCACGCCCGCCCCAGTGACCGGTGTGCCGATCTGTGTCCACGGCTCGGCCAGGGAGCGGGCCCAGTAGAACGTGACGCTCCAGCCGCCAGCCCCGGTGTCGACATCGAGGGCGGCCCGGAGCGCCGCGTGGTCGGGCAGGGTCGGCAGGGACACGGAGGCGGACAGGGAAACGGCGCCGTCGGCTGACCAGTTCATCAGCAGCCGCCCGTCCAGCACGCGCAGCGAGTAGGAGCGTTGGTTCGTCGCCCCGTCCCACTTCCCGAGCAACACCTGGTTCAGGCCGGACGCGGTCGCGTCCGTATCTACCTCGGCCCGCAGGTCGAGATCTCCCACGATGTCCAGGGACGCAGCGTCCGGCGTGGTGACGACACCGGTGGTGGAGCCGTCCAGGACCAGGCGCACGGTGGGGTCCAGGACGGAGACGCGCAGCGGGGTGTTGCGGCCGATCAGCCCGTAGTAGGGCGACGCCGGATTACGCGGGGAGTACTGGCCGAGCCGGTTGTTCAGGGTCAGCGTGCAGCGGGACGGGTCGGCACGGCTGGCGCCGTCCTGCAAACCGCGGCGGGTGGTGACCGGGTCACGCTCATAGACGGCGCTGGTGATGTCGGTCCACGTCCCGCCCACCTGCAGCTCGTAGCGGAATGCCGGGAGCGCCACGGCGCCCTCCCTTCTATCGGGTGCCGAGTCCGGCCTGCACGTTGGTGGAGTGGCCGTTGGTCTTCAGCCAGTTGCGGACGACGCGGATCAGGTCATCGGAGCCGCCGGTGACGTCCACGACCAGGCGCTGCGGCTCCCGGCCGCCGGCGGCCCGGGCGACGCCGCGGGGCGTTGCGGACGCGGGCAGCGCGTCCGAGGCCAGCTGCGCGGTGTCGCCCATGGTCTTCCGCAGCAGGGCCTGACGCTGGGCGATACCGGCCGCGAAGCCGTCGATCAGCGCCCGGCCGGAGTACAGGGTGTAGCCCTTGCCAGAGAAGGGCCCCTCTTTCGCGGGGCTGAACGGAAAGAGCCCGCGCACCTTGCTGACCAGGCTGCGGGCCTTGCTGAACAGGGCGCCAGCCTTGGAGGCGATGCCGCGGATGAACCCGGAGATCAGCGATTGACCCGCGTTGAACAGCGTGCCGCCAAGGCCGCCGAGCGCGGACCGGGCCCGGCCGGGCAGACCGCGCACCTTGCTGATCGCGCTGTTGGCCTTCGCGGTGATCGCGGAGACCATCCGGCCACCAGCGGCCGAGACGGTGTTCCACAGGCGCCCGCCAAGGGACGAGATCGCACCGATCGCCCTGCCCGGCAGGCCCTTCAACCAGGTCACCATGGAGGTGGCCTTCTGCACGGCCGCGTCCTTGGCGCGGCCGAACCAGGCGCTGACCTTGCCCGGGATCGTAGCCAGCCAGCCGACTGCCGCGAGCACACCGTCAACCGCTCCGGATACCCACGACTTCACCGCGGACCAGGCGGCGAGCGTGGCCGATTTGACGACGTCCCACTTGGCGATGATCAGCGCGACCAGGGCGATCACGATGGCGATGATCCAGCCGATTGGGCCCATGGCGATCAGCCACTGCGCGGCCATGACCGCCGCCCACGCGACCGCCCGCGCGGCCATCAGCAGGAACTGGGCGACGGTGACGGCGGCGACCCGCAGGATCGTCAGCAGCCAGGTGGCCGTCGCGCGCGCGGCCGACGCTGCCCACACCGCCGCCGTGCGCGCCGCGTTCGCGACCGCCGAGGCGGCGATCCGCACCATGGCCGCCGTCGAGCGGGCGGCCGACGCCACCCAGGCCGCCGCCGCACGGACAGCGGACGACTGAATGATGGCCGAGGCCCCTGCCACGACCGCCGCCCCCGCGCGGTACGCCTTCATGCTGATGACCACGCCCGCGATGGCGGACGCGAGTACCTTCAGGACGCTCGGCGGCAGGGCGTTGATGAGGCGGGCCAGCTGCATTGCCACGAGCGAGGTCACCCCGATCAGGGGCGAGATGGCCACGAACAGCCGCAGCGCGGCGGCGCCCAGCATGCCCAGGGTCTGCGCGCCCTGCTTGGCCAGGGCGACGAACTTGGCGAAGCCCTCGCTGCCCTTGAGGCTCTGTCCCCACGCGGCGAACTTGGCGGTCATCTTCTCCAGGCCGCCGGACATGTCGTCCGACATCGGGGTGAACGCGGAGATGATTCCGGCGATGCCGATGAACACGTTCTTCATCGACCGCAGGAACGCGCCGAGGTTCTTCTCTGCCGACTTGGCCAGGCCCTGGGCGAAGTCCTTGATGCTGCCGTTGTCGACGCCCTTCTGGATGTCGTCCAGGAAGTCGCCGATCGCGGAGGCTGCGGCCTTCACCAGGGGCGTGAGGGCGGGCAGCAGCCCGCGCAGGATCTTCAGCCCCTGGGTGAAGATTGGCATCGTGGTGCTGCTGAGGCTGTCCGACCACTTGCTGAAATCGGACTTGAGCCCGATGAACTCCTTCGCGGTCGCGCGGGTCGCGGGCGGCAGCTTGTTGAGCGCGTCGGTGTACTCCTTCTGTGCCGCCGCCGCTTCCTTCCCGCCCTTGGCGGCAGCGTCCTCGGCCTTGGCCGCCAGGTCGGCGACGTTGGCGACCGATTCCAGCTGCGGCTGCGCGGCGAGCTGGAATGCCTTCGCCGCGATGCCGGCCGAGGCGAACGCCGCAGCCATGCCGCCCACCGCGACGACGCCGGCGGCCGCCGCCGGGACGCCCACTCCGAGCGCAGCGACGGCCTTGCCGAGCCCGGTCAGGGTCTTCTTCGCGCGGTCGGCTCCGGCCTGCAGCCGGTCGGTGTCGATGCCCAGCCGCACCGTCATGCTCGCGAGGGTGGTCACCGGGCCCACCCCCTCTCACGTGCTGCTATTCGGTTGTCGTGGTGATGCTGCCGCCGAGCGCGGTGTTCGCCTGCATGGCCGCGGCCCACATCTCTTCAGGCGTCATCGCCCGGGGTCGGTCCCACTTGGGGATGAAGTCCTTGGGCTGCAGCGCGCGGCCCTTGGAACGCTGGGAGTTGGCGACGGTGGAAGCGATGATGGCGGCCTGGATGTCGCCGCGGCGCCCGTCCAGCGGCCCGGTGATCCGCTCATACGCCATCCACTCGGACAGCTCTCGGCTGCCGGTCTCGGCGAGCAGCTGGCGGACGGTCTTGCCGAGGTGCCCGGCCAGGCGGAAGTAGAACAGCCGCTCTGGCCGGGCCCTTAGTTTCCCGTCAGCTCGGCGACGTCCTGATCGCCCATGCCGGACAGGCGCATGGCCGCGTCGACCACCCGCTGCAGCGCGTTCGCGGACTTCTCGCCGAGCCGCTTGGTCTCCGCGGCGCTGCGGAACAGGGGCTTGCCGTCGGCGTCCACGATGGCGGCCGCGGCCAGCCGGGCGCGGAACCCTTCCAGGCCCTCGGACCGGATGGACGCGCCGTCCTTCCCGAGGAACTGGGCCTCGAACTTGTCCCGCTCGGTGCCCGGCAGCTCGCGCACGCGCACCGTGCCGCCCCACTCGGGTACGTCCACGTCCTCGTATCCGAGGTCGTTGGCGCCGAGGATCTGCTCGGCGGACAGGTACGTCATGGTCATGTGGTCAGCTCCCGGGGGTGAGGGTCGGCTTGCCCGAGACCTGGAAGGTCAGGGAGGCGGCGAGCTTGTCGTCGTGCGGGGCCTCGGGCTCGAAGCCCTTGAGGATCGCGGCGAAGCTCCAGCTGCCGAGGGTGCCGGGCCAGACGACCTTGTAGTTGCGCGGGTTGGGGTCGTCGAAGTCGGCCACCAGGACGTCGTGCAACCTGGGGTCGTAGTTGATGTCGATGCTCACCTCGCCGCCGTCCTTGAGGCCGCCGATGTACTCCCGCCACTGATCCGGCGATCCGTGCGAGGTGACGTCCAGCGTCTCCCGCTCCAGGGCGGGCGGCGTGATGTTGGTGGCGTTGGCGATCGCGGTGAACGACTCGGTGGGGGTACCGCCGTCACCGCGCTGCAGCTGGGTGCCGAACGCGTCGAGACCAGCCATGCTCTTACTCCTCTTCCTTGGTCATCCACACGCGGTAGGTGACGTTGATGTGCCTGATCTCGGGGTCCGGGTCCCGTAGCTCCTGGTGCTGCTGGTGGGCCACGGAGACGTCCTTGAAGCCGTCCACGGCCAGCGGCCGGCGGTCGAGGACCGCGTCCAGGGCGGCGAAGACCTCGGCCGCCTCCCGGAACCCCAGCTGCGTCGACCAGACGTGCAGCACGAGATTCGTGGTCAGGCCGCGCTGGTTGTGCGCGTCGTCAACCAGCTCGGTGATGGAGCCGAACGAGACGTAGGGGAACGCGGCGCTCTCGCGCACCTCGTCGTAGACCCCGGTCACGAGCGACATGAGCGGGGTATCGGCGGTGAGCGCGGCGTAGACGGCCCGCTGCAGCGGCCACAGGGCGGTGCTCATCCGGCGCCCAGGTGCCGACGCAGAGCGGCCCGGTACTTGCGCGGCACGGAGGGCCGGGCGGCCTCGAACGCGGGCACCAGGTACGGCTGGTCGGCCATGGAGCTGGTGCCCTTCTCCACATAGATGGCGTACTCGAGGGCGGCCTCGTTCCACACGCCGACCTCGGCCCGCCCCCACTGCTCGACCACGTCGTGGTCGAGGGCCGTCTCGAGACGGCCCGTCCGTACCGGCACGCGGGCCTCGGCATCCCTGCGGGTCTCGTCCGCCCAGTCGTGCAGGGTCTCGGCGCGTGCGTCGCGCATCGCCTCCGGGACGCGCTGCACCGCGCGCAGCGCGCGGCCGAGACCTTCCAGCCGGGCACGTGAAGCCATCGCCGGTACCTCCCTGTCAGGGCAGTCGGACGACCGCGACGGTGACCGTGGTGGTGCCGCTGTAGGTGATCGCGGCACGGCCGGTCATCGGGTCCCGGAAGGTGTTGGTCAGCGGCAGGAACGCCGCGCCCGATGCGGCGATGGTCTGCTGCGCGTCAGCGACGTCCAAGCCGCCAACGGTGCCGGGCGTCGCCAGGGTGACGGTGATGGACGAGCCGCCGCCGTTGCGGACGTGCAGGAACAGGCCCTGCCCGACCGGGGCCTGGTCGCCGCCGGACGCGGCGGAGGCATAGGTGGGCTGCAGCCCGCCGAGCGGCAGGTTCTGCGCGGTCAGTACGGCCATGGGTCTCTCCTCAACTGCGGGTGGGCTGGCGGGCGGTGCAGTCCGCCCGCAGGTAGGTGCCGGGCTCCGACGGCTCGTAGACCGCGGTCACGGTCAGGACCTGGCCGTCGGCGCGGCGCAGCTCGTCCCGGCGGCGCACGTCCGTGCCCGGGGTGAAGTAGTAGATGTGGGTCAGCTCGGCGCCGGACTGGTCGGCGGCCTGCCGCTCGCGCGCGGACGGCTGCGAGGCGCGCGCCCGGGCGGTGCCGACTTCCTGCCTGGTGGTGGACTGGCCGCCGCCCCCGTCGTCCGCGGTGACCTCTCGCCACACCTCCACCGTGGTGTTCAGCAGGCGTCCGACGCGGCTCACCGGGACTTCACCAGCCCGGCGCCGCCGCCGAAGCGGGCGGCCAGGCGTTCGCGCAGGTAGTCGGGCAGCTCCACCTCGGTGATCCGCCCGTCGTCCCCGTAGGTGACCGAGTAGTCGCCGATGCGTTCGGCGCGCACGTCGCGCGCGGCCAGGCCGGTGCCGTCCTGCTCGGACCGGTAGGCGATCAGAGTGGCGGCCGCGATCCGGCACACCAGGTCCACGATGTCCGCCGGGACGGTCGGCAGGCCGTGGATGTAGGTGACTTCGACCTCGGACGGGCCGTCTGACCCCGTCCAGCCGCCCGCGCGCCACAGCCGCCCGGAGCGCAGCCGCCAGTCCGCGACCAGCTCGCCGTCGACGTAGACGGCGACGACCGCGGTGACGGGCGGGCCGGGCAGGTCCAGCCACTGGGCGGCAGGGCCTTCCAGGGTGACGGTCGAGGTGGTCTGGCTGATCGGCACCCCGGCCGCTTCCCGTACGGCGGTGGAAGCGACGTCGAGATAGACGCCCATCAGGGCGATCTCGGCGACGTCGATGACCAGGCCGCGGGCGGTGCAGTCGGCCACCGTCGCCAACGGGGTCAGTGCCACGGTGGCCTCCTGTTCACTTGGCCATGTCGATCAGGTCTTCGCGGGTGTAGTTCGCCGCGTCCTCGGCCGAGAGCTGGCCGGTGGAGACGATGTAGGCGATCCAGTCGGCCTTGGGCGCGTCCTCGTCCGGGCGCGGCGAGCGGCCGGCGGTCAGGTCGCTGTCCCGGCCGGTCGACTCGCCGTCGGGGGCGGGCTGGTCGGGCAAGTCCTGCAGATCGCCCTTGGTCATGCCCTCGGCTACCTCGGGGTCCAGGCCGTGGACGGCGACGGCCCAGCCGACCCAGTCCGCCTTGCGCGCGCCCGCGGCCGGCCGCGGGGGCACCCCGTTGGTGAGTGCGCTCCCGCCGCCGGTTTCGTCGGCGGGAGCCGACGGCGACGGCCCGCCGAGGTACGGGGAGCCGTCGGCGTTGACGCGTCGCAGTTGGCCCTTGGTGAGCCGGTCGGCGATGTGGTCGGGCAGGGGCAGGTCCATCGCGATGACCTGCCCGCCCTCCCCTTGGATGTGGATCGTCATCTCGGCCATCAGGTGTTCCTCGGGACGCGGAAGGCGGTGATGGTTCCGGCGACGAAGCCGGTGGCGATGTCCACCAGCATCGAGCCGTCGTTCTGCAGGAACCGGCCGGACTCGAACGGGCCGATCCACTGGGTGGCCGAGTTGGCGACGGCCACCACCAGGTCGCCCTGTCCCGCGGCGATGGCGGGCGGGTTGGTGCCGGCCTTGACGGTGACGTTCCCGCCGGTGGCCCCGGCGGTCACCCGCAGGATCGTCAGCTCGGGCAGAGCGTCGGCACCGGGCTGGGTCGCCGGGATGACGTGCCCGTTGCCCGCGCCCGCGTTGGTCGCGGTGCCGGCCGGGTCGGCGAGGTTGCCGTTCGGGATCAGGTTGCTGTACGCGACAGCGGTACGCGCCATGGTCTCCAGTCCTCCTGTTACGCCGGGTCGATGTAGGCGGCGGCCAGGCAGTCCGGGCGCACCAGCTTGGCCCCATACAGGGCCAGGCCCTTGATGGCGTCGCTGAAGGACGACTCGGGCCGGTATGCCTCGGTCTTGTTGATCTGCTCGGCGAAGCTGATGGCCGAGTTGACGCCCGCGATGATGACCTGGGTGTCGCCGGAGGGCACGGGCACGTTGTTCGACTCGAGGATGTCGAACCCCGCGGCGCGGCCGACCATGCCGTTACGCAGGCTGGTGTCGGTGCCGGACTCGTTGACCTTGATGAACCGGCCATCCAGCAGCAGCGAGGCGTGCAGCTCCGGTGAGACCACGACGAACCGGCCCGTGGTGGGCACGTTCGCCTTCGACAGGCGGGTGCGCAGCGGCACCAGGATCTTGTCGTAGGCGTCGGTGGGGGTGGTGAAGGTGTTGACCGGGGAACCGGTCGAGCCGATCACGTTGCCCGCCACGATGCCGGTGTAGAGGCCGGCCACGTACTGGTCGACGGTGTCGGCCAGCCGATAGGCCGCCCGGGACATGGCCTCGGGCATCACGTTCCCCTTGGCCTGCCGCTTGTCCACGTCATCGACCTTGAACGCGAAGTACTTCGACTGGTCGACCACGAGGGTGCGCTGCGCGTCGTTGAGTTCTTCGGGCGTGATGGTGGTGGAGTTCGGCAGGTAGGTGCCGATCGTGGGGTCGGAGATCGAGGTGATGCGGACGGTGTCGCCAGCCTCGGCGATGTCGCCCTCGTAGTCCCGGTTGACCACGGTCGGGCCGGAGTAGACCAGCGCCTTCCGCAGGGCGACCAGGAGCCTGGCGGACCAGATCTCCGGCCGGAAACGGGTGATTGCCATGGTGTTGCCCTTCTGGGTCAGCCAGCCCCGAGCAGGTCATCCAGACGGCCCTCGTCCTGGGCCTTGACGATCTGCTCGGCGGACATGGTCTTGAGGTCGTTCTCGGTGAGCTGCTTCGGCCGGCTCGCCTTGCGCGCTGCGCCGCCGTCGCCAGTGCCCTGGAACCTCTTGGCCGTTGCGGCTGCCAGGTAGGGCTTGTTCTTGATCAGTTCCTCGATCGCCTCGGCGACTTCCTCGCTGTCGAGGTTGCCGTCGTCGTCCACCTCGAACTGATCGAGGTCGAGGAACTTCAGGGCGTCGGCCGGGTCGGCGAGCTTGCGCGCGGCCGCGGCCCGCACCTCCGCCCGCACGATCCGCACGTTGGCCTTGGCCAACGCGTCCTGCTCGATCTGGCGCCGCTCGGCCGCGGCCTTGTCACCGGCCGCGCTGTCGGCCACCTGCTTCTCCAGCGCGCGCCGCTTGTCCCGCTCCGAACGCCATTTGCCCTTCATGCTGGCCAGGGCGCGCTTGCCCGGGTCGCCGAGGTGGTCGGCGCCCTCGGGGTCCGCGTCGTCATCATCGGCCCCGTCATCGGCGTCGTCGCCCTGACCGTCGCCCGCGTCGTCGTCACCACCGGCGTCGTCGTTGTCGTTGTCGTCGGCGTCGTCGCCCTGGCCGTCGTCGTCGCCGCTGTCGTCCTTGGCGCCGCCGAGGACGGGCCAGATCGGATACAGCCGGTCCGGGTCCTCGCCGGGGCGCGGCTTGCGCCAGCCCACAGCGGTGGCGCCGGTGAGCGGGTGTACGGGCAGGGGCATGCTCATGGGGTTCTCCCGTTGCGGGTGAGGGCCCGCGCGTTGCGCGCGAGCGAGTCAAACGATGTAGCCGTTCCGGCACAGCAGCCGGATGGCGTGCTCCCGGTCATCGGCGAGGCGGTAGATCTCCTCGGGCATCAGCCGCGGCGCCTTGGCCGTCGCGTACCGCGCGCCGGCCCGCCGCTCGAACTTCGCTCGGCGGCTGCCAGCGATGCCGCGGCGGGTGATGCCCTCGGTCGTGGCCTGGATCTTCCGCCCGTACCGGGTCGCGGTGGTCATTCCGCGGCGCGCGTTGACCACCTGGGTGATGTCGGCCCCGTCGGCGATGGCCTTCACGGCGGCCTCGCCGAACACCTTGTGCTGCTGCTCGGGGCTCATCTGCCGGAAGACATCCATCGCGTCGACCGGCTGGGGCTGGTGAGTGCGGGTGACCGGCTCCATCGTGCAGTCGCACCGCGGGTGCCGCTCAAAGCCGGTGGTCAGCCCGTACTCGCGCCCGGCCAGCAGGATGCACCGCGCGCACGCGGGCAGCTCCACCACCCGCACATACGACGTGATCGCCGGGCGCACGATCATCGCCACCAGGTCCGCCGCCCGCCCGGTATCCGCCACGACCGTGCGCACCAGCAGATCCAGCAGCGCCCGCCCCCGCGCGAACGCGGCCACCAGCGGCAGGCCCTCGCCGATCGCGTGCAGGACCGCCCACACGGGATACATCAGCAGCTCGGCCAGCGACCGCCCGTCCGGAGCGACGCCCGTCAGCGACTCAGGGACGAGCAGGTCCGACTCGGCCCGCTCGTCATCGCGGCCGAGCAGCTGCTCCAGCCATGGCTCCGCCGACCGTGACGCGGCCAGTTGCGCCCCCGTCAGGATCGCCAGGGCTTCGGGCAGCAGCCGCGTCCACGAGCCGCGCACGTCCTCGCTGCCGACCCGCTGCCAAACATTCCCCGCCGCCCGGGCGGTCGTCGCGGCGAGCTGCGCGCGCTTCTCCTGGTGCGCGGCCGCCTGCGGCGACGGGCTCACGCCGCGTCCACAGCGTCCGCGGGCGGCTGCCCTGCTGAGGCCGCCTCGGTCGGCGGGCGGCCGGGGTTCTGCGCCATCATGCGCGTGATCTCGGCAACCGGATCGGCCTCGGCCTCCCGCTCCCGCATCGCCACCACATCGGCCACCTCGGTCGGCGTCAGCCCGTACTTCAACGCCAGCCATTCGAACGGGAACCCGATGTCCTTCAGCTTCACCAGCGCGTCGGCCAGCTGCGCGTAGGACCGCGACTCGGAGTCCGCCCACATCACATGCCCCGAGCGCAGCGCCTTCGCCTTCGCGTCCTGGCCGCGCGCCAGCGCGATCAGCCGTGCGACCTCCCGCAGTGCCTGGCCGAACCACAGCTTCTTCTCGTCCACCCGCTTGACGAGCCCCGTCTCGGCGGCCAGCAGCGCATCGCCGGACAAGTTGGCCATCTTCCCGATCAGGTAGTGCTGCGGGGTACGGGTCTGGGCTGCCAGGTGCCCGACGGCGACCTCGATGATCGAGGTGTATGCGGCCAGGTTCGCGGCCTGCCACTCTGCGAGCTTGGCGTCTTTGCCGGTGATCCACAGCACCCGCTCCACCGCGAACTTCTCGAGGTCGACCGGCTGTTTACCGACGATCTCCCCGGCCGAGTTGAGCTTGGGGATCATCGGCCGCTCGGCGCCGAGGACGACCCGCTGCGGGAACGACGCGTAGTCGCTCGCGGTGAACAGCTGCGCCCACACCAGGTTGATCGCGTCCTGCATGGCCACCACGCCGGACACGTCGCTGATCGGATCAGCCACCAGCATGGGCTTGTTCGGCAGCTCCACCATCGGCACCACGCCCATGGGGTTGGGCTGAGGGTTCGGTTCCTCGGCCAACTCCCGCGGCGCCCAGCGGCGCAGCTCCTCGTCCACGTCCGCCATCTGCGGGCTTTTCTCCTGCCGGGCCAGCGGCCGGGAGAACTTCCACACCTCATCGGGCAGGTACAGGGTCGCGAAGTCCTGGCCGCCGTCCTGCCAGCGCTTGAGCGCCGCCCGCCGCTTCCGCCGGGACCCGGGCTCGTACGCGACGATGCACTGGCCTGCGTCCTCGAAGGTGACCACCGGCATGTCCGGGTCGTCCGGGTCCCCCCACACCAGCACGAACGACCGGGCGGAGTTCACCGCGCCGAGGAACCCGAGCTGCGAATCGGCGTCCAGTCCGTTGACCTGCCACACCTCCCACAGGTCCTTGTCGGCCCGCTCCTCCCCTGCTGCCTGGAAGCCGGTCACGGTCAGCCGCTCGACAGGGCTGTCGGCGACCACCTGCACCCAGTTGTCGGAGAAGTCGCGGTAGCGGTCGCCGTGGAACTTCGCGAACTCATCCGAGGCGAACTTCAGCGGCTGCTTGCCGCGGTAGTAGTCGTCGTTCCGGTCGATCTCCCCGCGCCGGCGGATCAGCTCGCCCTCCAGCAGCGCGACCAGCTGCAGCGCACGCGCCAGCGTCGCCATACGGACCTCCTTACGCGGAGTAGAAGTAGCTCTCTTCCTTCTCAGCCAGGCCGGCCGCGATGACGTCGCCCAGCGCTTCGTGCGCCAGCACGCTGGATACCGCGATGTCGATCTTCTGGGCCGGGCTCGCCTTACGGAGCACGTACAGCCCGGAAGGCCGCTCGGCCTGGCGGGTGTTGGCGACGTGCTGCAGCGTCATCTCGCACCCGTCGTGCGTGAACGCGGCCGCCCGCTGCCCGTCGGCGGTGTTCCGCTTCAGGACGTCGGTCTTCAGCCGCTCGCACGCCGCGTGCATCTGCACCAGGCGGCGGGTGTACCAGCGCACCACCCGCTCCTCGCCGTACAGGTCCACCCACTCGTCCACCTCGGTGTCCCAGTACGGCGGGTCCGCGTACAGCCGCACCACGTCGTACCGGTTCATCAGCTGGTCCATGGCCGCGCGTACCTCCGCGCGCGGGACCTGGCCGCCGTAGTCCGCGGGATTCCAGATGGTCGGTTCGTCGTTCCCCCCGTACAGCGGGGTGAACTGATAGCCGTCCATCGTCTCGGCCCTGATCGCGGTCCAGTCGTCCATGTCGGAGCCGTCGAAGCCCAGCACGATCCGGGTCATCGGCCGTACGCGGCGGGGCTTGGCCTTGGCGGCCCACTTTGTCCCGTCGAGCCACCCAGCCGAACCGGCGACGCAGCGGTTACCGAAGAACCGCTCAGCCTGCGCCGGGTCCTTCTCCAGCAGCTCAGCCGTCTCGGCCTCGATCGCGTCGAGGTCCACGTGCGCGCTGCCCGCGTACACCACCGTGTGGATCTTCCGGCGCTGCCGCTTGTTGCCGTACGACAGCGTCTTCGGGGCCTGCGGGTGGTAGCGGAAGATGTCCCGCGCCTTCGCCTCGCTGGTCCGCTGGGCTACGGAGTCCTCGGACGGGTCCCACGCGTTCGTCGTCTCCATGGACCGGCCGCCCATACCGGCCGTGCCGCGGCGCTGGGTCTCGGCGACCCGGCGGAGCTTGTTCGCATCGGTGTAGAGCCCGGTCTCGTCCTGCATGGCGAAGATGATTGGGTTGCCCAGACGGGACAGGGCCGACGACGTGACCACGTCGATGCGGCCCGTATCGCCGACCCGGGTGAACTCCTCGCCCACTCGCAGCCGATCCGACAACGGCCCCAGCTTCACCATGTTCTGCAGGGGCCGATACACGTTGGCCACCTGGTCTTCGCTGGTGGCTGTCAGCTGGATCAGCGGTGTTGGCCACGGGATGCCCATCGGATCGCCCGGTTCGTACTCGTACCACCAGCCGCACGAGCATCCATGATCCGCACACCGGTAGCGCTCCCCGCCTTGGGCCCAGCCGTTGAAGACGACAGGGCCCGCAGCTTCGGCCAGGACGATCGTCGCCGACCAGGGACCCTTGCCGGTCTTCTGCGGCGCGACGACCTGCGAGCGCCGGTAGTGGAACGCCGGCGCCAGCTGGCCCACGCGCGCACTCGGGCGCACACGGTAGTGGTTGACCGTGCACCACAGCTGCCAGTCGTACAGCTCCAGGTCCTGGCCAGCGCGGAACCCATCGGGCACCGGGCAGTGATGTTCGATCCAGTCCGGGACCACCCACATCGTGGGGAAGTCGACAACGAACCCAGGGTCATTCGCCTTCGCCACGGGGAACGATCCTCAGCCGGTCACGCGCGCTCGGGCGCCGGGGAGCGTCCACCAGCTCGGCCGACGTCTCCACCTCTGCGGCCGGGGCGATCTTCCAACGGTTACGCAGCATCCCCTGCACCGACAGGCCGAGGCTGTCCAGGTACTGGCGGACCACCCGCTGCAGGTCCACCTTGGCGTCCGGCTGCTCGGCCTGCGCCAGCGCGCGCACGAACAGCGCGACCTCGTAGCCCTGGTCGAGGACCTCCCACGCAACAGCCTGCGGCTTGGCCCACACGTCCCGCCAGAGCTCGAACTCGCGGTCCGTCATCGCCGCCAGCGGCCAGGCCGGCGGCCCGCCCGCGCGGCCCTCGGCCGGTAGCGTCGTCCACCCGGCCTTGTCCGACGGGCGATTACGACGCAGAGCGTTCGGGTCTGGCGGCGGTCCGGAAACAGCGCGGGCTCCACCCTTGGGCATAGTCGATCACTCCTCCGCACTGCGTTGCGCAGCACCGATCGCCGTCACCTTGCGTGATCGGCTCGCATCTTCTGAACCTGACGGACTCCTCAGAGCCCTCCCCGGCGTTCGGGAACCCCTACTCGCCGGGGGTCACCCCCCACCCCCGTGACCTGCGCTTTCTCGATCCATCAAGCCTCTGACCTGCGGGTTTGCCTCGCATGACTCTGTGGTCACTGTGCGCGATCATTCCAGCCTCCTGGCTGGTGCCTCGCTGTCTCGCGTGAGTGGTGAGCCTTGGTCATGGCTTGCAGGTTCGTCCAGTCATGTCCCCTTGGGCCCAACGGTCCGAGCCCATCGCGGTGGTTCACCTCGGTAGCTCGGGGACGCAGCAAGGCGGGCAATGTCATGCACTCCTCGCACTCGCAGTAGGGATGCTCACGCAGGTACGCAGCCCTGGTGCGCTGCCATCGCGTGTCGTACCCCTTGGTAGTTGGGCTGCGTCGCCCTTGGCTGGCTCTCTGTTGACAGCGCTCACAGCGTCCCCCCTGTGTGAGGGTGGGGCATCCGGGGGTGGGGCAGACCTGGAGTGCTCGGCGGGGCATGGCCATCTCCCTGCATCGGGCACGGCGAAGGCCCCGACCGGGGGATGTAGTCGGGGCCTTCGAAGTGCTGGTCAGCTGGCTGCGGGCACGGCTGACGTGCCTTGAGTGTTACAGCAGGTCAGGGAGATGGTCAAGCAGCGTTGGCGGTCAGCCGGTCTTGGAGCTCTTCGAGGTCGACAAGGGCGCGGCCGTCGCGGTCGTAGCCGTGGTGGGCGAGTCGGCCACGGCGGAGCCACTGGCGGATGGTGCCGGGCTTGATGCCGGTGGCGGCCTGGGCGGCGTAGGGGTCCACGAGGATGGGCTGCTCCATGGCTCCATGATGCCCGCGAGGGCCGCCCGTTCGCGTGATCGGGCGGCCCTCGGCGTATGGGTGCGGGTCAGTGCCCGCAGCGCGGCTTGGTCCACCAGCCGCAGTCTTCGCAGTACTCCATGGCGGCGCTCCTGTCTCTTGATCGCGATGGACGGGGGACGGGCTACTTGAGGAGCAGGGCCAGCGCGAGGAGCGCCAGGACGAGGGCCACGGCGATGACCTCGCCGCGCTCCGGGGTCCGGTGGGGCAGGTGCTGGATGCGCTCGCCGTCGGGGTGGTCGCCTCCGTGGTACCGGCGGCGGTGGGCGCGGCCGTGCTCCTCGGCCCCGGCGCGGGTCCAGTACGGGCGGGATCTGATAGCGCAGACGGGGCAGCGGTAGTGGTGCGGCACGGTGTTATCTCCGGCGGTTGATGGGGTGGTAGACGGGGCGGTGGATGGGTGGTTGATGGGGTGATAGATGCGCAGGTCAGATGGGTGATTGCTGGGCAGCAACCGGGGGGCGGTCGGGGTCACGCCGTGGTCCCAGGGGAGGGGTTGGCAGCGGCCCCCAGAAGCCCGGCGAGGGTGGGTCGCGGGGCGGTCTCGGGCGGGGCCTCGGCGGGGGCCTCCTCCCCGGCCCGGGCGGGGCCCTCATCCGCCCCCTCGACGGGGCCTCCAGCGGGCCCTGCATCGAGCGCGGCGAGGGCGGCCTCAACGGGCCCGCCGAGGACCCCTTCCAGCTCATCCACGTGGACGCCCCAGGTGGACCCCTGACCACGGATGTTGATCTTCTTGGTGGGGATGTCGAGGCGCTGGCAGTGCTGGCGCAGCGTGGCGACGTCCCAGTCGACGTCGGTCGACTCCAAGATGGTGGCGAGGTGAACGCCCTTGCGCCCGGCGGCGACGGCGTCACGCACGCCCACGAGCACCAGGCGCACGAGCCACCGTTCCGCGCCGCGGTGGTCCTCAGCCGGGGCAGCCGTTTCGGTGGGCTGCTCCCCTGGCAACTTTTCTTGATCGTTTTGGGTGGTGGTCTCCCTCGGGGGAGCGACCGCCCACGCTGCGACCAGCCACCCGAGCACGCCCACGCCGCTGATCACCGGCGCGTACGGGCTGGCCACCCACACGAGCAGGCCCACGCCCCCGGCCGCGACCGCCAGCCCGGCAGCGCCGATCAGGGCCGCGATCCCCAAGGACTCCACCCGGTCGGCGAACGTGGCCCCGCTCCAGGTCGCCCGCCACAGCAGCCCGAGCACTCGCCGGATGCCCCGACAGGAACACCGGATCAGCACTCCCGACCCTGCCGCGAGGTCCTGCCAGGCGCCGGCCGCGCCACGGAAGGGGATGAACAGCTCGTCCTTCAGGCTCATCACGCGCCGCCGGTCACGTGGCCAACAGCCATGCGGATGATGTTGATGAGGATGCCCCAGACACCGGCCGCCTGGCCGTAGACCACGGCGTCGGAGATCCCCAACAGCGCGGGCCAGATCTTGCGCTTCCACCGGGGGCCGAAGGTCAGGAGCGTCAGGCAGAGTGCAATGCCGCCCAGGCCCGGGTCACCGAGGCCGCTGTCGGAGCCGAGGACGGAGGTGGGGATGCTGCCCGCGCCGCTGCCGATGTCGGCCCAGGCGCCGCCGGCGGCCATGTAGAGGGTGCCGGTGACGATGCCGGTCCATCCGGCCTTTTCCTTGCTGTCGATCTTGATGCGGTCGCTTCCGCGGACCCCGAGACCGAGGACGATCGTGGACGCCAAGGCGCCGCCGGACAGGGTGATCGGGCCGAGCAGCTGCCCGTTGGTGATGCCCTGCACGGCGGCCGGGGCGGAGAGGTACCAGGTCACGTGAGTGCCTTTCAAGAGGTGGCGCCCGGGGCGTACAGGGCGGTGGCGAGGAGCGCGGAAGCGAGCGGGATCCGGACGACGAGACGGGCGGTCCAGTGCCAGGCCCGGGCCCGGCGGTCGGCGAACCACCAGAGGCCGCCGCACATGCCGCCCGCGGTGAGCAGCAGGGAGACGGCGCTGGCGCCGAGCCCCCACTGCGCGCCGTTTTGGTTGATCCACGCCACGGCGGCCGGCGCCAAGCGGCGCCCGAGTTCGGCGGCGCCCACGCTGATGAGGGTTCGGGACACGGAGACGTACGGGAGGATGGGACGGACGGCCGGGTGGCCGGTCAGCTTCCAGGTGGCGACCGCCCCGCTGGCGGCGAGGACGAGGCCGACCATGCCGGTCGCGGCCTGCTCGGCGGCGGGGAGCCACTGCCCGAAGACCGGGACGAGGCCCACCCCGTAGCCGACCCCAGCCGCGACGCCGTTGAACGCGATCACGCGCAGCTCACGGTCTGAGGAGCGTTTCCCGGGCTTCTTTTTGGCGGCCTTGCCCTTGCGGGGCGGGCCGGACTTGGCGTCCGCCTCGTCGTCCTCGGTCTCGTCTTCCTCGGGGTGGTCGTCCTGGTCGTCCTCGACCAGGTCCTCCGAGTCCTCGTCCAGCTCGTCCTCGGACTCGTCCGGCTCGTTGGCAGGTGTGGCCAGCACGGGCTTTCGTGATCGCCAGTGCGGCAGCCGGTCGGCGCCGGCCGGGCGTTCGGGCCCGGGCTCTTCGGCGTCGCGCGGCTCGTCCGGGGCGGAGATGCCGACAGTGGGCGGGTAGCTGGGCGGCGGCGGGACGGGGCGCGGGTCGTTCATGCGTATCCGCCCCCGCCCTGGCCCACGCCCTCGTCCTCGCGCGCCTCGCGGGCCGCCTTCTTCGCCTCGCGGGAAAGGACCGCGCGGACGTACCCGGGGTCCACCGTGATGCGGTTGATGCGCTGGACGCGGGCAGCGATGTCGGCTGCCCGCGCAGCGGCGCCGAGGTGGGCGGCAGCATCGATGATCGCTTGCGACTTGGTGACAGGTGGCAGGGCCGGGACCTGCGACGCATCATGCTGCGCATCATCCGCATCACGCTGGTCGTCGCGGTCGAGGTCGATGCTCGGCGGGCGGCCGTTGAGGACGAGGGCGACCTGCACGGCGTCAACAATCACGCCGTAGGTGACGAGGAGCGCGGCCAGCTCGCCCGGGGGCATATCAGGCTGCGCATCATGGGCGATGCGGACCGCATCAGCCGGGTCCATCTCGGCGAAGCGGTCACGCAGGATGTCGGTCGCGCGGCGCGAGGGCGCCGGGGCGGGGGCTGTTGGAGGCGTCTGTCCGCCGTGCTCGATGTGGTCCACCGCGCGCTGCTTCACCGTGCGGCCAGCGCGACGCGGGGCCAGAAGCCAAGCCCAGCCGCCGAACGCGGGGAGCCGAAACGGGCGCTCGCCCAGCTCGGCCCGTGCGGCGGCCCGGGGTCCGGCCCAGGACAGCTCGCTGACGGCGAGCAGGGCGAGGGTGGGGACGGAGAACAGAAGGGCCGCAGCGAGGCCGCCGCCGATGAGGTCGGCGTGGAAGTTGTTCAGGTAGACCGAGGTGCCGGTCATGACGAGCGCGGCCAGACGGGCTCCGGCAGCTGAGCGGCCCGCCTTGGATGCCTCGCTGGCGAGGTGGAGGCAGGCGTACGCGGCGCCATCGAACACGGCAACGGCCGCGTAGCCGATGAAGTCGGGGGCGTCGTAGTGGCGGGCGACGGCGTACAGGGACCATCCGGTGGTGGCGATCGCAGCGAGCGACACAACGGTCAGCGCGGCCCGCCAGGCGGTCGAGGCAGACGTCAGGGTCTGCTGGATGCTGTGGTTCATGGATCGGGTCCTTCCGGGGCCCACCCGGCGGCGGGTGGGCCCGGCGCAGGGGTGGTTCAGGCAGTGGCGCGGAGGACGGCGGCCACGGCCAGGAGAATGAGTTCGGCGATGAGCAGGACGCCGCAGAAGAGCCGCATCAGCCAGCGCTCCCGCCTCGTCGGGCGCGGGCGCGGGCGTCGAACGCGTCGCGCAGCGGGGCGCCAATCACGAAGTCCTCGCGGCACTGCTCGACCGACGCGTCCTGGACCCTCTTGGAGTTCAGCGGGGCCTCGGCGCGGATCGGGGCCGCGGGCGGGGTGGAGCGGAAGATCTGCGGCAGCTTCACTGGTTCACCCCCTGCTCGGCGTCGAGCGCGGCCAGCAGCTGGCCGAGGGCGACGGTGAGGGAGGCGTGCGACTCGATGACGCGTCCGTGGTCGTGGATGTCGACGGCCTCGGCCTGGGCGAGGTATTCGCGCGCGGCCTCGATCGCGACCGGGACCGAGGGCACGAAGGTGGGGAGCTTCACGGCTGCCCCCCGTCCTGGCGCGGGGCGCGGGCACCGGCGTGGTGGTAACCGGTCGGCGGGTGCTCGGCGAGCCGGGCGCGCAGGTAGTCGGTGGTCCACTCGATGCCGAGGCCCGGCGTCTGCCTGTCGAGGACGCCGTGCAGGGCGACCACCGTGTGCATGACCCGGTTGGTCAGGACACGGCCGTGCTGCTCGCTGTCGCCGAAGGTGGCCGGGTGCGGGATATCGAGCGCCTCGCGGACCGCGCGCAGCAGGTCGGCGATCGGCTCGGGGATCGGGGTGCTCATCCGGTCACCGCCGAGCGGTCGGCGGCGGGCCGGTCGCCGCGGCGGGCCTCGGAGAGGCCGGCCGCCGCGCGCACGGTCGTGACGATGCCGCTGCGGATGATGCCGACCGCGACGGTGCGCCGGTCGGGCGGGGGCGCGTCGGGGCGCGCAGGCATGGCAAAGTTAGCCATAGCCGAGTCCTCCTGCTCACATCAGGTGGTACTTCGGTCAGGGGGTCGGGCGACGCGGCCGCTCCTCGGGTGTTCCACCACCCGGGGGAGCTGTCGCCCGGCCCCTGCTTCGCTATTCGGTTGTCGCGCCGCCCGTTCCACCAGGCGGACGCTTCTTCGTCTCCTGCTTCTTCAGCGCGTTGTAGACGGCGTTCCAGCTCTTGCCGAGATCGCGCGCGACTTCCGCGACCGACCCGAGCTCGTCCACGCCTTCGCGCAGGGCTTCCGCCCGTCGCTTCGCGGATTCGGATACGAGGAGTTGGAGCTGTTCCACCAGCTCGTCTTCCCCGCGGACCCGTTCCCGCCAGGGTTTCGCGTCCATCCCCTGGAGCGTAACTAACCCAGGGTTAGATTGCAAGGGGTTTCCTGCTGCGCACGGGCCAACTCCAGCCAGGAAGACGGGGGGTAGGACGCGCCGCACCAATGGCACCGCACCTCAGCCACTCCCGACGGAACCCGCAGCACGGCGCCGCACCGCGAGCCGTCGCCCACCAGCGTGATGCACTTCCCGAGTCGCCGCGTCTTCTCGGGCGGGCTGACGACCGACAGCACCGACCGCTCCAGGGCGCGGATCTCCTCGGCGAAGGCGCCGGCCATCGGCCAGCTGCTGGCGATCCACTCCAGGTTGAGGCTCAGACCTCGCGCGGCCGCGCGTACCCGGTCCTCGCTCGCGCCCCGCAACGCTGGCGCTCCCCAGCCTCGGTCGGCCTGCATCGCGCTGCGCCAGTCCTCGAGGACGCCGACGATCCCGCCGGGGCCGCGAAGGGTCAGCGCAGGCTCGGCTACCGGCAACGGCGCCTCGGAACCACCCGACCGCCCGTACTCGGGGCGACGCCCGGGCGGCGGGAGGAACGCGGCGAGCGCACCGTACAGCTTCGGCATCCGATCGAGCCGCTCGCCGGTCGCCCGAGTGCAGCCCGGGCACAGGTAGTCGTTCTGCAACTCCCGCTCGCACAGTCCGCACTGGTCCGAGTCGGCGGCCGGGCTGGTGTCGGTCATCGGTTGGTCCTTCGTCGGTCGGTCGAGGTCGGGAGTGCCCGGGGCGGGATTCGAACCCGCACGCCCTGGTGGGCGGCCGCTTTTAAGGCGGCAGCGTCTGCCGTTCCGCCACCCGGGCTCGGAGCCCGGCCGCGTGGACGGCGGCCGGGCAGGGCGGTCAGGTAGCGGGCTTCGTCTCGGGCAGCCACACCGCGCAGGAGCCGGACATCCAGCCGCGTTCCATCGGGGCGCCGGTGAGGATGGCGTGGACGTGGTCGGCGATGTCCTGCGGGTCGGCGGCGTCAGCGTTGATCCACGTCACGTTGTCGGCGACGCCGCGCTCGTCGGCGATGCCGTAGCCCCACATGCCGTGAAAGTTCGGACAGCCGATGTACCACTCGTGGCCCTCGTCCAGGCCGGGCACGTCGATGGTGATGGCGGACTCGTGGGCCTCGGTGACGGTGTGTCCGTGGGCCTCGATCGCCGTGGTGAATGCCTCGGTCCAGCCGTCGGGGATCTCGTCCCACTGGGTGGGGTCGCCGTACGGGTTGGTAGTGGTGTCGGTCATGGGGTCTGGGCCTCCTGGTAGTTGGCGATGTCGGGCAGGGTGCGGACCTTGCGGCCGCGGTAGTGGACGGGCCAGCGGGGGCTCCGCAAGCGTTGAGTCCGGCGGCACTTGGGGCCGTAGCCGTCTGGGCTGGGTCGGCGGAGAGGACGATGGCAGCCGCGGCAGCGGGCCGTCACCGGTCGCTCTTCTCGGCCGGGGCAGCGTCGGTGCCGTCCTCATCGGGCAGCGGGTGCCCGGCCTGCTCCAGTCGCCACGCGAGGTCACCGGCGTCGATGCCGCCGACGTCGTTGGACTCGACGCACCAGGCGGACACGATGCCCAGCACCGCGGCCAGTGCCCCTTCCGCGCGCTGCCGTGCCTCGTGCGGGGTGAGCACGCCAGGCCCGTGCCGCTGGACAACGAGCGTGTACAGCTCCGGCGACTCCGCGACCTTCACATCCATCGACAGCCGCGTTTCGGTGTAGTTCGGCGCGTCGCCCAGCATCGTCCGCGCGGCGGCGACCCAGTGGGCCAGCAGCTCGCGGGCGGGCTCCAGCTCCATCTCGGCGCCGTTGCGGAAGTCCATGGCGCGCAGGCCGGTCTCTTCGAGCTGCTTCTGGATCCAGCGTTCGCGGGCTTCGTCGTCGCGGCCGCCGAGTTCGGCGAGCAGCTGGTCCCGCTCGGCTCGTACCTCGAGAGCCTTCACCTTCCAACGGTCGCCGCGGCGCCAGGCCCGAGACGTGTTGTTGTACAGCTCGTCGAGGGCGTCGTCAGTGATCGTGTCGGCGGTGTGGCGCGAACCGCCGGGACGTTCGGTCATGGCTTCCTCCGTGATGTGATGGGTGATGGTCCGGGCCTGATAGCGACAGGCCCGGACCACTACGCGGCGGGGATACGCAGCTGGGCGAGGGCACGGTCGACGCGGTCCTGGTCGATGAGGTCGGAGACCTCGCCAGCCGTGCTGCCGCGCGGTACCTCGATGCCGAGACGGCGGCACAGCCCCAGTTGCTTCGAGTTCGGGCGCCCGGACCTCCACGGGGCCTGGCGTTCGCTGAGCGCGCCGGGGGCGGCGACGGCCTGCTTCTCCAGCCAGATGAGGGCTTCAGCGAGGGGCCGAGCCACGTCGTTCTTGGGCGAGCGGACGCCGTACGCCTCGGTCCACCGCCGTACCCGGTACAGCCGGGTCTCCGGGTCGCGTTCGAGGAACAGGAACATGGCGGACGTCAGCCGGACGAACCATGTCCCGGAGGGCGTACGCAGCCAGGGGATCTTCGAGGCGCCGAACAGATTGATCTCCTCGGTCTGGATCCGCGTGGCCACCGTTCGCCGCTTCTCGGCCGCTGCGTGTTCCTCAGCGACCTGCCGCAGGCTCTTCCCGCTCTCGGCCTCGCCGATCTCCCGCTCGGTCAGGTCGACCATCGAGGCCAGCTTGTGGCGGCTCGCGGCGCCCATGACGTCGAGCAGGAGTGCGTCGCGCTTCCCAGGGGCCGGGCGGAGCGCGCGGCCGGCCATCTGCACGTACAGGCCCGCCGACTTGGTGGGGCGGGCGATGACGGCGCAGCTGGTGTGCGGCGCGTCGAACCCTTCCGTCAGAACCATGCAGTTGGTGAGCACCTGCACGTCGCCCGCCTCGTACCGGGCGAGTGTCGCGCGCCGGTCGTCCCGGCTCATCTCGCCCCACACCGGGGCGGCGGTGATACCGGCCGATCGCAGCGCTGCGGCGGCGCCCTGGGCGGTCGCCACGGTCGGCGTGAAGACGACGCCGGGTCGGTCAGCCGCGTGGTCGGCATACGCCTTGGCGATGGCGTCCAAGGCTCCGGAGTCCTCCAGCGCCTTGCCCAGCTGTCCGTCGACCAGGTCGCCGCCCCGCGTCTTCACCTTGTTGAGGTCGAGGGTGTCGACGGTGATGGCCTTGCCGCGGACGTCACACAGGTAGCCGTCGCCGATCATGTCGAGGATGTCCAGGCGGTAGACGACGTCCTCCCAGACGTCGGCCAGGCCGCCGTCGGTGCGGGTCATCGTCGCGGTGAAGCCCGCTGTCGGCACGCCGTCCCAGGCCCCGAAGTGGCGCAGCACCTCCATGTAGGTCGTCGCGGCCGCGTGGTGGCACTCGTCCACGATGATCAGGCCGATGTCCCGGATTGCCTCGCGCCGTCGAGGCACGGCCAGAGTCTGGACGCTGGCCACGATCACGTCGGCATCGTGGTGCTGGTCGCGCTGGGCCTTGACGATGCCGACGCGCAGCATGGGGTCGACCGCCAGGAGCTTGGAAGCGGCCTGCTCGATCAGCTCTTCGCGGTGGGCGATCACAAGCGCCCGGCGGCCGTCGAGGCTGTCGAGCATCTGGTGGGCCAGGTGGGAGAAGACGACCGTTTTACCGGCGCCGGTGGGCAAGACGACGGCCAGGCGGTTCCTGCCGTCAGCCCAGCCCTGGCGCAGGGTCTCGATGGCTTCGAGCTGGTACGGCCGAGGGGTGAAGGACATGGGTCACCTCGATTCGAGTGGAGAGGAGAGGGGGCGGTACGCGCTGCGTACCGGCTGCGTACCGGCTGCGTACCGGACCCAAAGGGTCTTTGACCTGCTGTTATGTCTCTCTCTAGAGGGAGTGGTACGCAGGTACGCAGAAACAGAGACAGGTCGATGTGTGTGCGCACGCACACGGGCACGCGCGCGGGCACGCGCAGGCGCGCCCGCCCCCGAGGGGTGCCATTTCCGGGCGGCCGCGTACCGCCCTGTAGCGCGGCCCCGGTAGGGCTCTGACCTGCGGGTGTAGGAGCTGGCTGGTGGTACGCATCCCGTGCGTACCACCGCCTCGACGGGCCTCATGCCGCCTCGTCCTGGTCACCGAATGCGATGCCCTCGGGCGTGAACGCCAGGCACTTCGGGCGGGTGCCGTCGAAACGGCGGGGCACCAGGTGCGGCGGTCGCTGGCTCTTGAGCGTCTCCAGGTACCCGGCGTCCACCCAGCTGCCCACCACTGCGTCGAGCTGGTAGCCAGCCGCGGCGAGGATCTGGCGTACACGCTCGGGCAGCAGCGCCACCCGGGGCTTGCCCTCGACGTTGGTCAGGACGCCCAGCCAGCCGGAGTAGGGCGGGCGCTCACCGAGCGCCGCGCGGGCCGAGCTGTACAGCTCGTGCGAGTGTCCTGCGACGTACTCGCGGACGACGTCCAGCGCCATCTCGGGCCGGTTGTCGGTGGGGTTGTGGGCCGTGAAGAGGTGGCGCCACACGTCGTGGGCGAGGGGCTCGTACGGCAGCAGCCCGATGCCACACGCCAGGGTCTCCGCCAGCACCAGGGCCGCGACCATCGGGGCGCGCCGGTTCGTCATGTCGCCGCCGCCGCGGAACTCGTCAACAAGGGCGCGGTGACGCTCGCGCAGCCTCTCCCTGCCGTTCGGCTGAGCGAGGCCGCTGAGGATGTAGCGGATGAACTCGGGGCCGGCGTGTCCGTGGTTGGCGAGTACGCCGTCGCGGGCGGCAGCGGCAGCCGCGCCGCCGCCGTCGCCGAAAGGGGCGATGGTTGTGCCGAGGATGCGGGCCGCTGCGCCCTGGCTGGTGGTGAAGGAGAGGGCGGGCCGCTCACCGCTGCTCAGAAGGATGGTTTCCCAGGGCAGCATGTTGCCGAACGCGCCGCCGGACCGCGCCTTCCCGTGGTTCATCGGGAGCTGGTACAGCACCTCGTCAATGAGGGTGTCGTCCGTGACGGCCATCGTCTCGTCAAAGACGGTGACGATGCCGCGGACGAGGTTCAGCCGCTTCTCGATCGCGTACAGCGTGGTGCGCCAGTTGGACATGGCGCTGGCGTGCTCGGACGGGTCGGCCCACACGCTGAGGGCGACTTGGAGGGCGGTGGTCTTCCCCTTGGTGGACCGGCTGGAGATGTCCAGGGTGAAGCTGTTCAGACCGAGAGGCTTGAGGAGCGGCGCGGCGAACGCTGCCGCGACGGCCACGCGCGGCACGGGGAAGCCCGCCAGCCGGGCGGCGGTCTCCTTCCAGCCGTCGAGGGTCCCTTTCCTGGCGTGCGCGCGGGCCGGGCCCCGCTGCTCCTCGAACGGCACGTCGACCTTGATGCCGTCCTCCGGCGAGGCGACGAACGTGCCGTCGTCCTGCCAGCCAAGCCACCGCGCCAGCTGCTCGGAGGGGATCCGCCCCACGTTGCCCGCCTCGAACTCGGCGAGCCACTTCTCGACGGCCCGGGCGTCCCCTTCGACGGCGGGGAGCCCCGCGGAGCCGAGGGTCTCGATCAGCTTGCGGCCGCGCTTCGCGGTCTCGCGGCTGACGATGCGGGAGATGCGGCGGGGACGCCCCAGGCTGCGGTCGACCCACGACAGCTCTACGTACTGGTCGCCTTCGGGGTCCTCGAAGGTGGCGGTGACGGCCAAGGGGGCGAAGGTGACGCGGGTCCAGTTCTCTCCGTTCGGGCTGAGCACCTCGACGCCCATGCCGGTGACCCGGTAGCCGTACGGCGTGCGGACGGACCGGGGCAGGCCGAACGTGACGTCGTAGCCGAAGCCTTCCGGGTCGCCCTCGTCCTCCTGGACGGCGGCGTCCTCGGCCTGGACCTCGGCGGCGCCTTCCGCCTCGGCGGGGGCTGCCGTCGGGGCGCCGGAGCCACCACCGACAGCGGAGAGGCGGCGGCTCCCGTAGCCCTGGAGTGCGAGGGCCCGTGCGGCGGCCTTGTGGTCGTTGTTGTGCTCGAGCAGCGCGTAGGCGCCGAACTTGCTGTAGGGCACCTCGGCTTGGAAGTCACTTCCGGTGGCGAATACGAACAGACGGTCGTGCTCGTCTCGCCCAGTTGTCGCCTTCACGCCGCCGACGCCGTCGGCCCAGCCCCAGTAGGTCTCGCTGCCTCGGGTATGCAGGGGCCGGAAGACGCCCTGCAAGATCTCTTCCCATGAGGCCCGCGCCTCGAAGTCGTCTCCGGGTCGCAGGGTGCCGTCGGGGCGGGGCGCGGCGGGGCGCGGTGCGGTCTTCGCGGGCTCGGGCCGGGGAAGCTTGTCCAGCATCCGGAGCACATTCCGGATCGCACCGACGGTCTCGGCGTCGAGGACCGGGATGGTGCCGGGCCCGCCAGCTACCCGGACGTACGGCCGGCCGGAAGCGTGGACCGTGCCGCCGGACGGTTCGGTTAGGCCGTACCCGCCCTCGCCGCGCGTCTCGATGAGGACGCGCACGATGCGGGCGCTTGGCTTCTCGCGGAGCCGCTGTCGCTCCTCATCGGTGTACTCGTGCTCTTCTGCGAGCCGGGAGGCCAGCTTGGTGTTGCCGGGGACGTCGCCGCCTTCGACGCGCACGCGGTAGTGCCGACCGCCGGACGGCGACTCGGTTACCCACCCGCCGAGGATCGCCGCCCACGCCTCGCCGAGGCCGGATGCGTCCATGATCTCGGTGGCGGCGTTGAGAAGGCCTTCGCGGATGGCGAGGCCCTCGAACTCGATCATCTCGACGTTGCCGGAGATGGCGCCGTAGACGACGGCGATGCCGCGCGGGCGGTCGCGGCTGAACCAGCTGTCGTGGTCGGCGGGGGTGGTCCGTTCCACCTTGTACTGGAGCCAGGACACGGCGGGCTTCTTGGTGCCGTCCGCCTTGATGGGGAGGACGCACAGTCCGGCGTCGTGCAGCTCGCGAGCGGAAGCCCGGAGGTCGAGGGGCTGAGCGTCGGTCAACGGGTGCTCCCGTGGTACTGGGTCAGGTGGGCGGTCTTGATGCCGTCGATGAAGGCCTTGAGTCCGGCGACGCCGATGGGCTTGCCGTCCTCGGCCAGGTCCGTGCTGTAGACGGGGCCTTCCAGGCGGTGCGGGCAGCCGGGCCGCCTGCACTCGTAGCGGGCACGGAGGCCTTCGAGGTCGACGTACAGCGCGGCAGCGACGTGAGGTGCGGCCGTGCGGCCGGTGGCCGGGGCTCCGGCCCCGGCCGGCACGGTCTTGGTCATGTGGCGTTGCCTCCGCGGAGCTTGTTGGCGAGGCGGCCGAGGACGCCCTGCCGGGGCTGGTGGTCGAACGTGGCCCGGTCGCGGGCTTCGCGGAGCGAGCTGGCGCGACCGCTGGAGTCGGGGCGCTGCCAGTAGCCGCCGTCGCTGAAGGAGTTGCTGTCGCGGCGGCGCTTCATCGGCCCTCACCGCCCGTGCGGGCGACCAGGTGGCGGACCGCGGCCGCGATGCGGGGCGCGTCCTCGACGGCGCGGAGGATCATGCAGCCGATGCCGTAGAGCACGAGCGAGATGGACAGGCAGGCGAGGACGGTCACGGCTTCACGCTCCGGTCCGAGTCGTCCATCTCCGTCAGCAGCACCGGGATCGGCACGTTCTCCACGACCGGGATCACCTGCATCGGCGCCTCACCCTCGGCGGCCCGCAGAGCCACGGTCACGTCGAGCAGCGCGGCGTTCGTGGTCTGCCGCTCGGCCTCCAGCTCGGCGACCCGGGCCCGCAACCGGTCGACCTCGGCGGCGGGGGTGACGATGTCGAGCGCGTTCTGCCACGGGTCGTTCGCGGAGGAGTGCTCGCCGATGACCTCGATGGGGGCGATGGCGTAGGCGAGCTTGTCGGCCACGTCGTGCATGTGGTCGCGCTCGCCGATGAGCGCGGTCTCGCTGCGGTCCAGCTTGGCGACCCGGGCCCTCAACGCCTCCAGCTCGGCGGCGGGCGGGGGGTCGGTAATCTGGGTGCTCACGGTGGAGCCTCCTTCTTGATCTTGGATTTGGAGGTGATGAAGCCGTTGGGGTCGCTCGGGCCGGGAAGTCAGAGCGGCCCCGCTTCATGCGCTGGTCAGGCGGGCTGCTTGCGCTCGCGCAGCGGTCGGACCTCGTACGCCGCGTGGATCTCGCGGACGTGCCGACGGCTGAAGCTGATCCGGCCCCCGGCCTTGCTGTGGGGGATCTCCCGCCGCGTGGCCTTGTCGCGGAGCGTGCGGGGCGAGAAGGGCAGCCAGCGCTTCTCGTAGACCTCCTCCGGCGAGTAGAGGACGAGGTCTTCCGGGCCACCCACCTCGGCGGTGGGGGGCGCCTTCTTCTTCGTGGCCTGGGCGGTCACGGCGTCTCCTTGTGGGTGATGGCGTCGACTGGCACGTCCAGCACCGCCGCGATGGCTCGCACCTTGTGGTCAGCCGATTCGCGGATATGGCCCCGCTCGAGGCGGGAGAGGTAGCCGCGGTTCAGCCCGGTGCGCAAGGCAAGCCCTCGGATGCTCAGTCTCTGAGCCTCGCGGATGGCTCTGATGGCAGTACCGTTCGGTGTCACGTTCAGAGACTAAGCACGCACTGACCCGCTCCGCAAGCGTTCTAACCCGCTCGATGCTCAGTTACTGAACATTGGGAGGGTTGTGCGGGCGCACTGGGTGCACGATGCAGGCGCACAATGCAACCCAACGCGCCCACAAAGAACGTTCATGCGCAGGTGAAACGGCGGAGACTGAGCTGTGGGGTTGCATGGAGGTAGGGCATGATGTGCGACATGGAGCGAGACTGGGCACGGCTGGGCGCCGCACTGAAGGCGGCCCGCGAAGCGCGCGGACTCAGCCAGGCGGAGCTGGGCGAGAGAATCGGCGTCAAGCGCGGCGCTATGCGCAACATCGAGCGCGGCCTCTTCTCCAAGGTCACACACACCGTCCGCTCGTACGCCCGCGAGGTCGGTTGGGACACAGGCTCTATCGACGCCGTGCTCGCCGGGGGAGACCCCACTCCGGCAGAGACTGCCCCGGAGGCGCCGGACGAGCGGGCCGCCCTGAACATCGCGTCCGGGCTTTCGATTGAGACTGCGCATGCCGAGGAACTCCCACTGCGCATCCAGGCCGCTCTATCCGACGGCCCGCTGCTCGACAGCCTCGTCATAAACCTGCCAGGCGATGACGACGAGAATCCGGACGCGCAGATGGTCATCGTCGTGAAGGGCCGGCCGGGCGTGGGGCCGGAGCAGGTGCGCCGGGCACTGGAGCGGTGGGAGCAGATGGAGGCGCGGATCAGGCGCCTCAAAGACGACCAGTAGATGACACATACACCGCGCGTCTCCACATGTGAGCATTCCGTGTGGTTGCATGGCCGAATACCGACGAAGGTGCCGCCGCTCGGGTGAGGTCGTGAGGTCTTGGGGGACCGATGCGGGTTCGTGTGCAGTGTGTTCGCGCCATGCCGTGCAACGTCGCTGTGTGGCTGGTTCCGCGCCCTCGGGCGTGGGTGCTCTACGTTACGGAAGAGGTCATGAACGGCCTCGGGGGGCAACTCCCGGACCGTGAGCCGGTCAGCATCACGCCACGCTGGCGTGTGGGACACGGCCTGTAAGGGGGGTGGATCTTGGGATTCGCCGAGAAGCGCGTCAGCACGGCCAAAGGCAGCAAAGGCAAGGTCAGTTGGCGCGCGCGGTATCTGAGGCCCGACGGAACCTACGGTTCGGAGCCCGGATTCGACACGAAGAAGACGGCCAAAGCCTGGGCCGAAGAACAGGAAGCCGCGATCCGAGCTGGGCGATGGATCGACCCGGACTTGAGACAGACGCACTTTGGTGCCTTCGCCAGGACGTTCATGGAGGCCAAGCGCAAAAGGGGCCGCACCACCGGCACCCGCTGGGACCGGTTGGAGAACCACATCTTCCCGCGCTGGGAGTACACCGCGCTGAGCGAGATCAGCTGGTTCGCCGTGGACTCGTGGCAGCAGAGGCTGGACGTGGAGGACGTCAGCCGCGGGCACTGCGTCTCGCTGATGTCCTCGATCATGACGGCCGCGGTCGACGCAGGGTACATCGAGGTGAACCCCCTCTTCGGTCGCCGTCGGACCAGGGACACGTCGGGGGACGCGGCGAAGGCCCGTCCGCCCAAGATGCGCCGCGACGGCGGCCCCCGTCCCGAGGATGCGATCCAGGTAGCTGAGCGCCTCGGCCCCGCGCGAGGTATCCATGTGCTGACGACCGCGTTCACTGGTCTGCGCTGGGGTGAGGGGCTCGGCCTGCACCGGGACAACACCCTGCTGCTCCGCCGACAGCCGTGGGGGGCGAGCGAGTTCGTGTGTCCGATCTTGCGCATCGTTGAGGAGTACGCGGAGTACCAGGAGCGCGACGAGTCCGGCGCCAAGAAGGGGTACGTCGTCCAACTGGAGCCCACGAAGAACGACGGCTCGACGCGTGACGTAGACGTCCCCCCGTTCCTGGCGCGACTGCTCCGCCGGCATCTGCTGGACTGGCCTTTCGAGCGCCCCTTCAGCACGGACAGCGGGAAGCCGTGGCGCCGCGGGAACTGGTCGCGTGCTTTCCGGCCGGCGGCGGACGGGCGGCCCGAGCGGGAGCGCCGACGGGGCGTGGCGTACAGGGAGGCGTGGGAACCGATCCTGCCGGGCCTGGATATGCGGGCGTTGCGGGCGCTGCACGACACGATGCAGTCGGAGCTGGGTGTGAAGGAGCCGCTCGCTTTCGAGGCGGCGGGGCATCGGCGGCCGGGCATCAAGAGGCACTACCAGAAGCCGACAGCCGCGATGCGCGCCGAGCGCCTGGAGGGGCTGGAGGACGTATTCTGGAAGGCGATGGCGAACGCCGGAATTCGGGCTCTTTGGGGACGAATTGACCTCGTGAAGCACGGTGACGAAATGATCTCCCAGATTTCTCCCAAATGATCTTTGGAAGGTGTTCGAACCTCGCGCCGCCGCAGCTCACCGGACCCACCGAAAATGATAAAGAACCATTCTCCTAAAGCGGGTGTCGCAGGTTCGAATCCTGCCGGGGGCACCAGCACAAACGCCCCGGACCGATCATGGTCCGGGGCGATTGACATCCACGTCTGACATCAACGATGGCGATCAGCTACGGCCGGGCACCTCAGTGTGGCAGCAGGCCGGGACCGGCGTCAGGGACGATGAATCCCCGGACCGGCCGGATCTCGGACGGATCCTGCTCGGAGGCGTCCGCCTCGGCCCGTCGCATGGTCGCGACCAGCTCGGCGTACTTCGGGTCGATCCACTCCATGGGTGTCCTCCTTCCGGCCCGCAGCCTACGCGGGTCAGCCCTTGGGCTTGGGGATGACGACGATCGGTCCGCTGTCGTCCGAGTGCTGGCAGTCGGCCGCCACCGGGATGCTCTGGTCAGTGGGCGCCAGCCACAGTGCGTCGTCCACGGGGAACCCTGCCTCGACGATGCGCCATTGGGTCCGTGACAGCGCCTCGGGGTCGCGCCGTTCCGGGTCCGGTGCCTCCGGGATGTGGTCGACGAAAGCGCCGACGCGCTCGCACAGTTGGCGGTAGATGCGCGTGTGCAGGATCAGGGCGTGCCAGCCTTCGTCCACGACTCGGGACGGGGCGAGCGGCCGGGACGCGTCCGCCGCCGCGGCGACGAACTTCACCGCCTCGTCGACGATCCGCCCTGCCATGCCCTCGTCCATGCCGGGGTTGTTGCGCAGGACGGTCCCGATGACTTCGGCCCGCTGTGGTCGGCCGAGTAACGCAGTAACGTCTCGCATGTGCCTTCCTCTCTCTGAGTTGGGGTGGTGCACGGCCTCCGCCCCGGTCGCCAGCCGTCCAAGCGCGCGTCCGGGGCGGGGCTTATCCGCCTAGGGGGTGTCGTGTGGATCAGGCCGGATCAGCGAGCGGCGTCTGGTGCAGGGGGCACCTCCCAGCGGTAGCTGGGGGAGCCTCGCAACCCGCG
>NZ_JBEYAL010000044.1:0-75414 GCF_040631655.1 Streptomyces sp. NPDC019937
GGAGAGCGCAGCGGCGCTGCGTGCGACGAGCGCGGGGCCGCGAGGTGCCGTGCCGGGCGTCGGGAGCCCGGCATGATCCACACGACACCCCCTAGGTGTCCGCCGGGATCAGGCGGGCCAGCTCGGCGGCGACCGCCTGGGCGGCGGGGCTGGTCCAGCGGCGGCGGGCGTGGGTCAGCTGGATGGGGACCGGGGGGATGCCGGGGCCGTGGACCTCGGCCAGCGTGCCGTCGGCCAGCTGGCGCCTCACCGTGGCCCGCGGGAGCAGGGTGAGGCCGAGACCGGCGGCGACGCAGGAGCGGGCGGCCTCGATGCTGCCGAAGCGGGTGAGGCGGGGCGGCGGCCCGGGGAGGGTGCGGAGGGTGCGCACCAGGTGGTCGCTGTACGAGCAGCCCTCCTCGTGGACGAAGAAGCTCTGCCGGGCCAGCTCGGCCCAGCCCACGGTGCGGCCCGCGAACGGGTGGTCGGGCGCGGCGAGGTAGACGAGGGGTTCGCTGGCGAGGGGGCGGGCGGTGAGGTCGGCGTGGTCGACCCGCTGCTCCAGCAGGAGCGCGAGGTCCAGGCGGCCCGCGCGCAGCCCCTCGATGGCGGCGGCGCTGCCCGCCGGGTGCAGGTTGAGTTCGATGCCGGGGTGGCTGCGGGCGAGCGAGGCGATCACGCGGGGCAGCCGGGCGGCGCACAGGGACTCGCCCGCGCCGAGGGCGACCTGCCCTTCCGGGGTGCCGTGGGCCCCGGCGACGCCCGCGGCGGCCGCGCGCAGCCGGGCCTCGGCGTCGAGGACGTCCTCGGCCTCGGTCAGCAGCCGCCGCCCGGCGCTGGTGGGGACGGCGCCGGTGGGCAGCCGGTCGAACAGGCGGGTGCCCAGCTCCCGTTCCAGGGTGCGGACCTGGACGGTGACCGTGGACTGGGCGAGATGCAGCTCGGCGGCGGTGGCGGTGAAGCTCCCGGTCCTCGCCAGGGCCGCGAACGTCCGCAGGAGTCTGGTGTCCATCACCAGGAGGGTATCGGGTTTCCCGATGGAGGCCAGCGAAAGGAATCGTTGGACGCGATGGCCGTCCGGTGGAAGCGTGGACGCCATGACCGAGGTACTGCGCTACTCCGCCTTCACCACCGACCCGTCCGGCGGCAACCCCGCCGGTGTGGTCCTCGACGCCGGGACACTCGACGACGCCGCCATGACGGCCATCGCCGCCCGGGTCGGGTACTCCGAGACCGCGTTCGTCACCGCGTACGACGGAGCCCGCTACCGGCTGCGGTTCTTCAGCCCGCGCGCCGAGGTCGCCTTCTGCGGCCACGCCACCGTCGCCACCGCCGTCGCCCTCGCCGAGCGCGAGGGCCCCGGCGAGCTGGTCTTCGACACGGCGGCGGGCGAGGTCCACGTGACGACGAGCACGGACGGCGGCGGGGCGCCGCGCGCCACCCTCACCTCCGTGCCCGCCCGGACGCGTCCCGCCGACGAGGACACCGAGATCGCGCCCGCGCTGGCGGCGCTGCGCTGGTCCCCGGCCGACCTCGACCCCGCGCTCCCCCCGCACATCGCGTTCGCGGGCAACGACCACCTGATCCTCGCCGCCGCCACCCGGGCCCGGCTCGCCGACCTCGCGTACGACTTCGGCGCGCTGGAGGAGCTGATGCGGCGGCGCGGCTGGACCACCGTGCATCTGGTGCACCGCCCGGACCCGGACCGGCTCGACTTCGACGCCCGTGACCCGTTCCCGGTCGGCGGGGTCGTGGAGGACGCGGCCACCGGCGCCGCGGCCGCCGCGTTCGGCGGCTATCTGCGCGCGAACGGCCTGGTCACCGAGGCGTCCCGGGTCCGGATCCGGCAGGGCGAGGACATGGGGCGGCCCAGCGAACTGCTGGTGGACATCGACCCCGACGACACCCGTGTCCGCGTCAGCGGCCACGCCGTGAGGATCCCCGCATGACGACGACCACGACAACGACCACGAGCTGCTTCGAACTGCCCCGCTTCACCGGCGTGGACGCCCTCCGCCCCGCGACCCGCGAGGTGCCCGCCCCCGGGCCGCGCGAGGTGCTGGTCCGGATGCGCGCCTGGTCGCTCAACTACCGCGACCTGATGATCGCTTCGGACAGCTACGGGCGCGCCCTCACCCCCGGCCTGGTGCCGCTGTCCGACGGCGCGGGCGAGGTGGTCGACGCGGGCGCCGAGGTCACCCGGTGGGCGGCCGGTGACCGGGTGGTGAGCGTCTTCATGCCGCACTGGATCTCCGGTGCGGCCACCGCGGACCGCACCGCGGGCGCGCTCGGCGGCCCGTCCGGCGGCGTCCTCGCCCAGTACGTCCTCTTCGACCAGGACGCCCTCGTCGCCGCCCCCGCCCACCTGGACTTCGCCGAGGCCGCCACCCTCCCCTGCGCCGCCGTGACCGCCTGGCACGCGGTGGTGACGGCGGGCGGCGCCGCGCCGGGGCAGACCGTGCTGACCCTCGGCAGCGGCGGCGTCTCGCTCTTCGCGCTGCAATTCGCCGCGCTGAGCGGCGCCCACGTCATCGCCACCTCCAGCAGCGACACCAAGCTGGCCCGGCTGCGCGCGCTCGGCGCGGCCGACGGGATCGACTACGTGCGGACGCCCGCGTGGGGGCGGACCGTGCACGAGGCGACCGGCGGCGGCGTGGACCACGTCGTGGAGGTCGGCGGCGCGGGCACGCTGCCCCAGTCGCTGACCGCCGTCCGCACCGGCGGGCGGATCAGCGTCATCGGGGTGCTGGCCGACGGCAGCGGCGTCGACCCCATGGCGGTGGTGCGCAAGGGGGTCACGCTGCAGGGCATGTTCGTGGGCAGCCGGGAGATGTTCGAGGCGATGAACCGGGCGATCGAGCGGCACCGGCTGCGCCCGGTGATCGACCGCGCCTTCCCGTACCAGGACGCGCCCGCCGCGTACCGCCACTTCGCGGACCGGGGCCACTTCGGGAAGGTGGTCATCACCGACGCGTGACCCCCTGTGCCCTTAGGGGGTGTCTTGTGGATCATGCCGGGCGTCGGGAGCCCGGCATGATCCACAAGACACCCCCTACGGAAGGCCGTGGATCTTCGCTGTCAGGCGGTTCAGCAGATGGGCCCGGTCGGCGCCGCTCGGGCGGCAGTCCTCCAGGCGGCGGACGACGCTCGACCGCACGTTCTCGGGGCCGACGAGGTCGACGGCCTTGTCGAGGGCGCGGATTCCCCAGTACTGGCCGAAGGCGAGGGGTTCCTCGGTGACCGCGTACGCCAGGATGTCCAGCGTGGAGCCGTCCGGTACGGCGTACAGGCGGGCGTAGGCCGCGAGCCGGAGGCCGCCGTCGGATGAGGTGAGCCAGTCGTCCAGGGCGGGGTCCGCGATGCGCTGGGTGGTGCGCACCAGGCGGGCGAAGATGCCGTTCATGCGCTGCGTACGGGCCGATCCGGGGCGCATGGAGTCGCGCACCGAGAGGTATTCGGCGGCCAGCCGGTGGACCTCGTCCAGGGCCGCCGGGTCGTCGGTCCGCCCCGCGCCCTCGCCACCGGCGACGAGCGCGGCGTCGGCCATGGCCTCGGCCGCCTCGACGCGCTGCTCGACGTCCCGGAACTCCACCCGGAGCCCGCCGGGCAGTTCGATGCTGGTGAAGAGGTCACGCAGCCAGGGCACGATGGCGATGACCAGCAGCGCGACGGTGACGTTGTCGATCGTCAGGTCCGGCGCCACGAGGTGGGCGACGGCCACCCCGAGGGCCAGCAGGCTCACCGACCCCGCGATGAGCCGCCGCCGCCATATCGGATTCCGCTCGCCCCGTCCGCTCACGGAACGCATCCTCTCAGGCCGGATAGGCGTGTGTCTGGGCGGCCTTGATGGTGCACCAGACGGTGCGGCCCGGGTGGAGGCCGAGGTCGGCCACGGCGGCGGTGGTGAGGTCGGCGAGCAGCGGCAGTTCGCCGGTGAGGGCGACGCGGATCTGGTCGCCGTGTGACTCCAGGCCGGTGACCTCGGCGCGCCAGGTGTTGCGGGCGCTGGAGTCGGGGCGGTCGCGGTGAAGGGTGACGGCGGCGGGCGGGAAGGCGACGTAGGCCGGGCCGGTGAGGTCGTCGGTGGTGGTGATGGCCGTACCGCCGTCGAGCCGTACGGTGTGGCCCTCGGCCCGCCCCTGGTACAGGTTGAGGCCGACGAGGCTCGCGATGTAGTCGGTGCGGGGGCGGCGGGACACCTCGGACGGGGTGCCGTCCTGGACCACGTGCCCGTCCTCCAGCACGACGAGCCGGTCGGCGAGCACCATCGCGTCCAGCGGGTCATGGGTGACCAGCACGGCCACCGCCTCGAACTCGGCGAGGTGGCGGCGGAGTCCGGACCGTACGTCGAGCCGGGTACGGGCGTCCAGCGCGGCCAGCGGCTCGTCCAGCAGCAGCAGCCGGGGGCGGACGGCCAGGGCGCGGGCGAGGGCGACGCGCTGGGCCTGGCCGCCGGACAGCCGGCGCGGCTTGGCGCCCGTATGGCCGTCCAGGCCCATCCGGGCCAGGAGGGCGGCGGCCTGGGCGCGCGCCTCGGCCTTGGGGACGCCCTGGCAGCGGGGGCCGAACGCCACGTTGTCGAGGGCGGTGAGATGCGGGAAGAGCAGGTAGTCCTGGAAGACGACGCCGACCGGGCGGGACTCGGGCGGGATCCGCAGCCGCCGCTCCGGCTCCTCCAGCGCCCGCCCGTCCAGGCTCAGCCGGCCCGCCGTGAGCGGGGTGAGCCCGGCCAGGGCGCGCAGCGCGGTGGTCTTTCCCGCGCCGTTGGGGCCGAGCAGGGCGACCACCTCGCCGGGGGCGGCGGTCAATCGAAGATCGAGCCTGAAGTCGCCGCGGTCCACGACGAGATGGGCGTCGAGGCCGCCGGTGCCCTTCCGTGTCGCGGCGGAGGTGCGGGTGGTCACGCGGAGGCCCCCATCCAGCGGTCGCGCAGCCCGGCGAGGACCGCGATGGACACGGCGAGCAGCACCAGGCTCAGCGCGATGGCGGCGGCCGGGTCGCTCTGCAGCGCGAGGTAGACGGACAGCGGCATGGTCTGGGTGCGGCCGGGGAAGTTGCCCGCGAAGGTGATGGTGGCGCCGAACTCCCCCAGCGCCCGCGCCCACGCGAGCACCGCGCCGGCCGCCACGCCGGGCGCGATCATCGGCAGGGTGACGCGCCGGAAGGCGGTGAAGCGGGAGGCGCCGAGGGTGGTGGCGGCCTCCTCGTACCGCGGGTCGGCGGCCCGTAGCGTGCCCTCGACGCTGATCACCAGGAACGGCATCGCCACGAACGCCTCCGCCACCACGACCCCCGCCGTGGTGAACGGCAGGGTGACGCCGAAGGCGGAGTCCAGCCAGCGGCCCACGATGCCGTTGCGGCCCAGCGCCAGCAGCAGCGCCACACCGCCCACCACCGGCGGCAGCACCAGCGGCAGGGTCACCAGGGCGCGCACCACGCCGCGGCCGGGGAAGCGGGCCCGGGCCAGCAGCCAGGCCAGCGGCACGCCCAGCACCAGCGCGACGGCGGTGGCGGCGGTCGCGGTGATCAGCGACAGCCGCAGCGCCTGCCACACCTCGACGCTGGTCAGCTGATCCGGCAGCGACCGCCAGGGCGCCCGGATCAGCAGCGCGGACAGCGGCAGGACGAGGAAGGCGAACCCGGCGAGGGCGGGCAGCAGCAGCGGCAGCGGGACGCCGGACCGGGTGCGCCGTTGCCGCTTGTTGTCCAGGGTCTGCGGTGCGGAGGGCGTCACGGCTTGAGGAAGCCCGCCTTGGTCAGCACCTTCTGGCCCTGCGGGGACTTCACCAGGTCGATGAAGGCGGCGGCGCCCTCGGCGTTCGGCGCCTTCTTCAGCTGGGCGATGGGGTAGTCGTTGATGGCCTTCTCCGACTCCGGGAACTCAACGCCCTCGACCTTGCCGCCCGCGGCCCGCACATCGGTCTTGTAGACCACGGACGCGTCGACCTCCTTCAGCTCCACCTTGGTGAGCGCGCCCTTGACGTCCTGCTCGTAGCTGGCCGGGGTGAGCTTCAGGTGCTCCGCGTCCAGCACCTTCTGCGCGGCGGCGCCGCACGGCACCTCCTTGGCGCACAGCGCGACCTTCAGCCCGCCCCGGGTGAGGTCCTCGAAGTTGGTGATCTTCTTCGGGTTGCCGGGGAGGGTCGCGATCTCCAGCTGGTTGCGGACGAAGGCCGACGGGGTGCCCTGGGCGTCGCCCGCGTCGGTGACCGTCTTCATGGTCTTCGGGCTGGCGGCGGCGAAGACATCGGCGGGGGCGCCGGAGGTGATGCTGGCGGCGAGGCCGTCGCTGCCGCCGAAGTTGAACGTCACCTTGGCCCCGGGGTTCTCCTTCTCGAAGGTCTTCTTCAGCTCCGTGAAGCTCTCCTTGAGCGAGGCGGCGGCGAAGACCGTGACCGTGCCGGACACCTTCTTCCCGTCCTTCGCGGCCGATCCGCTCTCCCCGTCGGGCTTCTGGGACGAGTCGGAGTCGCTGGAGGAACAGCCGCCGAGCGCCAGCACGGCCACGGTGAGGCCGCCCGCCACGCGCAGGGTGCGGCTCCGGCGGATCGCGGAACGGGTCGTCACAGGTTTCTCCTCGTCGGTGTGCGCGGCGGGGCCGGGCTCACGGTTTCTCCACGACCACGTTGGTCGACTTGATCACCGCCACCGCGGGGACGCCCGGCTCCAGGCCCAGCTCCTCCGCGGATTCCCGGCTGATCATGGACACCACGCGGAACGGCCCCGCCTGGATCTCCACCTGTGCGGACACATCGCCGAGGATCACCTCGGTGACGATGCCCGCGAAGCGGTTGCGGGCCGAGGAGACGCCGTTGCCCTCCCGGTCCGTGCCGCGGCTCAGCTCCCGGGCGAACGCGGCCAGCGCCGGGCCCGGGATGATCCGGCGGCCCTGGTCGTCCCGCTCGGCGGTGAGCCGTCCGCTGTCGACCCAGCGGCGCAGGGTATCGGCGCTGACGCCCATGAGGGCCGCCGCCTCTCCGATCCGGTACGTGTGCATCCGCCCATGATACGAGCGCGTTTGCGAGGTGCGGCTCATCCATTGGGTTGCATCGGCCCAACGATCGGGCAACGAACCCTGGCTCTTGCGTTTCAGCCGGGCGTCCGCCTCAGTACACGTCGCGCGCGTAGCGCTTGTCGGCGGCGAGCTGCTTGACGTACAACTCGGCCGCGTCCTCGTCGAGTCCGCCGTGGGCGACGGCGATGTCGCGCAGCGCCCGGTCGACGTCCTTGGCCATCCGGGTGGCGTCCCCGCACACGTAGAAGTGGGCGCCGTCCTGGAGCCAGGACCACAGCCGGGCGCCGTGTTCGCGCATCCGGTCCTGGACGTACACCTTGGACCGCTGGTCGCGGGAGAAGGCGGTGTCGAGCCGGGTGAGGGTGCCGTGGCGGCGCAACTGGTCGAGTTCGTCCTCGTAGTAGAAGTCGGTGGCGCGGCGCTGTTCGCCGAAGAACAGCCAGTTGGGGGCGGTCGCGCCGCGCGCCCTGCGCTCCTGGAGGAACCCGAGGAACGGGGCGACGCCGGTGCCGGGGCCGACCATCACCATCGGTGTCGTGGGGTCGGCCGGGGGCCGGAAGGCGGGGGCGCGCTGCACGAAGACGGGCACCGGGCGGTCGGCGTCGGCGTCGGCGAGGTGGGTGGAGGCGACGCCCTTGCGGAGCGTTCCGCCACGGCTCTCGAAGCGCACCACGGAGACGGTCAGCCGCACCTCATGGGGGTGGGCGAGGGGGCTGGACGATATGGAGTACAGCCGGGGCTGGAGCCGTTTGAGGACATCGGCCCACTCCTGGGCGGAGGCGCGCACCGGGTATGCGGCGAGGACGTCCACGGCCTGGCGGCCCCAGGTCCACTGGGCCAGACCGTCCTTGTTGTCCGGGCGCAGCAGCCGCTTGAGGTCGTGGTCGTGGGTGCGGTCGAGGACGAAGCGCAGCAGATCCGGGGTGATCTTCGCGATCTCCAGATGGTGCCGGAGGGCGTCGGCGAGCGGCATCACGCGCGGGCCTGAGCCGGCGGCGCCCCGGACCGCTTGGACGGCCACCTCGGCGGCCGGGTCGACGCCGGTGACGTCGAGCCATTCGGCGACCAGGTCGGGGCAGTTCTCGGGCCAGACGCCGAGCGCGTCCCCGGCCTCGTAGGCGAGCGCGCCGTCGCCGGTGTCGAACGCGAACTGCCGCACCTCCTTGGCCGCTCCGGGCAGGCTCAGCAGCCGGTTGCCGGTGAGGCGGGTGGTGAAGGGCTCGGCCTTGGTGGGGCGGTCGGGGGCCTTCGGGGTGGAGACGGCCGGGGCGGCGGGGGCGACCGGGGCCTTCGGAGCCGGGGCGGGCGCCGCCTCGGACGTCGCGGTGCCCAGGGCGTCGAGGACGGTGTCCAGCCAGGCGCGGGCGGGCTCGTCGTAGTCCGGTTCGCAGTCGGTGCGGGGGGCGAGGCGTACGGCGCCCAGCTCGTCGAGGCGCTGGTCCAGGCGGCGGCCGTGGCCGCAGAAGTCGTCGTAGCTGGAGTCGCCGAGGGCGAGGACGGCGTAGCGGGTGCCGTCGAGGCGGGGCGCGTCGGGGGCGGCCAGGGACTCCCAGAAGCCGGAGCCGTTGTCGGGGGCGTCGCCGTCACCGAAGGTGCTGGTGATGACGAGGAGGTCGGCGGGGCGGGGGAGGGTGGCGGCGGCGAGGCCGTCCATCTCCAGCAGCCGGGCCTGCCGCCCCGTTTCGGTGAGGCGGCGGGCGGCGGCCCCGGCGACGTCCTCGGCGTTACCGGTCTGGGAGGCCCACAGGACGACCACTTCGCGGACGGCCGTCCCGGGCTCGGCGGTCTCCGGGGCGGCGGCGGGGGCGGGCGCGGCGGGGGCGGGGGCGGGCGCGCGGGAGAAGGCCCCGGCCAGGACGCCGTTGACCCACAGGGCGTGCTCGGGCGAGAAGGGCGCGTCCTGGGGCAGGACGGGGACGGCGGCGGTCGCCCGGGCGCTCGGGCCCGGCGCCGTGCCGTGCAGCCCGGCGAGGAAGCCGCGCAGATACTGCCGCTCGGTCGCGGTGAGGACCGGCGGGGCCAGGTCGCCGACGCCGAACGTCCCGGCGAGCCCGTCGGCACTCGTGGCCGGGGCGGCTTCGGGCGGGGACGGCGCCGACGCCACCTTGGCCAGCGACACCGCGCACACCTTGAACTCCGGCTGGAAGGACACCGGATCGACCGCGTCGTTGGTGACCGCGTTGATGCCGAGGTATTCGCCGAACAGGTCGTTCCAGTGGAACGGCGCGAAGCAGTTCCCCGGCCGCACCCGGTCGGTCACCACCGCGGGCAGCACCGCCCGCCCGCGCCGCGAGGCCACCTCCACCGCGTCGCCCTCGCCGACGCCCAGCCGCTCCGCGTCCCTCGGGTGCAGCTCGACGAACGGCCCCGGGTTGAGCTTGTTCAGCTTGGCGACCTTGCCGGTCTTGGTGAGGGTGTGCCACTGGTGCTGCACCCGCCCCGTGTTGAGCACGAACGGGAAGTCGTCGTCCGGCAGCTCGGCGGCGTCCATGTGCGGGCGGGCGTGGAAGACGGCGCGGCCGCTCGGCGTGGGGAACGCCAGCCGGGGCCGGGTGCCGTCCTCCCGTACGGTCAGGGTCTGGCTGACGCCGTCGTTGAGGTAGCGGACGGGGTTGCGGTCGTCGCCGTCACCGGACGCCGCGGGCCACTGCACCGGGGCCTCGCGCAGCCGCTCGTACGTCACCCCGCTCAGGTCGTAGCCGGTCCTCGGGTTCGAGGCGCGCTTGATCTCCTCGAAGATCTCCTCCGCGCATCCATAGCCGAAGGCGTCCCCGTACCCCATCTCGCAGGCGATCCGGGCGATGATCTGCCAGTCCGGCAGCGCCTCGCCGGGCGGGTCGACCGCCTGCCGGGCGAGGGTCAGATCGCGCTCGGAGTTGATCATCACGCCGTCGGCCTCGGCCCACATCGCGGCGGGCAGCACCACATCCGCGTACGCGCCCGTCTCGGTCTCGGCGAAGGCGTCCTGGGTGACGACGAACTCGGCCGCCTCCAGGCCCTCGATCACCGTCCGGCGGTTGGCGACCGAGGCGACGGGGTTGGTGCAGATGATCCAGCACGCCTTGATCTCGCCGTCCGCCATGCGCCGGAACATCTCGACGGTGCCCTGCCCGGCCCCGTCCGCCCGCAGCGTGCCGGGCGCGATCCCCCACAGCTCCTCGGTGAACGCCCGGTCCGCCGCGTCCAGCACCGACCGCTGCCCGGGCAGTCCAGGGCCCATGTACCCCATCTCCCGGCCGCCCATGGCGTTGGGCTGCCCGGTGAGCGAGAACGGGCCGCTGCCGGGGCGGCAGATCGCGCCGGTGGCCAGATGCAGGTTGATCAGCGCGTTGGTGTTCCAGGTGCCGTGCGTGGACTGGTTGAGCCCCATCGTCCAGCAGCTCATCCACTCCCCGGCCTCCCCGATCCACCGCGCGGCCCGGCGGATGTCCTCCTCCGGGATGCCGGTGATCTCCGCGACCCGCGCGGGCGGATAGTCCTCCAGGAAGGCGGGCATGGTCTCCCAGCCCTTGGTGTGCTCCTCGATGAACTCCTGATCGGTGTAACCGCCCTCGACCAGCAGCCGCAGCAGCCCGTTGAGCAGCGCCAGGTCCGTGCCCGGCTTGATCTGCAGGAACAGGTCCGCCTTGGCGGCGGTCGCGGTGCGCCGCGGATCGACCACGATCAGCTTGGCGCCCGCCTTCACCCGGTCCATCAGCCGCAGGTACAGGATCGGATGGCAGTCGGCCATGTTGGAGCCGATGACGAGGAACGCGTCGGCGTGCTCGAAGTCCTCGTACGAACCGGGCGGCCCGTCCGCCCCCAGCGACAGCTTGTAGCCGCTGCCCGCGCTCGCCATGCACAGCCGCGAGTTGGACTCGATCTGGTTGGTGCCGATGAACCCCTTCGCCAGCTTGTTGGCCAGGTACTGCGCCTCCAGGGTCATCTGCCCGGACACATAGAGGGCGAGCGCGTCCGGCCCGTGCTCGTCGAGGATCGCCCGCAGCCGCCGCGCGGTCGCCGTGATCGCCTCGTCCACCCCGGTCGGCGACGGCTCCGCGCCCCGGTCGTCCCGCGACAGCGCCGTCTCCAGCCGCCCGTCCGCCGCGAGCATCTCCGCGCTGGTGGCCCCCTTGGTGCACAGCCGCCCCGCGTTGGCGGGATGCGCCTTGTCCCCGGACGCCTTCAGCACCGTCCGGCGCCCCTGCGCATCCCGCCCGACGTCGAGCACGATCCCGCACCCGACCCCGCAGTACGAGCACACCGTCCGCACCGCGGCGGAGCCGGTACGCACCGGCTCCGCCGACCGAGCCGATGCCGTCACGCCTGGCCCCTTCCACGCTCGCGGTGGGCGTCTCCCACTGCCGCACACCGTAAAAACCCCCGGTTGCGAGCGCGTCACAGCCGCCGATCGCGGGCGATTACGTCCCCTGCACAGTCCCCTTCCGCCGGGTGTGAGCTTCGCTTCCCCTCGGGGCTACTCGGCGGCGCGCCGGGCCGGGCGGCGCTCCAGCTGGGCGACGACCCCGGCGTGGAAGCGGTCCACGGCCTCGTCGACGCTGCGGATGAAGCCGGACTCGGCGTTGCCGCGGGTACTGCCCATGCTCTTGAAGAGCGACAGCCGGAAGCCGGTGATCCGGTCGCCGTCCTTGGGGAGCAGATCGCCCGGCTCGGGGCGCAGCCGCTCCAGCGTGCCGCGCGGGCCGCCGCCCTGCCCCTCGACGAGGGTTTCGATGTGGAGGTCGGCCGGGGCCTCCGCGAGCCGGCGCACCAGCCGCTTGACCCAGGTCAGGGGGTAGCCCTGGTCGGGAGCCGGGATCTCGAGGGAGGTGCGCAGCTTACCGGTGCGCAGATCGGCGACGATCGCGAGGATCCCGGTGGTGTCCTCGATGCGCAGCTCGGCGTGGAGGCGGCCGTCCTGGCACAGCTGGTCGGCGAGGGCGGCGCGGCGGGAGCGCTGGTCGGTGCCGCGCTTGGCGCGCTGGACCGGCAGCGTCTTCTGGCCCAGCTCGCCGCCGAGCCGCAGACACACCTGGCGGATCAGCCGCTCCCAGCTCTCGACCACGTCGACGGCGCGCCGGTCGCCCTGGCACAGGGTCTCGTCGTCGATGCCGTTGCGCACCGGCACCCAGGCGGGGCCCATGTTCTGGAAGCCGTGGCAGCCGGAGTTCTCGTGCTGCAGGTAGTGCAGCAGCTCCTGGAGCAGCCAGGCGTGGGCGGGGTTGCCGACGCCCTCGTGCCGGATGAGCATCTGGGCGTGGTGGGTCACCTCGGCCCAGGACAGATGCCACAGCGCGACCTTGTGCTTGCGCCGTCCGTCGATCTTGACGTCGACCAGCGGGCTGCCGTCCAGGGCGACGTCGTTGGACAGGGTGATCACGGCTTCGTAGCCGCGCCGGGCCGCTATGTCCATGTAGTCCTGCACCTGCTCGGACTTGAGCGGATTGCCGTTGGTCTTGGTCTCGACCAGGGCGGTCCAGAGCTTGCCCGCCCGCTCCACGCGGATCACACCGTCGGGACGCCTGGGAGCGTTGCCCCCATGCGGCAGCGAGACCTCCGTGAAGGTCTCCATACGGCCCGCCGGCGCGCCGAACGCGGCGGTGAGCCGGCGCCCGAACTCCGGCACCTGGGCGATCACCGACAGCAGCACGGACGTGGCCCGCGTCTCGCGCTCGCGGTCGCTCTTGAGCGAGGAGACCGGGAAGAGCCGGGCCAGCCGCCAGGAGTCGTTTTCGGCCAGCGACTTCTTGGCGACCTTGGGGAGCGTGACCTTCTTCTTCGCCGTACGGGGCCGCTTGGACGCGGCCGCCGGTGCCGCCTGGGCGGGGACGGTCCGCTGCGGCGCGGGGGACGTCTCCTGCTCGACCGCGACGGCCTCCTCCGCCTCCTGGTCGCGCCCGTCGGCGTCGGCGGCGTCATCGTCGATGTCGATGCCGAAGTCCGTCGCCAGCCCGGCCAGCCCGGACTCGTACCCCTGGCCGACGGCCCGGAACTTCCACTCCTCGCCGCGCCGGTACAGCTCCCCGAAGATGAACGCGGTCTCCACGCTCGCGTCCTCGATGCTGAACCCCAGCAGGGTCTCCCCGGCCCGGTCGGCGAGCGTCATCCGGAGGTCCGCGAGGTCGCCGAAGCGGGCACCGCCGTACCGGCTGGCCGCCACGACGATGCGCTCGACGCCGGCCGGGGCGGCGGTCAGATCGAGGCTGACGCGGTCCTCGCTGCCGTCGGCGGTCGGCGCCTTGCCGAGCAGTTGCACACTGCCGTCGGCCGCGGCCGGGTTGTTGTAGAAGTAGAAGTCCGCGTCGCCGCGCACCTTGCCGTCCGCGTTCAGCAGCAGGACGGAGACGTCCGCGTCCCCCTCCCCGGTGGCGGTGCTCCAGCCAAGGCTCAGGATCACCGAGCCGGTGTCCTCGCTCAGCGCGGCGAGTCCGACATTGCCGCCCTTGACCATCTCGTGCATAGGTTCCCCCCTATGTGCACAGCCGCTTCGGACGTTCCCGCGCGGCTACCCGTGGTGCGATGCGTGATGGCTACATCCGCATGAGTGGAGTGAACCTTAACTCCCGAACCACGCGTTTCGCGGAGTGATGGGGCGATTGGCACCGAAGACCCCCGCGCCTGGCCGGAAATAATGATTGCCTCAAGCGACCGATGGTTAATGCAACGAGTTGGGCGTACGGTGAGGCGAAGGGCGCCCGCCGCAGGACGGTGGCGGGAAAAGCCCTGCTGACGGGGGTGTACCGAGGCTCCGGGGACACCGGGGCGAGCCGACCGGAGGGAGTGTTCCGCCGATGTGCGGCATCACCGGATGGATCGCGTACGACAAGGACCTGACCGCCGAGCGCGAGGCGCTCGACGCGATGACCCGCACCATGAGCTGCCGCGGTCCGGACGCGAGTGGGATGTGGACGGACACCCATGCGGCGCTGGGACACCGGCGGCTGGCCGTCATCGACATCGAGGGCGGGAAGCAGCCGATGCCGGTCGAGCACGACGGGCGCACGGTGCTGGTGACCACCTACAGCGGGGAGATCTACAACTACCGTGAGCTGCGGGAGCAGTTGACCGCACGCGGGCACTCCTTCCGGACCAGCAGCGACACCGAGGTGGCGCTGCACGCGTATCTGGAGTGGGGCGAGGACTTCACCGAGCGGCTGAACGGGATGTACGCGTTCGCGCTGTGGGAGCCGCGGGAGCGGCAGTTGCTGCTGGTCCGCGACCGCATGGGGATCAAGCCGCTGTACTACTACCCCACCCCGGACGGGGTGATCTTCGGTTCCGAGCCCAAGGCGATCCTGGCCCATCCGGCGGTGCGTCCGGCGGTGGACGGGGAGGGGCTGGCGGAGCTGCTGGCGTTCACGAAGACGCCCGGCCACGCCGTGTACCGGGGGATGTACGAGGTGCGGCCCGGGCATGTGGTGCGGGTGCGGCCGGAGGGGCTGACCGAGCGGCGGTACTGGGCACTGGAGGCCCGGGAGCACACCGACGACCAGGAGACCACCGTGCGCCGGGTGCGGGAGCTGCTGGACGACATCGTGGAACGGCAGCTGATCGCGGACGTACCGCTGTGCACCCTGCTCTCCGGCGGGCTGGACTCCTCGGTGATCACCGCCCTGGCCGCGCGGCGGCTGGGCGCGGCGGGGAAGGGGCCGGTGCGGTCGTTCGCGGTGGACTTCGTCGGCCAGACCGAGAACTTCCAGGCGGACGCGCTGCGCGGCACCCCCGACGGCCCGTACGCCCACGCGCTGGCCGAGCACGCGCGCTCGGACCACCAGGACATCGTGCTCGACACCGCCGCCCTGATGGACGGCCGGAACCGCGACGCGGTGCTGTTCGCGCGCGATCTGCCGTTCGGCACCGGGGAGAGCGACACCTCGCTCTACCTGCTGTTCAAGGAGATCCGCAAGCATTCGACGGTCGCCCTGTCCGGTGAGTCGGCGGACGAGGTGTTCGGCGGCTACCGCTGGTTCCACGACGAGGACGCGGTGTGGGGGGACACCTTCCCGTGGATCACCGCGTTCGGCACGAACGGCTTCGCGGGCCGGGGGTCGGGCAGCCGCACGGGGCTGCTCCGCCGCGACCTCCTCGACCGGATCGACATCAGGGGCTACCGGGACGCCCGCTACCGCGAGGCGCTGGCCGAGGTGCCGCATCTGCCGGGCGAATCGCGCCTGGAGCACCGGATGCGGGAGGTCTCGTATCTGCACCTGACCCGCTTCGTGCAGTACCTGCTGGACCGCAAGGACCGCGCCAGCATGGCGGTGGGCCTGGAGGTGCGGGTGCCGTTCTGCGACCACCGGCTGGTGGAGTACGTGTTCAACACGCCGTGGTCGCTGAAGACGTTCGACGGCCGGGAGAAGTCGCTGCTGCGCGCCGCCGCCCTGGACGTCCTGCCCGAGTCGGTGGCCCAGCGGGTGAAGAGCCCGTATCCCAGCACCCAGGACACCCGCTACACGGACGCCCTGCGCGACCGGGTGCGGGCGCTGGCGGCCGACTCCTCCTCCCCGGCGCGGCCACTGATCGACCAGGAGGCCGCCGAGCAGGCGGCGAAGGGGACGGGACACCAGTCCCGGCAGGGCATGGAAGTGGCGCTGGGCCTCGACTCCTGGCTGCGCCGGTACGGGGTGGAGCTGTCGGTCTGAGGGTGCGTCAGGCACGTCTTCTGACGTTGCGTCACCGACACTTCTGACGTCACGTCATATATCAGTCCCGGGGCCCGGACCACCACGGTTCGGGCCCCTTGGACACAACACCTCCCTCACTCCTCTATCGTCTCTTGTCAGCCGACTCACAGACGTGAAAGGCTCGGCCCACCCGTGAAGGGGAATCCCCAACTCCGAGTCAGATCTGTGCTGTTGGCTGCCCAACCCCGCGGCCCCATGTGAGAGGCTTGCCCCCCTGGCGGGGGCGCCACTGTTCGTGAGTGAGGAATGTGCCTCCATGCCCGACCACTCGGCATCCCGGGACGGCGCGTTCGCGTCGCCCGGCCAACCGTCCGTCTCCGCAGCGGACACCGACGCCGTTTCCCCGACGGCCCTGCTCAACCTCTACTGGGACGCGGTAGCCGACTACGCGGACCTGTGCACCACCACCCCCGAAGACGGCATGCGGCTGGCCACCGAGGCGTTCCGGCGCGGCATCAGGGCCGCCCGCAACCGCCGGGCCCGTTCCTGGGGCCCGCGGCTGCCGTGGCTTCCGCTGCTCCTGACGTCCGTACGCAAGACCGCCGCCGACTGGCACACCCACCGGGACGGCGACCGGCTCGACCCGGAGCTGCGGGTCTGGCTCTCCTCCACCGGCGTCGCCCGCTACGCCGTCCCGCCCCGCGAACAGCCGCTCGCCCTGCGCGGGCTGCGCGACATGGGGGAATACGACGGGGCGCTGCTGTGGTCCGTCGAGGTGGAGTCGCAGCCGGTCGAGGCGGTGGCGTGGCAGCTGGGCGGCGACATCGCGTACGCCACCGAGGAGATCGCCCGGGTGCGGGCCGCCTTCCGGCAGCGCTGCCAGCGCAACCATCTGGACACCCTCGCGCATGAGGAGTGCCGCAGCTACGCCAAGCTGCTGGACGCCGCCACGCGTTCGCCGGACGCCCACTCCCCCGCGGACCTGTGGCAGCACCTCGCCCGCTGCCGGAACTGCCGCGAGGCCGCCGCCTGCCTGTACCTGCACGGGGGCGGGCTGCCCAACGCGCTGGCCGGCGGGGTGCTGGGCTGGGGCGGGCACGGCTATGTGGCGCGGCGGCGAAGAGCCGTCGAGCGGGCCCCGGGCGCCACTCCCGCGCCGCCCGCGCCGGCCTCGCACGCGGTCCACATCCCGTTACGGGACCGGGTCCTGGACAAGGTCGGCGGACCGCTGATGATGGCGCCGCGCCTGCTGCGGCAGAGACTCGGCCCGACGGGGCGCAGAAGAGCCGTCCACGGGGTGCGCAGAGCCCGTACGGCGACGGTCGCCCTGGCGGTGGTGGCCGTCGTGGCGCTGGCCACGACGGTCGCGTTGACCAGGACCGCCGCGGTGTCCGGCGGCGGGGACGGGGAGCAGGCCACCAACCGCGTGACCCGGGACACCACCGCGCCCGGCGGCACGCCCTCGGACACGACCCCGGTGGGCACCGGGACCCCGGGCAGCCCGGGCACGTCCGCCGAGCCGTCCTCCTCCCGTGGTGGCGACGGCGTGGGCGGCAAGGCCGGGAAGGACGACCCGCGGCGCGAGGACCGCGACGAGGACAAGGGGGGCAAGGGGGGCAAGGGGGGCAAGGGCGACAAGGACGGGAAGCGCACCGACCCGCCCGCCTCACCGTCCGCCTCGAAGGGCTCGGGCGAGGGCCACGAGCCCTCCGACGGCTCCTCCCGGAAGCCCCCCGGCGAGCCGGCCTGCACGGCCCGCTACGACGTGGTCACCGAATGGCCCGACGGCTTCAAGGCCGAGGTCACGCTGACCTCCCGCAGCGCGCTCGACACCTGGCGGGTCTCCTGGGACTTCCCCGACGACCAGCGCGTCACCCAGATGTGGAACGGCGAGTTCACCCAGCGCGGTTCCACGGTGACCACCACACCGGCCGACTACAACCACCGGGTGGACGCCGACAAGCCCTTCTCCGTGGGCTTCCTCGCCACCTGGCACAACCGGAACTCCCCGCCCCGCGCCTTCACGCTGAACGGTGAGCGCTGCTCGGCCTGAGCCTTTCGCACCGCCGCCGTACGCGGCCCGGGGTCCCGGGCCGCGTACGGGGCGCCCTCAGCGGCGGTCAGGCGCCGTTGGAGACGAGCTTCCTGACGCCCCGCTGATCCGCTGCCGTGTACTTCCCGCCGCCCGCGTTCAGATAGCCGCCGTTGGGCGAGGTCATCACCGGCTTGTTCTCCTTCGGGTCGAAGGACGAGGGGTCCGGGTGGTCGAGACCCATCATGTGGCCCAGCTCATGGGTGACCGCGTTGCGGGTCATGGCCGTGTTCTTGGCCTTGTCGGCGCTGAACCAGCCGTTCTCCTTGCCCGCGCTGTTCCAGTACTCGTCGTCCATCAGGACGTATCCGCCCCAGGCGCTGTTGTCGGTGGTGTTGTAGCAGGGCTTGGCCTGCGACATGCCCTTCTGCCCGTTCAGCGGGCGGTGGGCCAGCGTGAACATGATGTGGTTGCGGGGCCCCGCGCAGTACTTCTTGTTCTTGAGGTTCGTCCCGCCCTCGATCGTGGTGGACACCTTGAAGGTGATGCCCGCGGCCTTGACCTCCGGCATGGCGTTCAGCTGGGCGACCGGAATCCTCAGATACGGCGTGATCCGGTCCCGGGCGGCCTTGGTCACGAACGACAGGGTGTATGTGGAGTGGTGGCGCAGCGATTCGATGTAGTACGGGCTGCCGCTCTCCAGCTTCCAGCCCACCCCGCTGTTCGCGGCGTGGGCGACGCCGCCCGTGGCCAGCAGCGCCGTGGCCGAGGCCACGGCGACGATGCCGATTCTCTTCATCCGTGTTCTCCCGTTGGCGGTCGCTCCCCGTCCACACGGCCGCGGTCGTCCTGACATGACGACTCTCCGCCCGGCCGGCGGTCCGTGAGCTTCCGCCCCGATTCTGCGGGCGCGGGCGGACAGCGCCACCCGGGGGAGCGCAATCATGACCGGATCATGACCGGATCGGGACCTACGGCGCCCCCGCCCCATCCCCACCCGGATGGCCGTACGGGACCCCCGACCGCGTTACACGACGGGCGCGGGTGACATGTAATGGCGCGCATGAGCAGTGTCCTGAGCGGCATCGTGTCCCTGCCCCCGGACACCCCCACGGTCCGGGCGGCACGGGTGGTGGTGGAGGTGCGCAACGTGTCCCGCCCCGATGTGACCGCCTCCGTCGTGGGGGCGCAGGTGCAGACCGATGTGCCGCTGAGCCCGGCGGGCCACATCCCGTTCAGCGTCACGGTCCCCGGCGAGCTGGACCCCGACGACACGTACGGGCTGCGCGTCCACGTCGACCTGAGCGGTACGGGCTTCCTGGAGCGCGGCGACCTGGTCAGCGCCCGTGTGGGCCCCGTGCCCCCGGCCTCAACCGCGGGACTGATCGCCCCGGTCAGCGCGGTCTGAGCCGGTGCGGCGCCCCGCTCACGCCGCGTGGTGGGCCAGCGGGGCGTGCGGGTCGGGGCTTCGGTCGGTGGGGGCCGGGTCGGCGTGGATCAGGGCGGCCGTCAGCCGGGGGACCGCGTGCAGCAGGGCGTGTTCGGCGTCCACCGCGACCCGGTGGGCCTCCCGTACGCTCAGCTCGCCGCCGACCACGACCGCGACCTCCGCGCGCAGCCGGTGGCCGATCCAGCGCAGCCGCAGCTCGCCGACGTCCCGTACGCCCGGTACGGCCCGCAGGGCCCGCTCGGCGGCGTCGGTCAGGGCCGGGTCGACGGCGTCCATCACCCGGCGGAACACCTCGCGGGCGGCGTCGCGCAGCACCAGCAGGATCGCGGCGGTGATGGCGAGGCCGACGAGGGGGTCGGCGAGGCGCCAGCCGAGAGCGGCACCGGCCGCGCTCACCAGGACGGCCAGCGAGGTGAAGCCGTCGGTACGGGCGTGCAGGCCGTCGGCCACGAGGGCGGCCGAGCCGATGTCGCGGCCGACCCGGATGCGGTAGCGGGCCACCCATTCGTTGCCGATGAAGCCGACCACGGCCGCGGCGGCCACGGCGGGCAGCTGCCCGATGTCGCGCGGGTGCAGCAGCCGGTCCGTGGCGGTCCAGGCGGCGAACGCGGCGGAGGCCGCGATGGTGAGCACGATCGCGATCCCGGCCAGGTCCTCGGCCCGCCCGTACCCGTAGGTGAAGCGGCGGGTGGCGGCGCGGCGGCCGAGCAGGAAGGCGAGGCCGAGCGGGAGGGCGGTCAGGGCGTCGGCGGCGTTGTGGACGGTGTCGCCGAGCAGCGCGACGGACCCGGAGGCGACCACGACGGCCGCTTGCGCGACGGCCGTCGCGCCGAGGATGGCGAGGGAGGTCCACAGGGCGCGCAGGCCGCGGGCGGAGGACTCCAGGGCCCGGTCCACCTTGTCGGCCGTGTCATGGGAGTGGGGGCGCAGCAGATGGCCCGCCCGGTGGCGCCACCGGGCGCCGCGGCCACGGGCGTGCTCGTGGTGGTGCTCGTGGTCGTGCCCGTGCCGGTCGTCCATGGCCTCCGCCTTCCTCGCCGTGCGTTCCCGTACTGGACACGGTCCGCCCCGGACACCATTATGTGCGTATGAGCGCACGCATGCACCTATCAGATGCGCACGATGCGCATCCGCGCACCCCGAGCGCCGGGCAGTTCGCCCGCGCCGCCGAGGTGCTGGGCCTGCTCGCCGACCGCACCCGGCTGGCTCTGCTGCACACCCTCGCCTCGGGCGAGGCCGATGTGACGGCGCTGACCGCCGTCTGCGGGGCGGCCCGCCCGGCCGTCAGCCAGCACCTCGCGAAGCTGCGGCTGGCCGGGGTCGTCACCTCGCGCAAGGACGGCCGGCGGGTCGTCTACGCCCTCCGGGACGGGCATCTGGCCCGGCTGGTGACCGAGGCGCTGAGCCACGCCGACCACGACCTGTCGGGCCTCCCCCGGCACGACTGACCGCACTCCCGACCGCGCGACCGGCCGCGCGACTGACGCGATTGCCGTGCTACCCGTTCAGCCCCGGCAGGCCCACTGGTTACGATCTGGCGCGATGGGCAGAGGGCGGGGCGGAGACGACGGCATACGGAAGCGCGCGGTGCGAGCCACCGCGCGCTCCGCGCTCCGGCGTGTCGCCCCCCTCCTCGCCGTGCTGCTCTGGGTGGCGCCGCTGTGCCTCCACTCCGGCGGTGACCACCCGCCGATGTCGGCGGGCTGCCCGCACCGTCTCGTGGCCGAGCCGCAGCTCGAATGGCCGCCACCGGCCCCGGCCGACCCCGTCACCCGGTTCCACACCGCTCCCGGCGGCCCGGCCGCCGGGGACCACCCGAAAGCCCCGGACGGCGGCAGCGACGACTGCGTGGCGGGTCCCCGCGGCGGGAACCCCGCCCTGGTCCCCGCTCCCGTCCCGCCGCCCGCGCCCGCAGGTTTCCGGCCGCCGGAGGCCCCGCGGGGCAGGGACGCCGTACGGGCACCGCCCGACACGGTCGTCCACGCCCTCGGCCTCCATCAGCTCCAAGTACTCCGCACCTAGGCCGAACCCCGGCCTCCGCCACCCCATCACTCATTCAGTGCGACAGTGCGAGAACTGCGAGGACTGGACAGCCATGGCTTCCAAGGGATCGAAGACGAAGGGCGCGGCCGAGCGCCGCGCGAAGATAGAAGAGCTGCGCCGCGCGGAGAAGGCACGCGAGCGCAGGTACCGGATCATCACCATCACCTCCTGCACGGTGATCGTCGCCGCTCTGGCCGTCGGCGGCTTCTTCCTGGTCGAAGCGGGCAACGACAAGGAGGAGAAGGCGGCGAAGGTGACCTCCTCGGTCGTGAAGACCGGTGAGTTCAAGGGCATGAAGACCTGGAAGAACCTGGGCCGCACCCATGTGGGCGGCACCGTGAAGTACGCCATGTCGCCGCCGGTCGGCGGAAACCACAACCAGGTCTGGCAGAACTGCCAGGGCGACGTCTACACCAAGCCGCTGACCAAGGAGAACGCGGTGCACTCGCTGGAGCACGGCGCGGTGTGGGTGACGTACAGCGACAAGGCGTCCAAGGAGGACATCGCCACCCTCAAGGCCCGGGTGGAAAAGACCCCGTACTCGCTGATGAGCCCCTACCAGGACCAGGACGCGCCGATCGTCCTCAACGCCTGGGGCAACCAGCTGGACATCCAGAAGGCTTCCGACCCGCGGGTGGCCGCCTTCTTCAAGAAGTTCGTCCAGGGCAAGCAGACCCCCGAGCCGAACGCCTACTGCACCAACGGGAAGTCGTCGTGACGGAGGGGACCACCGCCGTCGGCCGTGCGTCGCGGCAGCCGCTGGTGGCCGGGATCACCGCCGCCCTCGCGGTGCTGACGCTGGTCGCGGTGGGGCTGATGTGGCTGATGAGCGACCGCTCGGAGGGCACGACCGGCACCGGCACCCCGAAGGACACCTCCGCCGAGGCCGGTTTCGCCCGCGACATGTCCACCCACCACCAGCAGGCGGTGGAGATGTCGCTCATCGTGCGCGACCGCACCGACGACGAGGACGTGCGGCGACTGGCGTTCGACATCCTCACCGCGCAGGCCACCGAGCGCGGCATCCTGCAGGGCTGGCTGGACCGGTGGGGGCTGGACCGGACGTCCGAGGATGCGCCGATGACGTGGATGAAGCACGGCTCCATGGACGGCATGAAGGGCATGGACCACGCATACAAGCCGCACGACGGCTCGCTCATGCCGGGCATGGCCACCAACACCGAGATGGAGGAGCTGCGCAAGGCCAAGGGCAAGGCGGCCGAGGTGCTGTACCTGAAGCTGATGACCGCCCACCACAAGGGCGGTGTCGAGATGGCGGAGGGCGCGGTCCGGCTCGTCCAGGACCCGACCGAGAAGCGGCTGGCCACGACGATGGTGCGGGCCCAGCAGTCGGAGATCCAGTTGATGGCCGACATGCTGAAGGAGCGCGGCGCCCGCTCCTGAACACCCGGTGACGCCCCCGGCCCACGGGCCGGGGGCGTCACTCCTCGTCCACTCCGGTCCGGAACACCCCCGCCCGCGCCGCCGCATAGGCCGCCTCGGCGCTGATGCGCACCAGCCGGGCGTCGATGGAGCCGCGCAGGATGAGCACCCGGTAGTAGAAGGGCGCGACCAGCGCGGCGATGACGCCCTTGGCGTCGGTGTCCGCGGGCACCTCGCCCCGGTCGATCGCGTACCGCACGATCCGGGCCCGCTCCTCGATCCGGCCGACGAAGGTGTCGCGGACGACCTCCTCGGCCCGTGCGTCGTGGGCGGCGGCCGCCACCAGCCCCTGGATGACGTTGCGATTGCGCAGCGCGTTGTTGAAGTCGCCGACGCTCTGGGCGAGTTCGTGCAGATCCCGCCGGAAGTCGCCCGAGTCGGGGGTGGGTAGCGTGGCGGCGCGCTCGGCCAGCAGATCGAGGACGACCCCCTCCACCGTCCGCCAGCGCCGCCGGATGGTCGACACGTGCACCCCGGAGCGCTGGGCGAGCTTGTCGAGGGTGAGGGCGCTGAACGAGTCGGCGTCCAGCACTTCGTAGGCGGCGGCCAGCACGGCGGCGCGCGTGCGTGCCGTGCGCCCGCCGGGGCGCGCCGAGCCGTGGGGTGGTCGCGCGTTCATGGATGGTGAGCCCGCCATGTCTCCTGTGCCGCGGATGGGGTCGGTAACGGGCCGACCCTATGTCCCGCCCAAACCCCGGCGCACGAGATCTTCACTACTTCAAGTCACTACCGGCCAGTACGCCATTGCGTGTCGTGCCCACGTCCGGATACGGTGACGCCCCCAGCTTAACGCGCGCCCATGAGCATTAAGGGCGAGCCGCGAGGGAGTGCGTGCTGGACCTTCCGTACGCGGGGAGGGAAGGTCCGGCGCGCTGACGGCCCCGGCGGTGTGTGCCGCCGGGGCGGGAGCGGTCAGCGGGCGAAGGCCGGGGTGAATTCGACCGGGATCGACGAGACGCCGCGCATCATCAGCGCCGAGCGCCACTCCAGTTCGTCGGGGGCGACCGCGAGGGTCACGTCCGGGAGGCGGTCGATCAGGACCTCGATCGCGGCCATGGCGATGTTCTCGGCCAGCTCGCGGGCGACCTGGGGGCAGCCGTGGGTGCCGTGGCTGAAGGACATGTGGGCCTGGTTGCCGGACGCCCCGGCGCGGAAGTCCGGGCGTACGTCGGGGTCGGCGTTGGCCGCGGCGAGGCCCAGCATCAGGCAGTCGCCCTTCCGGATGTGACGCCCGGCGAACATGGTGTCCTCCGAGGCCCAGCGGCCGACCCAGTTGGGGACCGGGGTGGCCTCCCACAGCACCTCGTTGAGCGCCTGGCCCACGCTGCGCCGCCCGCCGGACATGGTGACCGCGAACCGCTCGTCGGTGAGCATGAGCCGCAGCGCGTTGCCGATCAGGTCGGTGGTGGGCTGGTGGGCCGCGTAGACGTTGCCCAGGAGGTCGTTGATGATCTCCTCGTCGGTCAGGCCCGCCGGGTGGAACGCCAGGACCGAGGCGATGTTGGACGCGGCGGGGTTGGACCGGGCGTGCTCCAGCAGCGCCACCATCCGGTTGGTCAGCCGGTCGAAGGCGGCCGGTCCCGCCTTCCCGCTGACCAGGTCGACCGTCTCCTGCGTCAGCGCGGGATCGTCGTCCAGGCCGTACATGCGGTTCAGCACCCGCAGCGGGATCTGGCTGGCGTACTCGGCCATCAGATCGGCGCGGCCGCTGCCCGCGAAGACGTCGATCAGCTGGTCCGCGACCCGCTCGCACTGCGCCCGCAGTTCGAACGGCTCCACGGACTCCATGCTGTCGATGATCGCCTCGGACCGGCGCTCATGATCGGCGCCCTCGGAGAACAGCATCGTCGGCCGGTAGGCGACGAACGTCATCAGCTCCCAGTCGGGCGGGACCCGGTCCCAGGAGTGCCAGCGGCGGGAGTCGCGGGCGAACAGGTTGGGGTCCGTGGTGACCCGCAGCAGCTCCCGGTAGCCGAGCACCATCCAGACGGGGATGTCCGGTTCGAGCAGCACGGGGACGACAGGGCCGTGCTCACGGCGGAGCTTGCGGTACAGCTCGTCCGGATCCGCGCGGAGCAGATCCATGTCCAGCCGCACCGCGTCCGGCTGCTCCGGCCAGCCCTGGAGCGGTGCGGCGGGGGCGAAGGGGTCCTCGGGCGGGGGCATGGGGTCCGGGGTGGTCACGCGGTGGTCTCCCGGGCGGCGGAGGAGGTGGACAGGGAGTAGAGGTGGCGGGCGAGCGCGACGAGGACGGCCTTGCTGGAGTCGCGCTCACGGGCATCGCAGTCGATCACGGGGATGTCCGGGGGCAGATCGAGCGCGTCCCGGACCTCCTCCAGGGTGTGCTGCGGTTCGGTGAAGTTGTTGCGGGCCACGATGAACGGCGTCCCGTGGTATTCGAGCCGGTCGATGGCGTACCAGGAGTCGGCGAGCCGGTTGGTGTCCACCAGGACGACCGCGCCCAGGGTCCCGGCGAAGAGCCGGTCCCACAGGAACCAGAAACGTTCCTGCCCGGGCGCGCCGAACAGATAGAGCACCATCTCCTCGTCCAGGCTGATGCGGCCGAAGTCGAAGGCGACCGTGGTGGTCGTCTTCGACTGGACGAACGAGGCGTCGTCGATCCCGACGCCCGCCTGGGTCATCGTCTCCTCGGTGCTGAGCGGGCGGATCTCGCTCACCGACTGGACCATCGTCGTCTTGCCCACACCGAAGCCGCCGACGATCACGATCTTGAGGCCGTCGCTCGCGCTCGCCCGCAGCGGCGCCCGGACGTCGGGGCGGTCAGAGGTTCTGGAGTGCAACGAGCACCTTCTTCAGCGTTTCGGGCTCCGGCAGCCCTCCGTTGTCGGGGCGGGCGGCATGCGGGTGGCGTGCGGTGATCTTGCCCATGTCGAGCAGGTCGCAGAGCAGGATCTTGACCACGCTGACGGGCAGTCCCAGGTACGAGGAGATCTCCACCACCGCCATGGGCCGCCGGCACATCCGAAGGATCTTGACGTGCTCGGACTGCATGCCGAGGGTGGGATCGGATTCGCTGACGATGAGCGTGACCATGTCGAACACGCTCTCGTCGGCGCGGCTGCGGCCACCGGTGACGGTGTACAGCCGGTCAGGGTCCTCGCTGTCGAGCGGCCCTCGGATCATGTGTTCGCCCCGCCGCCACGGCCGCCGTTCGCGAAGGTGCGGGGCGCCGCCCGCAGATGGTCGCCGATCTGCTCGACCAGCTCGTTCATGTTGTGCCCGATGATGCCGACGTCGGCCTCGTCGTGCGCCACGACGGCCAGATGGGCGCCCTCGCCGGCCTCGACGATGAACAGAATTCCCCCGTGGAACTCCGTCATGGACTGCCGGACGCCGCCGCTGCCGTCCCCGAACTCGATGGACGCGCCGTGGGAGAGGCTCTGGATGCCCGAGGCGATGGCCGCCAGCTGGTCGGCCTGGTCCACGGAGAGACCGGACGTGAGGCACAGCTTGAGGCCGTCCCGCGACAGCACCAGCGCGTGCCGGGCCCCCGGCGTCTTCTCCAGCAGGTTCTCCAACAGCCAGTCCAAGCTGCGGTCTGTGGTGTTCATCGGCGTTCCTATCATCACGGCTGGTCGTTCTCAGCGGACTCAGCGGACTGTGCGGGCTCCGCGGACGGCGCGGGCCCGGTGGCTTCTGCGGACGCGTCCGACGTGGTGTTACGCCCGGGGGTGTCACCGGTGGGGCAGCCGCCGCGCGTGGCGTCGCGGAAGGCACCGAAGCGGGCACCGGCGTCGGTCCGCGGGGCCTTCGGCTTGGCGTCGGGAGCGGGGCGGGGCGTGGCCCGCGTGGCGGCGGCGAGCGTCTCGCCGCGGCGCCGCCGGGGCAGCCCGTTGACGCGCGGCTCCGCGGGGTCGTCGGCGGAGGGGCCGCCGGACGTGCCGGAGGGCCCGGAGGGCTCCGTCGCGGGCGACGGGGCGGAAGGGGCCGACGGTGCGGAGGGAGCCGGGGCGGAGGGCGTGGCCGCCGCCGGGGCGGGAGGGGCCGTGGGCGCCTCGGCCACCGGCTCGGCGCTCGCGGCGGCCTGGGAGCCGGTCGCCCGCGCCGCCGGAGCGGCGGCGGTCCGCGGCCGGGCGGGCTCGGCGCGGTTCCGCGCGGGTGCCCCGGGCACCGCGTCCTGGTTGATGTGCGTGATCAGCTGCTGTGGGATCAGAACCACGACGCCGGTGCCTCCCCGGGCGGACGGGCGGAAGGAGACCGTCAGCCCGTGCTTACGGGCCAGACAGCCGACGACCGCGAGGCCGAGCCGGGTGCCGGACAGGGTCGTCAGGTCGAGAGTCTGCGAGGAGACCGCCTTCTGGGCGCGGGCCAGCGCGGAGGGGCCCATGACCAGGCCGCCGTCCTCGATGGTGACCACGACGCCGGTGTGCGTCTCCTCGACGTACACGTGCACCTCCTCGGTGGGAGGCGAGAAGCTGGTGGCGTTGTCCATCAGCTCGGCGAGGGCGTGCATGACGCCCTCGGCCGCGTAACCGGCGACCGCCGCGTTGCTGGCCGCGTGGACCCGGACCCGCTGATAGGCGCTGATCCGGCCGACCGCGCCGCGCAGGATGGACTCCATCACGATGGGCTTGGTCCAGCGGCGCCCGGAGCGGGCGCCGGTGAGGACCGCGATGCTGTCCGCGATGCGGCCCGTCTGGGCGGTGGTGTGGTCGAGCTTCAGCAGGTCGCCGAGGACGGACTCGTCGTGCCGGTTCTCCATCTCGCGCAGGTCCGCGAGCATGCTGGTGGCCAGGGCCTGGACCCGGCCCGCGGCGTTGGCGCAGGCCGCCATCGCGGAGGCGCGCATGCGCTCACCGGTGCCGATCTCCTGCACCACCCTGCGCAGGATCCGGCCGTGCGCCTGGTCGCCGGGCTTGGTCACCCGCATCAGCACGGTGTCCACCGAGCCGCCCTCCCGCAGGCCCTTCACCGCAGCGGGAATCGTTTCGTCAGCGAGCCGGGCGGCCTCCGCTGCGTGCTGCGCGGCCGCGGCCTCCAGACTCGCGATCCGGGACTGGAGCCGGCCGATGGTCCGTGACCGGTGGGCGGCGACCGCGAGGGCCACGCCCAGAGCCACGGCCACCAGCGCGCAGAAGACGGCGACGAGGACGCGCCGGGATTCGGGCACCTCTGCCGTCACCCACGCTCCCGCCCCGCCGGCGACGACCGCGGCCAGCAGGGGCACGGCCAGGGCCTGCCGGGTCACGGCAGGCCCTTTGTAGGGATGGCTGGATATATGTGCTGACATCTATCAGGTCCTCATGGGCGCGTTCGAGGGTTGAGGGTGGACCACGCGGACATCAAGCCGTGGGCGGCACATGGTAGTACTGCTCAGAGAATTTTGAACGACCGCGCTCGGCACATGGACCATGACGGACCGTCAGCATCACGGCCGGAGGCGGCAGGTTGCCCGATCCCGCCAAAGCTGAACGGTTCTGATCCGAAGTCACGTATCCCAGGGTGCCGGAGCCGGTCAGGACGGCTCCGGCACCACCGGCGGCCGGGCGGACCGATCCGCCGGCGGGACCTCGTGCGGCTCCGGCGGTTCGGGCAGCGCCAGTTCCGCCCAGATGACCTTGCCGCCCGCCGTGTAGCGCGTCCCCCAGCGCTCGGCGAACTGGGCGACCAGGAACAGCCCGCGGCCGCCCTCGTCGGTCGTCGCCGCGTACCGCAGATGCGGTGAGGTGCTGCTGGTGTCGGACACCTCGCAGATCAGACCCCGGTCGCGGACCAGCTGCAGCCGGATCGGGCCGGTGGCGTGCCGGATGGCGTTGGTGATCAGTTCGCTGAGGACCAGTTCGGCGGTGAACGCCACCTCCTCCATGCCCCACTCCTCCAGCTGCCGCAGCGCCCCGGCGCGCACTCCGGCCACCGCGGCGGGGTCGGACGGCACGTCCGAGGACACCACCCGGCCCGGACCCAGCACCCGGGTCCGGGCGGCGATCAGCGCGATGTCGTCGCCCGGCTGGGTCGGCAGCATCGCGTCGAGCACTTCGGTGCAGATCTCCTCGGGCGACCGCCCCGGATGCGACAGGGCGCCGCGCAGCATCTCCAGACCGATGTCGATCTCCCGGCGGCGGTCCTCGATGAGCCCGTCGGTGTAGAGGACGAGATGGCTGCCCTCGGCCAGCTCCAGCTCGGCCATGTCGAACGGCAGCCCGCCCAGGCCCAGCGGGGGGCCGGCGGGCAGATCCGGGAACTCCACCGAGCCGTCCGGGCTCACCACCGCGGGCGGCGGATGCCCGGCCCGGGCCATGGTGCAGCGCCGCGTCACCGGGTCGTAGATCGCGTACAGGCAGGTGGCGCCGGTCGCGCCGGTGAGCGCTTCGCCCCCGCCGCCGGGGAGGTCCTGGCCGAGGGGGCTCTCGTCCTGGTCGATGCGGGCCACCAGGTCGTCCAGATGGGTCAGGATCTCGTCGGGCGGCAGGTCGAGGGTGGAGAAGTTGTGCACCGCCGTCCGCAGCCGGCCCATCGTGGCCGCCGCGTGCAGCCCGTGCCCGACGACGTCGCCCACCACCAGCGCCACCCGCGCACCGGGCAGCGGGATGACGTCGAACCAGTCGCCGCCGACGCCCGACTCGGCGGGCAGATAGCGGAAGGCCACGTCCAGGGCGCTCTGCGGGGGCACGGCGCGGGGCAGCAGGCTGTGCTGGAGGGTCACCGCCATGGTGTGCTCGCGGGTGTAGCGGCGGGCGTTGTCGATGCACACCGCCGCGTGGGAGGCCAGCTCCTCGGCGAGCGTCACCTCTTCCTCCTCGAAGGTGTCGCGCTCCGCCATCCGCCAGAAGTTGACCACGCCGAGCAGCACGCCGCGGGCCCGCAGCGGCACGGTGACCAGTGACCGCACGCCGTAGTCGAGGATCTTGGCCGTCTGCGCGGGGTCGTGGGCATGCCAGCCGTCCGCCCGGGTCAGATCGTCCTGGACGACCGGCCGCCCGCTGCCCATGCCCCGCGCCTGGGGCGCGGAGTCGGTGAACGAGAACCGCTTGCCGACGGGGTAGAAGGGGTGGTCGGGCCGGAAGCCGTGGACTGCCGTCCGGCACATCTGGGCGCCGCCGGCCGCGGACGGCTCCTCCCCGCGCGATACGGACTCCACCAGGTCGACCGTGACGAAATCGGCGAACCGCGGCACCGCCACCCGCGTCAGCTCCTCGGCGGTGCGCCCCACGTCGAGCGTGGTGCCGACCTCCACGCTGGCGTCGTACAGCAGCTTGAGCCGCTTCTGGGCCACGTCGGCGCGGCCCGAGAGGGCGCGCAGCTCGGTGGAGTCGCGCAGGGTGGTGACGCTGCCGGGCGGGCCGCCGTCGCGGTCGGTGGGCCGGTTGTTCACCGCCAGCAGCCGGTCGCCCGCCACCAGCACCTCGTCGGTGACGACGCGCCGGGAGACCAGCAGACCGGCGATCCCGGGGTCCAGCCCCAGCAGGTGGACCGGGCGCCCCTCGGGGCGCGGCGGCAGGCCGAGCAGCCGGGACGCCTCGTCGTTGGCGAGCACCAGGCACCCGTCGCCGTCGACGATCAGCACGCCCTCCCGCACGGCGTGCAGCACCGCGTCGTGGTGCTCGTACATCCGCGTCATCTCGGCCGGGTCCAGGCCCCGGGTCTGGCGCCGCAGCCGCCTGGTGACCAGGGCGGTGCCGCCGGTGGCCAGGGCGAGCGAGGCGGTGACGGCGCCGATGAGCAGCGGCAGCTGGCGGTCGGCGAGCCCGCTCACCGTCTTGATCGTGACGCCCGCGCCGACCGCGCCGACGACCTTGTGGTGGCTGTCGAAGATGGGCGCCACCGCGTCCATCGCCTCGCCCATGGTGCCGGGGCCGGTACCGGTGGTGAGGTGCCCGTGCAGCGCGGGGCCGATGGTGCCGATGTAGTGGTGTCCGATGCGCTTGGGGTTGGGGTGGGTGAGCCGGATGCCGTCGGTCTTCATGACGACGACGAAGTCGAGCCCGGTCTTCTTGCGGACGGCCTCCGCCTTCGGCTGCAGCACGGCGGTCGGATCGCGGCTGTGCAGGGCCCGGACCATCCCCGGCGCGTTGGCGAAGGACTCGGCGACGGCGACGGACCGGCCGCGGGCCTCGTTGGTGGCGTCGTGCCGCACCTGGAGCACCAGGGCGGCGGTCGCCGCCGCGCCGAGCAGCAGCACGATGATCAGCTGGAGGACGAAGACCTGGCCGGCGACGCTGCGGACGTGTCGCAACACCCGAGTGCGCCGTCCCGCCTCCAGAGGGCGCTCACGCCGCCGACTCCGTGGGCGCCGACCGGGGAACACGCGGGCAACCCACGATCGACCCATAAACCGGGCCATAGAGATACATCTACACCGGGATGCCCCGGAAGGCGAGCCCCTTCTGCCCGCCATGCCCACAAAAGCACCTTGCGCCGAGAGGGGGTGACTTTGCGTGCGGGACGCCGGGGCGAGGAGCCACGGGGGCGCGGGGTGCCGAGCCCGGCGGACTGTGCAAACCTGACAACAGGGCAATTCACCCGAATTGCCGCGAAACGGCGGCCACCGTGTCGCCGGTCGCGCCTGACGAAGGAGCCCGACATGGCCACTCACGCGGGTGGAGTCCACCCGGGAACCGCGCCCCGCAGCTACGGCGGAGTCAGCGGACGTCTCGTCTTCGGGGCCGTCATGATGCTTTTCGGCGGTCTGATGACCCTCGCCCAGGGCGTCGCCGCCGTACGCACCGACAGGGTCTTCGTGTCCACCCCGAACTACATCTTCAGTTACAACCTCACCGGGTGGGGCTGGATCCACATGATCCTCGGCATCGTCCTGGTGGTCGCCGGCCTGGCGACGTTCACCGGCGCGATGTGGGCCCGGGCCGTGGGCGTGGTGATCGCGGGGCTCGCCCTGATCGCCAACTTCCTGTGGCTGCCGTACACCCCGCTGTGGGCGGTGGCGCTGCTGCTCATCGACGCGTTCATCATCTGGGCCCTGTGCACCGGGGGCCAGGGCTACGAGGCGGGGATGGCCGGCGCGGGGTCCATGGGCCGCGGGGCGGGCCGCGAGGCCCAGTACGAAGGCCGCGGACAGGGCTATGAAGGCCGCGGAGCCGGTCCGGACGCCCGCGAGGCCCGCGAGCCGGGTCCCGAAGGCCGCGGGCCCGGCTACGAGGGCCGCGGACCGGGCTACGAAGGCCGCGGACCGGGCTACGAGGGCCGCGGACCGGGGCCCGAGGACCGATGACGGCCAGAGCGGTGTCATCGGCGGCCCGGCCGCCGGTGGCGCCGAGCTCGATGCCCCCGTCGGTCTAGCACGGATCGCGTGCGGCACGGCGTCGGCGGAGGCAGGCTGGAGCCATGCTGCTGGCCGATGTCGCACGCACCTCCCGCCAGGTCGCGGCCACCGCCGCCCGCTCGGAGAAGATCGCCGCCCTGGCCGGGCTGTTCCGCCGCACCGAACCCGCCGAGGCCCCCGTGGTGATCACCTACCTCGCGGGGAAGTTGCCCCAGCGCCGCACCGGCGTCGGCTGGTCCACCCTGCGGCAGCGGCGCGAGCCCGCCACCGCGCCACGGCTCGCCGTCCTCGACGTGGACCGCGCGCTGAGCCGCATCGCCGCCGTGTCCGGCACCGGCGCCGGGGCGGAGCGCAAACGGCTGGTGGGCGCGCTGATGGCCGATGCCACCGAGGACGAGCAGCGCTTCCTGCTCGGGCTCATCGGCGGCGAGCTGCGCCAGGGCGCGCTGGAGGCGCTGGCCGTGGAGGGGCTGGCGCAGGCGGTCGGCGCGCCGCCCGCCGAGGTGCGCCGGGCGGTGATGCTCGGCGGTTCGCTGGGCGCGGTCGCCGAGGCGCTGCTCGCGCGCGGCCCGGCCGCGCTGGCCGACTTCCGGCTGGAGGTGGGGCGGCCGGTGCTGCCGATGCTCGCGCAGAGCGCGGCGGACCTGGACGAGGCCATGGACCGGCTCGGCCCGTGCGTGGTCGAGGAGAAGCTGGACGGCATCCGGGTCCAGGTGCACCGGGACGGGGACGACGTCCGCGTCTACACCCGCACCCTGGACGAGATCACCGACCGGCTGCCCGAGGTCGTGACGGCGGCCCGCGAACTCGCGGTGGAGCGGGCCATCCTCGACGGCGAGGTGATCGCCCTGGACGAGGCGGGGCGCCCCCGGCCGTTCCAGGAGGTCTCCGCCCGGGTCGGCTCCCGGCTCGACATCGCCGGGGCGTCCGCCGCGCTGCCGCTGTCCCCCGTCTTCTTCGACCTGCTCGCCGTGGACGACCGCGATCTGCTCGCGCTGCCGACCCGTGAGCGCCACACCGAGCTGGCCCGGGTGGCCCCCGCGCCCCGCCGGGTGCGGCGGCTGGTCGCCGAGGACCCGGCGGACCCGGAGCGGCGCCGGGAGGCCCGCGCCTTCGCCGCCGACGTGCTGGCCAGGGGCCACGAGGGCGTGCTCGTCAAGGGCCTTGAGGCCCCGTACGGCGCGGGGCGGCGCGGAGCGTCCTGGCTGAAGGTCAAGCCGGTGCACACGCTCGACCTGGTGGTCCTGGCAGCCGAGTGGGGACACGGCCGCCGCACCGGCAAGCTGTCCAACCTCCACCTGGGCGCCCGGCGGCCGGACGGCACGTTCCTGATGCTCGGCAAGACCTTCAAGGGGCTGACCGACGCGCTGCTGGAGTGGCAGACGGACGCGCTGCTGGGGATCGCGGTCAGCGACGACGGCTGGGTGGTGCGGGTACGGCCCGAGCTGGTGGTGGAGGTGGCCTTCGACGGCCTGCAGCGCTCCTCCCGCTACCCGGCCGGGGTCACCCTGCGCTTCGCGCGCGTGCTGCGCTACCGGGAGGACAAGCCGGCGGACCAGGCGGACACGGTCGAAACGGTGCTGGCGCTGCGACGGCCGTGAGCCGCCGCCCGTCGCGTCAGGGCGCCACGGGCGGGCGGGGGACAATGTGCGCGCCTTATAGGCGGTGTCTCGCCGATCATGCCGGGCCCGATCGACAAGACACCCCCTAGCCCCGACCGACTCCGACCGAGAGGCCCCGCGTGGAGACGACTGCCGCGACGGACCGCGCCGCCCCCGCAGCCGCCCGGCGCCTCGTGCGGCTGCCCGGCGGGGGCCGGGCGCGCCGGGTGGCGGCCTGGTGCGCGCTGGTGACGCTGGCCGTGGTGAGCGTCGTGCTGGGCTGCCGGGCCGTGGGCACCGACGGCGTCACGCCCGTACCGCAGCTGCTGGCCTTCCTGCCCTGGCTGCTGGTCCCCGCGCTGCTGGGGCTGCTGCTCAGCGTGGCCGCGCGCTGGCCGCTGGGCTGCGGCTGGGCGCTGCTGGCCGCCGCGGTGACCGGCTGGTTCATCCAGCCGTACGACCCCGGCCCGGCGCCCGCGCCGCACGGCCCGGTGGCGGCCCGGCTGCGGGTGCTCACCGCGAACCTGGAGTTCGGCCGGGCCACGGACGGGCTGCTGGCCGCACTGCGCCGGGAGCGGCCGGACGTGGTGTCCGTCCAGGAGTGCGACGACACGTGCGCGGACGCGCTGCGCTCGCCGGCCGTCCGCAGGGCGTACCCGTACCGGGACATCGTCACCGGCAGCCCCGCCGAAGGCTCGGCGATCCTCAGCGCCCATCCGCTGACGAAGGAGCGGGGCGTGGACGGCGAGCTGTCGATGCCGGGCGCGGTCGCGCGGATCGGGGGCGTGCCGCTACGGCTCCAGGTCGCGCACCCGATGCCGCCGATGCCGGGGCAGCTGGGCGTCTGGCGCACCGAACTGGGGCGGCTGCGCGCGTACGCGGCCGGGCGCGGTGGGCGACCCACGCTGATCGCGGGCGACTTCAACGCGACCCAGGACCACGCCGCGTTCCGCGCCCTGCTGGACACCGGCATGCGGGACAGCGCACGGGCCGCCGGTGTGCCCCGGACGCCGAGCTGGCCGAACGCGACGGCCCCGGTGCTGGGCGCGCAGATCGACCATGTGCTGGTCAGCGACGCGCTGCGGCCGCGCACCGCCCGCTTCCTGGACCTGGGCGACACCGACCACCGGGCCCTGCTGGTCGACCTCGACCTGCACGCGGGCTAGTGTCCTGCCCCCTGACGCAGGCCCTCGTCCGGGTCCTGCGCGGTGGCCAGCTCGAACGGGTCCTGGGCCGGGCCCTCGCCGGGCCCGTGCCGCTCGCGCCGCCACCGCTCCTTCTCCCGCTCCAGGGCGTTCCACAGCAGGTTGAGCGGATGGTCGTCGGCGTACCCCGCGCGCTCGCCCCGGCGGGTGAAGGCGCCCAGCAGCACTTCGAGCGTCGGCCCGGTGTCATGGACCAGTCCGACGGCGCGCAGCCCGCGCGCGTACGCCGCCTGCGGGTCGCCCGTGGCCTCCGCGACGCCCTCGGTGACCAGCATGCAGCCGCGCACCACCCCGGAACGCAGCAGCTCCAGACCGTAGTTGACGTTGTCGATCTCGGCGGCGATGCGCAGGCTGTCGCGGTGGCCGGGGCCGAACCAGGTGTGCAGCACCCCGGCCATCACCCCGCCGGCCGAGACCACCAGCGGGAGCGAGGCCAGTTCGCCGCGCTCGACGGCCGGGCCGGGCAGTTCGTCCACGGGCAGATTGGTCACCAGCGACACCGCGCTGCGCCGCCACTCCATCACGTCGAAGGCGTCGAGTGCGCGGGAGGTTTCCGCGCCGGATTCCGTCACCACACTTCCGCACACCAGATCGATTTCCTTGGCGCGGAGTTTGGTCAGGACGTCCCGGGTCCGCACATGACCGACCTTGAGGTCGATCCCGCGTTCCCGGAATTCCCCGGCGACCCGTTCCCGGGCGCCGGCGAGATAACCGAGCGTAAAACGCGTGGTGCCGACCATCAGACTGCGACCGAGGCGCCGACGGGAACTGTGGATGCCGTCCAGCCAGTCGCCGAGCGTTCCCCGGGCCAATGCGACAAGGGTCGACCCGGTGCCGGTGAACAGCACGTCCTTCCCGCGCCCCTGCTTGAGCACCAGCGGCTCGCCGCACAGCTCGGAGAAGTTGCGGTTCATGGTGTCGAGCTGCTTTTGCACACTGGCCTGCTCCCGCCCGAGCGCCCGGGCGGCGCCCAGCGCCGTACCCGTCTCATGGACGACGACCAGCGTGCGGAGCTGGTCCATGGTGGTGTCCATGAGCGCGAGCGGACTGTCCAGCAGTCCGGACCTCGTCATGATTCTTTTCCTCCCCGTTTCCCCGTTTCCCTCGCTTCCCGCCAAGGGGCCCGAGTTTACGCGGCCACCCCCTGGTAACCCGGGCGGATATGAGCGAGATACCCACCGATGCGCGGAAGGTCAGGGCCGGTCGGCACACCGTCGAGATCAGCCGCCCGGAAAAGGTGCTCTTCCCTGGCGACGGAATCACCAAATCGGATCTCGTCGATCACTATCGTGCGGTCTCCCGGCTCATGGTCCCGCAGTTGCGCGACCGCCCGCTGATGATGGAACGCCACCCGGACGGAATCGGCGGCAAGCCGCTCATGCAGAAGAATGCCCCCGACTACTTTCCGGAATGGGTGCGCCGGGCCGTTCTCCCCAAGGAGGGCGGCAAGGTCACCCACCCGGTGTGCGACGACACCGCCACCCTGCTCCACCTCGCCGGGCAGGCGTGCGTCACCCCGCACCGCTGGCTCTCCCGCGCCGACCGGCCCGACCACCCCGACCGGCTCGTCTTCGACCTCGACCCGCCGGACGGGAAGGGTTCCGCCTTCGAGGAAGTGCGGTGGGCGGCCCGGCGGATGTGCGGACTGCTCGGTGAACTGGGGCTGCCCGGACTGCTGATGACCACCGGTTCGCGCGGGCTGCACGTCGTCGTCCCCCTCGACCGGCGCGCCGACTTCGACACCGTACGGGCCTTCGCCCGCGACGCCGCCGACACGCTCGCCGCCCGCCACCCCGACCGGCTCACCACCGAGATGCGCAAGGACCAGCGCGGCGGCCGGCTCTACCTCGACATCCAGCGCAACGCCTACGCGCAGACCGCGGTCGCCCCGTACGCCGTGCGCGCCCGCCCCGGCGCCCCCGTCGCCGCGCCGATCGACGCCACGGAACTGGACGACCCCGCGCTGGCCCCGGACCGCTGGAGCTTGCGCACCTTCGAGGAGCGGCTACGGGACGACCCCTGGGCCCACGCGGACACCAGGGGTCGTTCGCTGCGCACCGCGCGACGGCGGCTGTCGCGGCTCTGAACGGGGGGCGGGCCGTTACGCGCCGATATCGCCGCCGTCGCGCCGCCACACGCTGACCACCGCCGGGCGGACCAGCGTGCCCGGGCCCTCCGGCCACGTCGACGCGGGCTTCTCCACGCTCGCCCCGTCCAGCTCGCCCGGATGCTGCACCGCCACCAGCACCCGCCGGTCCTGCACGATCGGCCCGCAGGTCTCGGCGCCGTTCGGGACGGTCAGGAACTGCCGCACCTCACCGCGCCGGCCGCCCGCCGTCGCCACCCCGAACAGCCCGTCGTGGTTGCCCAGGGCGTTGCCGTCGGTGGAGATCCACAGGTTGCCGAACGCGTCGAAGGTGAGGTTGTCCGGGCAGGAGATCGGGCTGACCTGGTCCTTCGGGAAGCCGCCGAAGTAGGTGCTGGGGTCCTCCGGGTCGCCGCACACCAGGAACAGCCGCCAGTTGAAGCGGGTGGAGCCCGGGTTGTTGAGGCGCTCGGTCAGCTCCAGGATCTGGCCGTGCTTGTTGCTCTTGCGGGGATTGGCCTCGTCGACCGGGGCCTTGCCGTCCTTGCCGCGGTCGGTGTTGTTGGTCAGCGCGATGTACACCCGGCCGGTGCGCGGGCTCGGCTCGACGTCCTCGGGGCGGTCCATCTTCGTCGCGCCCACCTTGTCTGCGGCGAGCCGCGTGAAGACGTACACCTCCTCGGCCGTCATCCCCTCCACATGCGAGGTGTCGCCGGTGGCCAGCGGGATCCACTCGCCGGAGCCGTCGAACTCACCGTCGTCCGGCAGCTTCCCGGAGCCGTCGATCTGCGAGGCCGGGCTGTCGCCGGTGAACTTGGCGACGTACAGCGTGCCCTCGTCCAGCAGCGTGCGGTTGTGCTCGCGGGCGGTGCGGCTGCCGCCCTTCATCATGCGCTTGGACGACACGAACTTGTAGAAGTAGTCGAACTTCTCGTCGTCGCCCATGTACAGGACCGGGCGGCCGTCGGTCGTCAGCCGCGGCTCGGCGGCCTCGTGCTTGAAGCGGCCCAGCGCGGTCAGCTTGCGCGGGGTGGACTCCGGGTCGAACGGGTCCACCTCGATCACCCAGCCGAACCGGTTGGGCTCGTTGGGCTCCTTCGCCACGTCGAAACGGTCGTCGAAACGCTCCCACTTGCGCTCGGACGCCGCACCGGTGATCCCGTACCGCTTGAGCCGGGCGGCGGCCGTCGGGTCGGTCACCGAGCCGCCGTTTGCGAAGTACTGGTTGACGTTCTCCTCGCCCGACAGCACGGTGCCCCACGGGGTGATGCCGCCGCCGCAGTTGTTCAGCGTGCCCAGGACGCGCTTGCCGGACGGGTCCGCCGACGTCCGCAGCAGCTTGCTGCCCGCCGCCGGGCCCGTCACCTCGAACGGCGTCGTGGCCGTGATCCGCCGGTTGAGGCGGTGCCTGGGTACGGCCGTCAGCTTGCCGGCCTCCCGGTGCTCCTCCGCCACGACCACCGACAGGCCGTGCGCCGCCCAGCCGATCTCGGCCTGCTCGCGGGTGGGGTTGTCCGCGTCGTACCCCGCGAACATCAACACCTCGTCGGTGTACTCGTGGTTGACCACCAGCAGCTGCCGGTCACGCTCGTGCGGTACGTCCAGCACGGCCATGTAGTCGTTGTTGTAGCCGAACTGGCCCGCCTGCGCCTTCGCCGACTGGTTGTCCGGGTCGAAGGCGGGCGCGCCGCGCAGGATCGGGTCGCCCCAGCGGATGACAAGGTTCTGGTCATGTCCCTCGGGGACGACCACCGCGTCCTTCGTGTTCGGCGCGACCGGCGAAAACCGCAGCCCACGGGCGGGCTTGCCGGCCTTGGCCGCGTCACCGGACGCGGCGGCGGCGGCCGGAGACGCCTGCCCCACCGCGGCCGCCGTCCCGGTGGCGGCCGCCACGGTCACCACGGCGCTCGCCCGCAACAGGGAACGGCGCGACACGGCGCCCGCGATCAGGTCCCCCACGTAGGCGTTTCCACTCGTGTTCGGGGTCTCATGGAGACACGCGTCGCCACAGCGGTACCGGCAGGTCAGCGCGGAACGACCGCCCGGATGCGAGCTGATGAGCGGCAGGAGCTTGGGCACGACTTCCCCTCCGTAGGACGTCACATCCGGGCAGCCCCCGCCGACATGACGTCGGAATCCATTGGCCGCGAAGCTAGGCGTGTAGAACCGCATGGCGACGACCACGTCGTGAACCGGGGGTGAACGACCGGCGACCGGAATCGACGGCCGGAACCAGCCGGTCGGCCCGCTAGCCTTTCGGCACCACGGTCATGCGACGACATGCACCGCACTCGAACACGTGAGAGGTATCTCCCATGGGCATACGGGACCTACTGCGCAAAGTATTCGGACGCTCCCGAACAACCCGGGTGGACGATTCCGCTGCGCCGGAGGCGGCAGTTGTCCCGACCCCCCAGCCCGAGTCGGCCCCCGACCCGGCTGAATCGGCTCCCGACCCGAAGCCCGACCCCGCTCCGGACCCGGCTCCTGCCCCGGCCCCCGAAGAACCCCGGCACGACCCGGCGCTGGGCGAGCCCCTGAAGACCCTGGACGAGATCCTGGGCACCCCCGCCGAACCGACCGTCACCACGGAGGACAAGCCCGCCCAGGCGGCGGACGCCGAGCCGGAGCAGGCGGATCAGGCGGAGACGTCCGCCGCGAAGGACGAAGCCGCGCCCGAGCCGGAGGTGGTCACGCCCGTCGGGGACCAGACCGCCACCCCGGCCGACGTCACGACCGACACCGCCCCGGAGCCGGTGGCGGCCCCGGCCGCCGAGGACGCCCCGGCGGACGACGCCAAGGCGGAGGCGGTAGCCGAGAGCGAGCCGGAGGCGAAGGCCGAAGAGGCGCCCGCGACGGTCGAGCCGACGGCCGAGACCCCTGCGGCGAAGGCCGAAGAGGCGCCCGCGCAGGCCGAACCGACGGCCGAGACCCCTGCGGCGAAGGCCGAAGAGGCGCCCGCGCAGGCCGAACCGACGGCCGAGACCCCTGCGGCGAAGGCGAAGCCGGAGCCGACCGACGCCGCCCCGGAAGCGAAGCCCGAGCCCGAGGCGGCCGTGGCCGCCGAGGCCGAATCCGCCACCCCGGCCGACGTCACGACCGACACCGCGCCGGAGCCGGAGCCGACGGCCGCCGAGGCCTCGGTGGCCGCGACCATGACCGAGGCCGAGGCCGACGCCTCGACGCCCGCGCCGGAGGCAGCAGCGGCCGCCGACGACAAGCCCGCCCCGGCGGCGAAGACCGAGGCCGACGACGAGCCCGCGGCAGAAGACGCCCAGCCCGAGCAGGCCGAGACGCCCGCCGCCGCGGACGACACCACCGCCGAACCCGAGCCCGAGCCCACGGCCCCCGCCGCCCCGGACACCGCCGAGGCCCCGGTGGCCGTCACCATGACCGAGGCCGAGGCCGACGCCTCGACGCCCGAGCCGGAGGCAGCAGCGGCCGCCGACGACAAGCCCGCCCCGGCGGCGAAGACCGAGGCCGACGACGAGCCCGTGGCGGCGAGCGCGGGGCTCGGCGAGCTGGCCGGGATGGGGGCGGCCGCGGGGGACGTGCTCGCGGGGCACGAGCTCACCGGCACCCGCGCCGTCGTCTACCTCGTGCTCGACCGCTCCGGCTCGATGCGGAACTACTACAAGGACGGCACCGTCCAGCACTTCGCCGAGCAGGCGCTCGCGCTCTCCGCGAGCGTCGGCGACAGCGGCACCCTGCCCATCGTGTTCTTCTCGACGGACATCGACGGCACCGCCGAGATCGGCCTGGGCGACTACCAGGGCCGGGTCGAGGAGCTGCACGCCTCGCTCGGGCACATGGGGCGGACGAACTACCACCGGGCGATCGAAGCGGTGATCGACCACTACAAGGCGTCCGGCACGACCGCCCCGGCGCTGGTGCTGTTCCAGACGGACGGCGCGCCCACCGGCAAGGCGGCGGCGGAGAAGGCGCTGTGCGAGGCGGCGGGGCTGCCGCTGTTCTGGCAGTTCGTCGGGTTCGGCGATCCGGAGGCCAAGGGGTTCGACTTCCTCCGTAAGCTCGGCACCTCCCCGGCCCTCGCCGTGCCGGAGAAGCGGGCGCTGGACAACGCGGCGTTCTTCCACGCCGGTCTCGACCCCCGGTCGCTCTCCGACGCGGAGGTGTACGAGGAGCTGCTGAAGGCGTTCCCGGGGTGGCTGGAGCAGGCCCGGGCCGCGGGCGTCCTCGCGTAGGGCATCAGTAACCGGGGAGGGCCATCCGTACGGCGAAACGCCGGGCGGGTGGCCCTCGCCGCTCGGATACGATATGGGCGGCTCGTACGGCGGCTGCCATCCGCCCGGCGGGCCCGACGTCACCCACCGTACCGACTTGGGAGCAGCCTGTAATGGCTCGACACCTCATCACCAGCGCCCTTCCCTACATCAACGGGATCAAGCACCTGGGCAACATGGTGGGGTCCATGCTCCCGGCCGATGTCTATTCCCGCTATATGCGGCAGCGCGGCCACGACGTGCTGTACATCTGCGCCACGGACGAGCACGGCACCCCGGCCGAGCTGGCCGCCAAGGAGGCGGGGCTGCCGGTGGACGTGTTCTGCGCGCAGCAGCACGACGCGCAGAAGGCGATCTACGACGGCTTCGGCCTGGCCTTCGACTACTTCGGCCGCAGCTCCTCCGCGCAGAACGTCGAGATCACCCAGCGGATCGCGCGCGAGCTGAAGGGACACGGCTTCATCGAGGAGCGGTCGATCCGGCAGGTGTACTCCAACGCCGACGGCCGGTTCCTGCCCGACCGCTACATCGAGGGCACCTGCCCGCACTGCGGTTACGACAAGGCCCGCGGCGACCAGTGCGAGAACTGCACCCGGGTGCTGGACCCGACCGATCTGATCGACGCCCGCTCCGCGATCAGCGGCAGCAGCGATCTGGAGATCCGGGAGACCAAGCACCTGTTCCTGCTGCAGTCGAAGCTGGCCGAGGAGGTCGGGGCCTGGGTCGAGGAGCACGGGAAGCACTGGCCGACGCTCGCCTCCTCCATCGCCCGCAAGTGGCTGACGGAGGGGCTGCAGGACCGCGCGATCACCCGCGACCTGGACTGGGGCGTTCCGGTCCCGGCGGACACCTGGCCGGAGCTGGCGGCCGAGGGCAAGGTCTTCTACGTGTGGTTCGACGCCCCGATCGAGTACATCGGCGCGACGAAGGAGTGGGCGGACCAGGACCCGGAGAACCGCGACTGGAAGTCGTGGTGGTACGACGTGGACACGAGCGTGCGCTACACCGAGTTCATGGCGAAGGACAACGTCCCGTTCCACACGGTGATGTTCCCGGCCACGCTGCTCGGCACCCGGGACGCCTGGAAGAAGGTCGACTTCGTCAAGGCGTTCAACTGGCTGACGTACTACGGCGGCAAGTTCTCCACGTCGCAGAAGCGCGGGGTGTTCACGGACGCCGCGCTGGAGGTGCTGCCCGCCGACTACTGGCGCTACTTCCTGATGGCGAACGCGCCCGAGTCCGACGACACGTCGTTCACCTGGGAGCACTTCACCGCCACGGTCAACAAGGACCTGGCGGACACCCTCGGCAACTTCGTCAACCGGGTGCTGTCGTTCTCCCGCAAGCGGTTCGGCGACGAGGTCCCGGCCGGTAAGGCCGCCGGGGAGGCGGAGGAGCGCCTGGGCGAGGAGATCGCGCGGCTGCTGGCGGAGTACGAGGAGCACATGGACACGCTCCAGTTCCGCAAGGCGGCGGCAGCGCTGCGCGCGCTGTGGAGCGCGGGCAACTCCTACCTGGAGGAGAAGGCCCCCTGGCTGGAGATCAAGGCCGACCCGGAGGCGGCGGCGCTTACGCTCCGTACGGCGATGAACCTGATCCACCTGTACGCGATCGTCTCGGAGCCGTTCATCCCGGCGTCGGCGGCGGCCATGCGGTCGGCGTTCGCGCTGGAGGGGGACACCGCGCGGTGGGTCGGCCAGGAGGAGGCCCGGGCGCTGGCCGCGGTCCCGGCGGGCACGGGCTTCACGGTGCCGCCGGTGCTCTTCGCGAAGATCACCGAGGAGGACCTGGAGTCCTACCGGGAGCGCTTCGGCGGCACGGAGGAGCCGGTGGCGGCCCAGGAGCCCACGGAGCCCAAGGCGAAGTAGGGGAAACGGGCCGGGCGGTCGCGTCGATCGTTCGGCAACCGGATGTTTAGCCCGCTCGATGACCCTGTGGAGCACCATCCACCGGGAAGTCGAGGAAAACCCAGTGCCGGACCCATGTGTCACGGTGTCGGTCCACGGCCCCGATCCGCTCGCGCGGGCCGGGGTCGTCCGTCATCTGGATCAGCAGCCCAGCGTCGAGCTGACGCGCCCGACCGGCACGGTGGCCGTCATGCTCGCCGAACGCCTCGACGCCCGCGCCGGGGCCGAGCTGCGCCGCCTGGTGCGGGGAGGGCTGCAGCGGGTGGTGCTGGTCGCGGGCGAGCTGCGCGAGACGGAGCTGCTGACGGTGATGGAGTACGGGGTGCGGGCGGTGCTGTGGCAGCACCGCACCACGCCCCGGCGGCTGCTGCGCGCGGTGCACCGGGTCGCCCGCGCGGAGCGGGGCGAGCCGTGCGGCGTGGACCGGCGGCTGACCGACCTGTTCCCGCGCTGACGACCTGTTCCCGCGCTGAGCGGCCGATCAACGCGGAGAGCCGGAAGTCCCCGGAGAGCCCCCACGGCTCCCCGGGGGCCGCCGTCACATACCGGTGCCGTCGTTCGTCGCGTCGGGGTCGACCCCGAGGGTCAGCGAGCCGACGACCCCCTTGGCGATCTTCCCCTTGCGGTACTGGAGCCGCAGCAGACCGCCCTCGGCCCCGTTGCCGGGGTAGATGCCGTCCTCGTCGAGGGTGGTGCGCGGGGTGGTGCTGGTGCTGTACGGCGCGACCTCGGCGGAGGCGAGCACGGCCTCCTCGGCGAAGAAGAGCTGCCCGGTGTGGCAGGCGTGGCCGCCCTCGTAGCCGGAGTCGGTCAGCTTGCCGCCCACGTGCACCTTGGTGTGGATGTGCACGCACCGGCCCCGGTACCAGCCGGGGAAGACGGTGGTGAACTCGACGAACCCGTGCCGGTCGGTGAGCTGGGTACCGCGCAGGTACCGCTTGTCGTCGGTCGGGTCCTGGTGGCCGCCCCCGCCGCCGGGCGGCCTTCCGGTCGGCGTGCCCGTCGGCGTGCCGGTGGGCGGGGCGCCGGTGGGCGGGGTGCCGCCGCCGGTGCTGGAGTCCTCGTAGCCGGAGTACAGCCCGAGCGCGTCGCAGTGCCAGATGTCGACGGCCGCTTGGGCGAGGGGTTTACACGTCTCGGAGTCGATGACCTTGAGCCGGAGGGTCATCGGGATGCCCTCCTTGCCCTCCGTGATGTTCTTTCTGATCTTGTCGGCGTCGATGTAGTACGGGCCCTCGGTGGTCTCCGAGGTGAGCCGGTAGCAGACCTCCCGGGACGGGGAGGAGGCCGACGCCGAGGGGGAGGCGGCGGAGGACGAGCCGTCGGCGGATGCGGCGGTGGCGACGGCGGTGCCCAAACCGGCTGCCGCGACCGCGGCGCCGCCCGCCACGACGACCCGGCGCCTCGTCATGTCCCGTGCGGTGACGGGAGTGTTCTTCTGGGGTTCGGTCATGGCAGGGGACGCTAGGACCGCAACCTGGCAGGCACATGGGTGCCGGCTGTGAATGCCTGTGCGAACGGCGTCAATGCGCCAAACTCAACGGGCCAGGGAGCCCGCGTCGCCCATCACCACGACCGGATGGCGGTCCGGGTCGAGAGTGCGCAGCAGCGTCCGCATATGCGCCTTGGAGAGGCTGACACAGCCCTGGGTGGGCCCGTCGTGGTCGACGTGGAACCAGATGCCGCCGCCCCGCTCCGCGCCCAGCGGCCGGGTCCAGTCGCGCGGGGAGGTCCCGGCCTTCCGGTTGTAGTTGATCGCCACCACGTAGTCGAAGGCCCCGGCCAGCGGCTCGCCCTCGGCGCCGGTGCCGCTGATGGTGAAGCCCCGGACGGCGTGGTCGTAGGTGAGCCGGGTGCCCGGATCGGGCAGCTTGCCGCCCGCGTCGGTCAGGCCGAAGACGCCGATCGGGGAGCGGAGGTCGCCCTGCTCGTGGTGCTCGGTCCAGCCGCGGGCGGCGTTGTGCGCCTTCCACGAGGGCCCCGCCCGCCAGGCGGTGCCGCCGCCGGTGCCGTCCTCCCGGTCGCCGGCCTTCGCGTCCGCCGCGGACCGCTCGTAGAGCACGACGGTGGAGCGGGACGCGTCCCGGCCGCTGCCGGTGACGACGACGACCTGCTCGGCGTCCCGGGGCACCTCGGCGCGGGTGCGCGGCCCGAGCCCGGGCAGGTCGTCCGCCCGCTCGGCGGGGGCGGGCCGCCCGGCGGGGCTCTGCGTGCCGGACCGGCCCGCGGTGCCCTTGGCGTCCGCGGTGCCCCTGGTGTCCGTGGCGTGCTTACGGGACCCGTCCCCGGGCCCCGCGCAGCCCGCGAGCACCGCGATGGCCAAGGCCGTGGCCACGGCCGGAATCCGTACCCTCACTGTGTCCTCCGCCCCTGGGAACGCACCGGGCACGGACTCCTCTCGTCTCCGCGCCGCTACTCGGCGTTCTTCCCCTCAACCGGCTTCTCAGCCGTCTCGGTCTTCCCGGCCTTCTCCGCCGCCTGCTTGACCTGCGGCTTGCGCACCGACAGGTGCAGCTCCCGCAGCCGGGCCTCGTCCACCTCGCTGGGCGCGCCCATCAGCAGGTCCTGCGCGTTGCCGTTGAGCGGGAAGGCGATGGTCTCGCGGATGTTCGGCTCGTCGGCGAGCAGCATGACGATGCGGTCGACGCCGGGGGCGATGCCGCCGTGCGGCGGCGCCCCGAAGTGGAACGCTCGCAGCATGCCGCCGAATTCCCGCTCGACGTCCTCGCGGGAGTACCCGGCGATCTCGAACGCCTTGAACATCACGTCCGGCTCGTGGTTCCGGATGGCGCCGGACGACAGCTCGGTGCCGTTGCAGACGATGTCGTACTGCCACGCCAGGATGGACAGCGGGTCCTGGTTCTCCAGCGCCTCCAGACCGCCCTGCGGCATGGAGAACGGGTTGTGGGAGAACTCGATCTCGCCGGTGTCCTCGTTCCGCTCGAACATCGGGAAGTCGACGATCCAGCAGAAGCGGAAGACGTTCTCCTCGAAGTGGCCGGTCCGCTTGGCGGCCTCGACCCGCACCGCGCCCATGATCTTGGAGACCTCGTCGAAGTCGCCCGCGCCGAAGAAGACCGACGTGCCGGGCTTGCCCTCGACCTCGGCGACCAGCTTCTCGACGTCCTCGTCGCCAAGGAACTTGGCGATCGGCCCGGTGAGCTTCCCGTCCTCGCCGATCCGGACCCAGGCCAGCCCCTTGGCGCCCTGCTCCACCGCGAACTCGCCGAGCTGGTCGAAGAACTTCCGCGGCTGCTCGGCGGTGTCCGGCACGGCCAGCGCGCGCACGTGCTTGTCGGCGAATGCCTTGAAGCCCGAGCCCGCGAAGACGTGGCTGACGTCGACCAATTCGAGCTTGGCCCGCAGGTCCGGCTTGTCGGAGCCGTACTTCAGCATGGCCTCGCGGAACGGGATCCGCGGGAACGGCGAGGTGACGTGGCGGCCGCCGCCGAACTCCTCGAACAGCTCGGTCATCACCTTCTCGATGACCTCGAAGACGTCCTCCTGCTCGACGAAGCTCATCTCGACGTCGAGCTGGTAGAACTCGCCCGGCGAGCGGTCGGCGCGGGCGTCCTCGTCGCGGAAGCAGGGCGCGATCTGGAAGTAGCGGTCGAAGCCCGCGATCATCAGCAGCTGCTTGAACTGCTGCGGGGCCTGCGGCAGGGCGTAGAAGCGGCCCGCGTGCAGCCGGGACGGAACCAGGAAGTCGCGCGCGCCCTCGGGCGAGGTGGCGGACAGGATCGGGGTCGCCATCTCGTTGAAGCCCTGCGCGGTCATCTTCTGCCGGATCGCGGAGATCACGGCGGAGCGCAGCATGATGTTGCGGTGCATCCGCTCCCGGCGCAGGTCCAGGAAGCGGTGCTCGAGACGCCGCTCCTCGCCGACCCCGTCCTCCGGGTAGACGGTGAAGGGCAGCGGGTCGGCCGCGCCGAGCACCTCGACGTCCGCGACCTCGACCTCGATCTCGCCGGTCGGCAGCTCGGGGTTGACGTTGTCGGCGCCGCGGGCGATCACCCGGCCGTCGACGCGGACGACGCTCTCCTTGGTGATCGAGCTGAGCTTCTCGTTGGCGGCGGTGTCGGGCCGGACGACGAGCTGCACCAGGCCGTAGTGGTCGCGCAGATCGATGAAGAGGATGCCGCCCAGGTTCCGTCGATTGTGCAGCCAGCCGGAGAGCCGTACGTCGGTGTCGACGTCAGCGGCGCGGAGCTGGCCACAGGTGTGGGACCGGTACCGATGCATCATTCATCCAAGTCGTCTGGTCGGGAGGCTTGCGTACCCTCGTGAAGCTTCCGGCCAAGCCTACCGGCGCCATGACCCTCACTGGTAAGCGCGCGGAAAATGCCCATAAGGTAGCGCAATGCGCACCGAGGACCTGCTGGCCGCCATAGCGACCGGCCTGTGGCGGTGGGACAGCGTCTCGGGCGCCGTCTCCTACGACGCCGAAGCGGCCCGTCTGGTGGGCCTGCCCGCCGAGGCGGTCACGCTCCCCGAGGCCGCCGCCCGGGCCTGCTTCCACCCGGCGGACTGGCTGGAGGTCAAGGCCATCGTGGAGCTGGCGGTGGCCGAGGGCACCCTCGCCGAGACCCGGCTGCGCATCGTGGACGACAAGGGTACGGTCCTGCGCACCGTGCGCACCCGGTCCCGGCCCGTCCCCCGCGCCGACGGCCGCGACGGCTTCCATCTGCTCGGCACGCTCCAGGAGGTCGCCGAGCCGCTGCCCGGCACCACCGCGGGCGGCACCCCGGTCACCGGCGACTGGCGGCGCAACCGCGAGGCGTTCCTGCTGGACGCGGGGCGGGCGCTGGCCGAGGCGATGTCCACCGCCGAGGTGCTGCGGGTGGCCGCGGGGCTGTCCATGCCCGGCTTCTCGCCGGACGGGCTCACCGTCTTCGGCCTCAAGGGTGACCGGATCTCGCTCATCGGCCACCACGGGCCCCGGGCCGACGCCGAGCACCCCTTCTCCGAGATGCCGGTGGACACCGACTATCCGGCGGCCGAGGTGGTCCGCACCGGCCGGGCCGTCTATCTGCCCTCGCCCGACGAGTACCGGGGCCGGTTCCCGGCCGCCTGGCACCGGGTACGGCCCCGCAAGCGCCGCTCCTGGGCCTTCCTGCCGCTGATCGTCGCGGGCCGCACCATCGGCGCGTGGATGGCCGGTTTCGCACATCCGGTGGCGTTCTCGCCCGACGAGCGCTCGGTGCTCACCACGATCGCGCGGATGCTGGCCCAGGCGCTGTCCCGGGCCGCCCTCCAGGAGACCGAGCGCGAGCTGTCGGACGGCCTCCAGCGCTCGATGCTGCCCGCCGCCAAGCCCGACATCCCCGGGCTCACCGTGGCCGCGCGCTATGTGCCGACCGGCGGCGGGCTCCAGGTCGGCGGCGACTGGTACGACGTGATAGCGCTGCCCTCGGGGCGCACCGCCCTGGTGATCGGCGACGTCCAGGGGCATGACGTCCGGGCCGCCGGGATCATGGGGCAGCTGCGGATCGCGGTCCGGGCGTACGCCTCGGAGGGCCACCACCCGGACGCGGTGCTCGCCCGCGCCTCCCGCTTCCTGTGCGGACTGGCCGACCCCAATGGGGACGGGTCCGACGATCCGCGGTTCGCGACCTGTCTGTACATGGAGGTGGACCCGGTCGCGGGCACCCTGGACATCGCCCGCGCGGGCCATCCGGACCCGGCGGTCCGGCTGGCCGACGGCACGCTGATGATCCGTCCCACCGCGGGCGGGCTGCCGCTGGGCGTCGACCCGGAGGGCGACTACCCCACCACCCGGGTCGTGCTGGAGCCCGGCGAGACGCTGCTGATGTGCACCGACGGGCTGATCGAGACCGGCGGCCACGACCTGGAGACCGGCTGGGACCGGATCCGGTCGGTCTTCGAGCACCCGGCCACCGCGACCGACGGCCCCCACGACCTGGAAGCGCTCGCCGAGGCCCTGGTGCAGGCCGTGCACGGGCCGCCCTCGCACCACACCACCGGCCCTCTCGCCGACCGCCGCGAGGACGACATAGCGCTGCTGCTGATCCGCCGGGACGCGGAGGTGTGCCTGGTCGGCCCCGGTTCGGCGCCGGTGCGGCGTACCGCGATCACGCTCGCCCAGGCCGAGCCGGAGCGGATAGCGGGCGCCCGCCGCCAGCTGCGCGACATGCTGCACGACTGGGCGGACCCGGACCAGGTGGAGTCGGCGGTGCTGCTGCTCTCCGAGATGGTCACCAACGTCCTGGTGCACACCGACGGGGACGCCCTGCTGGTCGCCGAGGTCAGCGGGCGGCGCGGGTCCAGGCGGCTGCGGCTGGACGTCGCGGACGGCAGCGACGAGCTGCCGCACCGCCGCCGCCCCGGCGAACTCGCGTCGTCCGGGCGGGGACTGCTGCTGATGGAGATGCTGGCCGACGCCTGGGGTGTCGACCCCCGGGGCGACGGCAAGTGCATCTGGTACGAACTCCACGAGCGCCCGCCGGAGGCGGCGGGCTAGAGGGCTGAGCGGTTGGCCTGTTCAGCGGAAGAGCCGGTCACCGAGCGGGCGTCGTCCGTCGAAGCCGGGAAGGATCAGGAAGGTCGCGCTGGCGGTCGTGGTCGTGAATCCCAGCAGGGCGTCGGAGTTGTCCATGCTGGTGAGGGTGGCGGTGAACGTGCGTATGTCGTTCTGGAAGCTCATGAAGAGCAGGCCGGGGGCGGGTTCGTCGATGCTGTAGGAGCGACGGAGCATGAGGCCGACGCCGACCACGTTGGCGTGCGCTCTGCGGGCGTGGGCGTCCGCCGGGACGAGGTAGCGTCCGTCCGGTGTCTTGGCGCCGAGGTCCGGGCCCGAGGCGATGGTGCCGCCGGAGAGGGGCACGCCGGTGGCCCGGTGCCGGCCGAAGACGGCTTCCTGTTCGGCGACCGGCAGCCTGGCGAACCGCGACAGGTCGAGTTCCATGCGCCGCAGGACGGCCAGGGTGCCGCCGGCGACCGGAGCCGGTCCGGCCAGCCACAGGTGGCGCTGTTGTTCGGCCCTGGTGTGGGGGCCCACGATGCCGTCGACGAACCCGAACAGGTTCCGTGGCGCGGCGAGGCCCTGACGCACCGGCACGTTCGCACCGCGGCGTCCGGACTGCCGCCAGCGTTCCCGTATCCGGTCACCGGCCTGCTCCAGAAGCGCGGCGGCCACGACGGTGACGACCATGGGGTCGCCGGCGCAGATCTGTATCAGCAGGTCGCCGCCGCGTGCCTCGGGGGCGATCCGCTCGCGGGAGAACCGCGGGAGGTCCGTCGCGCCGGGGAGGGCGGGATCGACCGTGCGCACCAGCCGGGGGCCCACCCCGATCGTCACGGTGAGATCGCCGGGCGGCAGGCCCATCAGCCGTGCGTCGGACCCCGTGGTGAGCGTGCGGACGGCCCGGCCGAGTTCGGCCAGCAACGGGCGGACCGGCGCGGCGTCGTCGAGGTCGGCCACCACGGCCAGCAGGTTCGGCTGGGCCGGCTGCGGGCGCGCGATGCCCGCCTGGTACCGGCCCGTTGGTGACACCGGCGGGGTCGGCGCGGGGGCGTCGGACCGGTCCGGCGGGGCGGGACGCGCTTGGCACCCGGCGGTGAGGCCGGCGGCCGCGGCCGTACCGGTGGCACCGAGAAATAAGCGACGTGGCGGATTGAAGTCGGCTTGGCGCACAATGTGAACTGTGCCATATCCGTTCCGGCACCTCCGGCCGGGACGGCGTCCGTGCCAGGATGAGGCCATGCCTCGTCTCCGGCTTCGCCTGATGGCCGCGGTGCTCGGCACACTGGCACCCTTATTGGTCGGCTGCGACGCCGACGACGGCGGATCGAGCGACGGGCGGCGGCCGCCCGGTGAGCACGTGACGATCAAGGTGCCGGCCGACGCCCCGACGATCTCGGACGCGGTGTCCCTGGCCCGGCCCGGCGATCTCGTGCTGGTCGCGCCGGGCGTCTACCACGAGTCGGTGAAGATCTCCAAGGCTCGCGTCACCCTTCGCGGCGCGGTGCGGGACAAGGTCGTCATCGACGGGCGGTTGAGGCAGCCGAACGGCGTCGTCGTCACCGCTCCCGGGGTGGCCGTGGAGAACCTGACCGTGAAGAACAACACCCAGAACGGGGTCCTGGTCACCGGTTCGGCGAAGGCCGCCGCCGGATCGCCGGGGCAGTCCGGCGGCTACGACACCGGCGACGAACCCGTCACCTTCCTGAAGTCCTTCCTGGTCTCCCACGTGACCGCGACCCGCAACGGGCTGTACGGCATCTACGCGTTCTCCGCGCAGAACGGTGTCATCGAGCACTCGTACGCGTCGGGCTCGGCCGATTCGGGGATCTACGTCGGACAGTGCAGGCCCTGTCGCATCGCGGTCCGGGACAACATCGCCGAACTCAACGCGGTCGGCTACGAAGGCACCAACGCCGGCGGCGAGATGTACGTGACCGGCAACCGCTTCGCCGGTAACCGGGTCGGGCTCACCACCAACTCCGACCACCAGGAGAAGCTGCTCCCGCAGAAGGACGCCGTCATCGCGGGCAACCTGATCGCGGCCAACCAGCAGGCGGCGACCCCCGAACAGGCCGACGGCGGGTGGGGCATCGGCATCGGCATCGACGGCGGCAGCGGCAACCGGTTCGTCCGCAACCGCGTCACCGGCAACAGCAACGCCGGGCTGATGATCACCGCGACCGCCGATCTGCGGCCGGACGGCAACCGGATCCTGGACAACACCTTCGCCGCCAACGGCCTCGACGTCGGCTGGACGTTCCCCACCGCCACCAAGGGACGGGGCAACTGCCTGCGCGGCAACGAGCTGCGCACGACGGTGCCCGCCCGGCTCGCGACCACCGCGTCCTGCCCGCGCCCCGCCCGGTCGCCCTCCCCGTCCGGCACCTGGGCGAAGCCGGCGGCACCCGGCGGTATCCCGTTCACCGAGGTGGCGGCGCCCCCGCGACAGCCGCGGTTCCCGAAGGCCACCACCACGGGCGCCACCGCCGTTCCGGCCGTTCCGGCGCTCCCGGACACGGCGGGCATCCGGCTGCCGTCGGCGTCGCTGCTCGCCGCGGGCGCGCGGGTGAAGACGCCCTGAGCGGCGTCGCCGCGGCGGCTACCGCGCCGGGGTGCCTTGGGGCACCGGCCGGACGGGAACGTAGGTGTGGGTGTCGAAATCGATGACCACCGGCCGCGACGCGGAAGCCACGGCGACGCGCACCCGGTACATGGTGCCGTCCGAGCCGATCCAGTAGCGCACGGTACCCGCCGTACCGGATCTGGCACGGGCGCTCGGCCCGGTCATGATGTCCACCTGATGGCCGTCCAGCCGGTCCCGTCCCACCCAGGCGGCACCGTTCTGGGGCAGGAGTTCGGCGTTGTCCGGCCGGTCATTGCCGAGCTTCAGCGCGATGGCCAGCGAACTGTCCAGCGAACTGCCGGACGTTCGCAGCGGGCGGCTGTACCAGCCCGACCCCGGCGGCCGTGCCGGTGCCTTCGCCGGGGGGTTCGCCATCGGGTGGACCAGCACGGTGGTGGCCGTCCACTGGATCAGCCCGTCGCTGGACGCGTCGCGCCCCGTGCCGCGCACCACGCCGTAACCGGTCTTGGCGCGGAAGTCGAGGGATCCGGTGACGACGAGCCGGCCGGCGGTGCCCGGGACGTCGATCGTCACGGCACGCCCGCCCTCCTGGTAGTTGCGGAACCGCGTGACCGCCAGAAGGTTCGCCTGGTCCGAGGTCAAAGCCTTGGGACCGGAGGGGGCGGAGTCGCCGTCGGCGGCCAGGAACGCGGCCACCGCGACGGCCACACCGCCGAGGACGACCGCCACCCAGAGCGGTCGCGGCCACCGGCGGCGGCCGCCCGCGCGCCGCGAGAGAATGCGCTGGAGTCCCACGCTCCCCACGCGGCGCAGCGCTAACTCGTTCCGCCTATTCATCCTCTGATTCCCCCGATCTTGATGCCCACCCGCTACAGTATCGTGCCTGGTGGGGCAATTCAGGATGACTATTCGGACTCTTGCGCTATTTCCATGAAGCGTTGACCGTAATCGTTTCGGGGGCATATCACCTCCTGCGCGGGGGCCCATGAGAGAGCCACTCCGATAGGCGTTCGAAGCCAGGGGGAAGCGAGGACGAGTGCGACTGGCCTGGGGAAGGCACTCCCGGCTCCCCGAATTCCCGCCATCCGCCACGACGGCCGAGTGCGGCCGAGCCCATCGAAACAGCGGTGGGCGCTTTTTCATGGCCGCACGCCCCGGACCGGAACGCGGATGCACAGCTGTAAACGGGTGTTCGATTCACATGAGGGGAGCGAGATGGATGTGAGAGTGCGTACGAGATTAGGTCCGGCGCGAGGGGGCTTATGCGTTCTCGCGCTGCTGGGCAGCGCCTTGGGCGCGACGGCCGGGACGGCCGGGACGGCCGCCGCTTCGACCGGCGACGGCACACTGACCGTCGAGGTGCTGCGGGACTTCTTCGGCACCGGCGTGATCAACACGGCCATGGATGTGCCGCAGCGGGGCATGAAGGTCGAGGTGACCGACCCGGCCGGCCACAAGGTCACCGGCACCACGGATGCCACCGGAAAGGTGCTGGTCCCGCCGTCGACGGCGCTGACCGGCGGCCAGTACCGCGTCGACGTCACCATCCCGGCGCCGTACGACACCTATCTGCGGGCGGCTCCGGCCTCGACGGCGGACAACCACTTCGACAGCTTCACGACGTTCGTGGACGTGGCGGACGGCAAGGACGACTCGGTGATCACCGGGGTCTGGAACCCGGCCGACTACGCGCTGCCGGACACGCGGTACTTCGTGCCGATCCAGAACACCGCCAACGCACAGGACACCCGGGCACTGGTGGCGTTCGGGACGGACAAACGAGGTACGTGTCCTGGTGACACGGCGTGCCCGACCGCGCTCAACACGCAGGACCAGGTGGGCACGACGTTCGCGCTGGCCCACGACAAGTACCAGAAGCGGATCTTCCAGGGCGCGTTCGCCCGGCGGTACACCCCGTACGGGCCGGGCGGCGGTGACGCGATCTACACCACGCCGTCCGACGGCGGGAGCGCGCCGACCCTGTTCGCGAAGGTGCCGGGCGCGGCGGAGACGCCGCACGACGCCACCAACATGAACAAGGACGCCGGGTTCACCGACGCGCCGGGGAAGGAGAGCGTCGGCGGCCTGGCCCTGTCGGAGGACGGCTCGACGCTGTACGCGATGAACCTGCGGACCCGGTCCCTGGTCAGCTTCGACGCGACCGGGACCACCGCGTCCGCGCCCAAGGCGACGGTGCGCATCCCGGACCCGGGCTGCGCGAGCCCCGGCGACTGGCGGCCGTTCAGCCTTCAGGTCCACGACAACAAGCTCTACGTCGGTGGCGTGTGCAGCGCTGAGAGCACACAGAAGCGCGAAGACCTGAAAGCCGTCGTCTACGCCTACGACGGCGGACAGTTCGACACCGTGCTGACCCAGCCGCTCACCGCCAAGCGCGGCTCCGTCTTCGGTTCCAACGATGTCGAGCAGGCCACCCACTGGAACCCGTGGAACACCTCCCTGGCCACGTGGGACGAGCGGAAGGTGGGCAACGTCTTCATCGATCCGCAGCCGGAGCTCGCCTCCCTCGCCTTCACCCGCGACGGTTCGATGGTCCTCGGTTTCCGCGACCGGTTCATGGACATCGTGAGCTGGGGTGGACTGGATCCGAGGCCGGGCAACGACGCCCCGGAAAGCGGCATGGCCGGCGGCGACATCAACATGGCCTGTGCCACTCCCACCGGTGCATACGAGTGGGAAGGCACCGGGAGCTGCCCGAACCATGCCGGCCCCGCCACCGGTGGCGGCCAGGACGCGAGTGTCGTCGAGTACTTCCCGGGCGACTTCTTCGGCAACGGAGTTCACGCGGAGACCTCGCTGGGGTCGGTGGCCTACATCCCGCAGCAGCAGTGGGTCATCAGCACGGAGTTCGACCCGACCGTCAACGTCGCGACCTCCGGGACCGGTTACCACAACGTCACGACCGGTCAGGGCCCGGGCAACGCTCCGGCCGCCAACGCGTACCAGTTCGTCAGTCAGCAACAGAGCGGGTTCGGCAAGGCCGGTGGGCTCGGCGATGTCGCCTACGAGGCGGCGAACGCGCCGATCCAGATCGGCAACCGGGTGTGGTTCGACGGCGACCACAACGGGATCCAGGATCCCGAGGGTCCCGCCGAGGTGCCGCTGCCGGACGCGACGATCAACCTGCTGGACGCCGATGGCAAGCAGGTCGCCACGACCAGGACCGACGCCGCCGGCGAGTACTACTTCGGTGGGGTCGGCGCCGACTACGAGCTGAAGCCGGGCGCGAAGTACACGGTGCAGTTCGACGTGTGCACCGCGGACACCGGCAAGGTGCCGACTCAGCCGCCGGCCACCGAGCTGCGGTTCACGCTCCCCCGGGCCGGGGAGAAGCGGGCACACGACTCGAATGTGACCCCGCCGAAGACCGGGCAGCCGTGCGCCGGACAGGCGCCCGTCACGGCGCCGGACAAGCCGGGAGAGGTCGACCACACGATCGACGCCGGCGTGTACATCCCCAAGGAGGAACCGCCGACCACTCCGCCTCCGAGCACCCCGCCGCCGTCGTCCGAGCCGCCGGGCCATGAGCCGCCGTCGTCCGGCCCGACGCCGTCCGTGCCGTCGGGTGCCGAGCCGCCCGCGTCCCTGCCACCCAACAGGCCGGGCCCTCAGACCGGCTCGGGCTCAGGTTCAGGCCCAGGATCGGGATCGGTATCGGGTTCGCTGGCCAACACGGGCAGGTCCGGCGTGGTGCAGATGATCTCGCTCGCCGCGCTGCTGGCCGGTACGGGCGCGGCCTTCGCCTTCGTGGCCCGGAAGCGTCGCGCCAGGCGGCAGTGAGACACCGCTGAAAGACCGCTCGAAGACCGGTGGTCCGCTCGCCCGCGCTGTCGCGGGCGGGCGGACCACCGGTCGCGTTGCGTCCCTACATTCCGTCCTCGGACATCCCGTGCACCGCGGGGATCGTGCCGAGCCGGCCCTTCTGGAAGTCCTCGAACGCCTGCTGCAGCTCGGCGCGGGTGTTCATCACGAAGGGGCCGTAGTGCGCCATGGGCTCACGGATCGGCCGGCCGCCGAGGAGGACGACCTCCAGGTCCGGCGTGTGGGAGTCCTGCTGGTCGTCCGCGCGCACGGTCAGCGAGGAGCCGGCGCCGAAGACCGCGGTCTGGCCCAGGTGTATCGGGCGGCGCTCGGCACCGGCCGTGCCACGGCCCGCGAGCACGTACGCGAGGCCGTTGAAGTCCTCGCGCCAGGGCAGGGTGATCTCGGCGCCCGGCGCCAGCGTGGCGTGCACCATCGTGATCGGGGTGTGCGTGATGCCGGGTCCCTCGTGACCGTCCAGCTCACCGGCTATGACGCGCAGCAGCGCGCCGCCGTCCGGGGAGGTCAGCAGCTGGACCTGGCCACCGCGGATGTCCTGGTAGCGCGGCGGCATCATCTTGTCCTCGGCCGGGAGGTTCACCCACAGCTGGAGGCCGTGGAAGAGGCCGCCGGACACGACGAGGTGCTCCGGCGGCGCCTCGATGTGCAGCAGGCCCGAGCCGGCCGTCATCCACTGGGTGTCACCGTCGGTGATGGTGCCGCCACCGCCGTTGGAGTCCTGGTGGTCGAAGATCCCGTCGATGATGTACGTGACGGTCTCGAAGCCGCGGTGGGGGTGCCAGGGGGTGCCCTTGGGCTCGCCCGGCGCGTACTCCACCTCGCCCATCTGGTCCATCATGATGAACGGGTCGAGGTGCTGGTAGTCGATCCCGGCGAAGGCACGCCGCACCGGGAATCCCTCGCCCTCGAAGCCGCTGGGCGCGGTGGTGACGCCGAGCACCGGGCGGGGGCGCGCCTCGGCGGGCGCGACGACCCGGGGCAGGGTCAGGGGGTTGTCTACGGTCACTGCGGGCATGACGGCCTCCTCGGTCGTTCACCATTCAACTTAATTGAAGGCTGAACGACTCGCAAGAGGGACCCTATTCCCGCCCTAGTGGGACACGAGGGGCGTGAGGTGCGGGTCAGCCATCCGCGAAGCGATGGCGTCTAGCCATACATGCGCCGCATGGCGAAGTCGACCATCTGCTCCACCGCCTTCGCGTCGAAGACCATGCGGTGCTCACCCTCCATGTCGAGGACGAAGCCGTAGCCGGTCGGCAGCAGGTCGATCACCTCGGCACCGGTGATCACGAAGTACTTGGACTCCTTCCCCGCGTACCGCCGCAGCTCCTTGAGCGAGGTGAACATCGGGATCACCGGCTGCTGGGTGTTGTGCAGCGCGAGGAAGCCGGGGTTGTCACCGCGCGGGCAGTAGACCTTGGAGGTCGCGAAGATCTGCTGGAAGTCCTCCGCCGCCATCGAGCCCGTGGTGAAGGCGCGCACCGCGTCCGCGAGGGACGGCGGCGAGGGCTCGGGGTACAGCGGCTGCCCACCGTAGCCGGGACCCGGCTGTGAGTGGTGTGGCGAATGCGGCTGCTGTTGCGGCGGAGGTGGCGGAGCGGCGTAGCCCTGCCCTGCGCTCGCGTTCTGGTCGTAGCCGTACATGCCCCGAAGCGTACTGAGTCACAGTTACCCGGTTGAGGGTTGCCCTTTATTACCCACGGGTAGCATCATGGCGGAACCGGATTGACTGCGCCGGACTGCTGATCGATACCGCGCCACGAAGAGGTCCCGCCTCTCCCGAGCCTTACGGAGCCGTCGCCATGGGGCACTACAAGTCGAATCTCCGCGACATCGAGTTCAACCTCTTCGAGGTGCTCGGCCGCGACAAGCTGTACGGCACCGGACCGTTCGCGGAGATGGACGTCGAGACCGCCAAGAGCGTGCTCGCCGAGATATCCCGGCTCTCGGAGAACGAGCTGGCCGCCTCCTACGCCGACGCGGACCGCAATCCGCCGGTCTTCGACCCGAAGACGCACACGGCGCCGCTGCCCGAGTCGTTCAAGAAGAGCTACCAGGCGTACATGGACGCCGAGTGGTGGCGGCTGGGGGTCCCGGAGACCCTGGGCGGCACCTCCTGCCCGCGCTCCCTGCTGTGGGCCTCGGCCGAGACGATCCTCGGCGCCAACACCCCGATCTGGATGTACGCCTCCGGCCCGTCCTTCGCGGGCGTCCTGCACGACGAGGGCACCGAGGAGCAGCTGAAGATCGCGCAGCTGATGGTGGACAAGCAGTGGGGCTCCACCATGGTGCTGACCGAGCCCGACGCGGGCTCGGACGTGGGCGCCGGCCGCGCCAAGGCGGTCCAGCAGGAGGACGGCACCTGGCACATCGAGGGCGTGAAGCGGTTCATCACCTCCGGTGAGCACGACGTCTCCGACAACATCATCCACTTCGTGCTGGCCCGCCCCGAGGGCGCGGGACCGGGCACCAAGGGGCTGTCGCTGTTCATCGTCCCCAAGTACGACTTCGACTGGGACAGCGGCGAGCTGGGCGAGCGCAACGGCGTCTACGCGACCAACGTCGAGCACAAGATGGGTCTGCGCGTCTCCAACACCTGCGAGCTGACCTTCGGCGCCGACACCCCGGCCAAGGGCTGGCTGCTGGGCGAGAAGCACGACGGCATCCGCCAGATGTTCAAGATCATCGAGTTCGCGCGGATGATGGTCGGCACGAAGGCCATGGCCACCCTGTCCACCGGCTACCTCAACGCGCTGGAGTACGCCAAGGAGCGGGTCCAGGGCCCGGACCTGGCGGCCTTCACCGACAAGACCGCCCCGCGCGTCACCATCACCCACCACCCGGACGTGCGCCGCTCGCTCATGACGCAGAAGGCGTACGCGGAGGGCCTGCGCGCGCTCGTCCTCTACACCGCCTCCGTCCAGGACGAGATCATGGTCAAGGAGGCCGCGGGCGAGGACGCCTCGGCCGACTCCCGCCTCAACGACCTGCTGCTGCCGATCGTCAAGGGCTACGGCTCGGAGAAGGCGTACGAGCAGCTGGCGCAGTCCCTGCAGACCATCGGCGGCTCCGGCTACCTCCAGGAGTACCCGCTGGAGCAGTACATCCGGGACGCCAAGATCGACACCCTCTACGAGGGCACCACCGCCATCCAGGGCCAGGACTTCTTCTTCCGCAAGATCGTCCGGGACCAGGGCCAGGCGCTGACCACCCTCTCCGAGGAGATCAAGAAGTTCCTGGCGGAGGCCGCGGGCGGCGAGGAGCTGGCCCCGGCCCGCGACCGGCTCGCCCAGGCCGCGGTCGACCTGGAGGGCATCGTGGGCGCCATGCTCACCGACCTCTCGGCCACCGAGCAGGACGTCAGCTCGATCTACAAGGTCGGCCTCAACGCCACCCGGCTGCTGCTCGCCTCCGGCGACGTGGTGATCGGCTACCTCCTCCTGCGGGGCGCGGCCGTCGCCGCGGAGAAGCTGGGCGGCGCCGCCACCAAGGACGTGCCGTTCTACGAGGGCAAGATCGCGGCCGCGAAGTTCTTCGCCAACGAGATCCTGCCGGGCGTCTCGGTGCAGCGCGCGCTGGCCGAGTCCGTCACCAAGGACCTGATGGACCTGGACGAGGCCGCTTTCTGAGCCTCCCGGGCCCCGGTCCGACAGACCCGGGAGCCGGCCGCCCCTCTCCTTCACCGGGGGGCGACCGGCTCCCGCCTCGTCAGCTCTCCTGATCGGGCGGATGCTCCCGCAGGGCCCGCTCCACCTCCTCACGCGCCCGGCGCCGCAGCTCCTCGCCCTGCGCCAGCAGCTCCTCCACCGTCTCCTGCCCGGCCCCGGGCGGGCGCGGCCGGGCCCGCAGCTTGGTGAGCAGGTCCTGGCACGCCTCGTCCTCGGAGGCGAAGCGGCTGACATCCCTGTCCACCGAGCGCTCCCACAACCCGGTCACCCAGCCGCCGTCCGGCGCGGGCCGCAGGAAGTAGTAGGCGTCCGGCTGGACTTCGATGTCCCGCACGCCGGGAATGTCGTACAAAGCGTCCGGGACCTGCTCGGCGCGCAGCACCCGGACGAGTTCCGTTCTGTCCACGGCACCAGGATGCGCGGTCAGTTCAGCGGCCGCAGGTTACCCGCGGCAACGAGCTGAGGAATCGAGGGACCCGTCAGATACTGCAGCCCGTCACCCGGCTGACCGAACCACGGCCGGATGGGCCCGGCGTCCACCAGGAACGGCTTGGCGACCTCGTAGAGGTGGTAGCCGTAGGGGTAGGCCGGATCGTAGGTGTCCAGGTTGCTCGGCGGCAGCGCCCGCTCCGCGTACGGGGTGCCCGCCGGGGCGAGGAAGTGGCCGAAACCGCTGCCGAAGAGGTCGACCTTCTGACCCGCCTTCAGCGTGATGGTGGTCTTGAGCGGTACGCCGTTCAGCAGGACCCAGCCGTCCGGGTACGGATACCACCAGCCGCCGGTCCGCTCGTTCCAGTAGCACGTCAAGAACGCGGAGGCGGACAGGCCGCCCAACCGGTCGTAGCCCTTCAGCATCTTCCCGATCGCGCCCGTGCGGGGCGGTTCGGCGGGGCCGAGCCGCCAGTCGCCCTTGTAGTACCGCTGGAAGGGCTGGGTGGGTGCGGAGTTGGTCCCCCCGGTGCGGTGTGTGGTGGGACAGGGAGGGTGGCCCTTGGCGCCGCCTTCGGCTCCGTCCTTCTCCGCCGCGGCGTCGGGCGAGGGCTCGGGCGCCGGGGCCGGGGCGGGCAGCCGCCCGGCGGGGAGCGGGCCGGCGGGTTGCGCCAGGGCCTGTCCTCCGCCGCACAGCAGCAGCAGCGACCCCAGGACGAGGAGGAGGTGTCGAAGAACGCGCATCCGCTGTCCCCTTGAGTGCGATGGTGAGCGGTTAAGGGGACTATTGGCCGATACGCGACTTTTATACCGCCGGTCTGACGTGCTTTCATCAGATTGGATCAACGCGGCCCCACGGATGGGGCCCTCCTCACGACCCGTACCCGGGCACACTCACCCCGGCAGGCAAGGCGGTCCCGAATCTATGCTGATGTCATGAGCGCACACCCCGGCATCGACCGCGGCCACACCGATGACCTGATGTCCTTCCTCCGCGCCAGCCCCTCGCCGTACCACGCGGTGGCGAACACGGCGGAGCGCCTGGAGAAGGCGGGTTTCCGGCAGGTCGAGGAGACGGCGGCCTGGGACGGCGCGGCGGGCGGGCGGTATGTGCTGCGGGGCGGCGCGATCGTCGCCTGGTACGTGCCGGAGGACGCGAACCCGTCCACTCCGTACCGGATTGTCGGCGCTCACACCGACTCTCCCAATCTGCGCGTCAAGCCGATCCCCGACACCGGCGCCCACGGCTGGCGGCAGATCGCCGTCGAGATCTACGGCGGAGCGCTCCTCAACACCTGGCTCGACCGCGACCTCGGGCTCTCCGGCCGGATCACCCTGCGGGACGGCTCCAGCCGCCTCGTCACCGTGGACAGACCCCTGCTGCGCGTGCCGCAGCTCGCCGTCCACCTCGATCGGTCCGTCAACACCGACGGGCTGAAGCTCGACAAGCAGCGCCATATGACGCCGATCTGGGGGCTGGGCAGCGCCGAGGAGGGCGACCTCATCCGGTTCGTCGCCGAGGAGACCGGGGTGGCGGCCGAGGACGTGACGGGCTGGGACCTGATGGTGCACAGCGTCGAGCCGCCCGCCTACCTCGGCCGGGACCGCGAGCTGGTCGCCGGGCCCCGGATGGACAACCTGCTGTCCGTGCACGCCGGGACGGCCGCGCTCACCGCCGCCGCGGCCCGCCCGGAGCTGCCGTACATCCCGGTGCTCGCCGCCTTCGACCACGAGGAGAACGGCAGCCAGTCCGACACCGGGGCCGACGGCCCGCTGCTGGGGAACGTGCTCGAACGTTCCGTCTACGCGCGCGGCGGCGGCTACGAGGACCGGGCCCGGGCCTTCGCGGGCACCGTCTGCCTGTCCTCCGACACCGGCCACGCCGTCCACCCCAACTACGCCGAACGCCACGAACCGGGCCACCACCCGCGGCCCAACGGAGGACCCATCCTCAAGGTCAACGTCAACCAGCGATACGCCACCGACGGCTCCGGGCGGGCCGTCTTCGTCGCCGCGTGCGAGCGCGCGGGCGTGCCCTGGCAGAGCTTCGTATCCCACAACGCCATGCCGTGCGGCACCACGATCGGACCGATCACCGCCGCCCGGCACGGCATCGCCACCGTCGACATCGGCGTCGCGATCCTGTCCATGCACTCCGCACGCGAATTGTGCGGAGCGCAGGACCCGCGGCTGCTCGCCAAGGCACTCACCGCCTTTCTGGAGGGCTGAGTTGGACTTCTCCCTGCTGGGCCCGGTGGCCGTCACCACAGGCCCCGCGGCGGCCCCCGTCGAGCTTCCGCTGGGACCGGCCAAGCGCCGCAGCGTGCTCGCGATGCTGCTCCTGCGTCCCAACTCGACCGTCTCGGTCGAGCAGTTGGTCTCCGGACTGTGGGAGGACGAGCCGCCCGCCCACGCCCGTACCGTCATCCAGGGCCATGTCTCCCGGCTGCGCGCGGCCCTCGCCGAGGGCGGCGCCGATGCCTGCGGCGTCGAGCTGACCACCCACGCTTCCGCCTATCTGCTCCGGCTGCCCGCCTCGCTCGTGGACACCGTGCGCTTCGACGACCTGGTCGCCCGGGCCGACCCCGAGTCGGCCCCGGCCGACGCGGTGCCGATGCTGCGGCAGGCGCTCGGGCTGTGGCGCGGCCCGGCGCTCACCGGGACGGTGGCCAGCCCGCCGTTCGCCGCGGCCGCGCACGCCCTGGAGGAGCGGCGGCTGACCGCCGTGGAGGCCCTGGCCCGGGCGCACGGGGCGCTCGGCGAATACGAGAAGGCGGCGGGGGTGCTGCATCCGGCGGCCCTCGGCAATCCGCTGCGCGAGGGGCTGATCGCGGATCTGATGCTGGTGCTGTACCGCACCGGGCGGCAGTCCGACGCGATCGCCTGGTTCCACCGCACCCGCGAGATGCTGGCCGACGACCTGGGCGTCGACCCGGGGGAGCGGCTGAGCGCCGCGTACCAGGAGATCCTGCGGGCGGTGCCCGCGGCGGAACCGCCGCCGCCCGAGCCGCGCACCCCGCGCGACCCGCGGACCCCGCACGACCCGCGCGGCGGCGGTGAGGCGGCGTCACCCGCCGCGTCCGCGGCGGCCTCCGCCCCCGCGCCGGAGCTGCTGCCCCGGCCGCCCGCCGGATTCCTGGGCCGGGACGCGGAGTTGGCCGAGCTGACCCGGCTGGCGCTGCCCGCCGCGGGGCAGGACCACCCGTACGGCGGCGCCCCCGCCGGGCTCCCCGCCGAGGGCGGCATCACCCTCGTCACCGGGCCCGCCGGGGTCGGCAAGACGGGCCTGGCCGTGCACTGGGGCCACGCGTACGCCGCCGCCTTCCCCGACGGGCGGCTCTTCGCCGATCTGCGCGGCTTCAGCGGCGGCGAGGAGGTCGAACCCGCCGCCGTGCTGCGCGAGTTCCTGCTCGCCATGGGCACCCCCGCCGACCAGATACCGCCCTCCGAGCAGGCCGCGGGGGCGCTCTACCGCTCGCTGGTGGCCCAGCGGCGGCTGCTGGTGGTGCTGGACAACGCGAGCAGTTCGGCCCAGGTGCGCCCGCTGCTGCCCGGCGGCCCGCACTGCGCCACGCTCGTCACCAGCCGGTCCCGGCTGGACGGGCTGATCGCCACCGACGCGGCCCGCCCGGTGCGGCTGCACGCGCTCGGCCCCGAGGACGGGGCGGCCCTGATCGGCGCGCTGCTCGGCCCCGACCGGGTCGCCGAGGACCCGGCCGCCGCCGAGGAGCTGGTGACGCTGTGCGACGGGCTGCCGCTCGCGCTGCGCGCCGCCTCCGCCCAGCTGGTGGCCCGGCCGCGGTGGCGGCTGGCCCGGCTGGCCACCGCGCTCCGCGACGAACGGCGGCGGCTGGCCCTGCTGTCGGCGGAGGACGCCGGGGTGGCGGCCGCGCTGCGCAACTCGGTGGCCCGGCTCTCCGCGGACGACGCGCAGCTGCTGCGGGCGCTCGGGGCCGGTTTCGCCCGGGAGGTCAACACCGCCGAGGCGGCGGCGCTGTCCGGGGCGGACCCCGACCTGATCCAGGACTCCCTGGAGCGGCTTGCCGAGATGCATCTGCTGGACGAGGAGGCCACCAACCGCTACGTCATGAGTGACCTGGTGAAACTCTTCGCCCAGGGCGACGGCGGCCGGGGTGCGGGGCCGTCCGGTGAGGGGGACGGTCCGGCGTGAAAGCGGGGCGTGCGGTGGGGCGTTAGTGAGGCGTTAGCGCTCGGCAGCCGGACGGCAGCGATACGCCAGCGGCCCCGGACAGAGTTGTTGTCGTACCTGACAGCAGCCGATCACACCGGGGGAACCCACCATGCCGCACTCCACCGCCTTCCTCGCCCGCCACGCCCGCACCATCCGCTCCGTCGCCGCCGGTCTCACGGTCGTCGCCGCGGGCCTGACCCTCACGGCCTGCAACAACGACGACGGCACGGGTGCCAAGAGCTCGGGCAAGGCCGAGTCCTCGGCCACGGCCCAGGCCGAGCAGGGCGGCGCCGACGCCGGGGCCCAGGGCAGCGGCGGAAACGGCACCGGCGGTACGGAGAGCGGCGGCACCGGCGGCGCCAAGGGCGGTGCGCAGGGCACCGACGAGAAGTCCGGGGGCGCGGCCCAGAACGGCGGCGCCACCGGGTCGGACGACACCCAGGAGATCGGCACCTGCGACGTCAACAAGGCCGCGGTGCAGGTCCAGTCCGTCCGGCGGCCCGTCAACCACCTGCTGCTGAAGTTCACCAACCGGGCCGGGGTGGACTGCAACGTCCCCTACTACCCCATCCTCCGCTTCGGCAACGCGCAGGCCGCCACCCCGGCCGCCGAGGACACCAAGCCGCAGGCCGTCGTCACGCTGGCCCCCGGCGAGTCCGCGTACGCGGGCATCACCACCTCCAGCGGCGACGGCTCGGGCTCGGGCGGCATCAAGGAGTCCCAGCTCGAGGTGTTCCTCAAGGGCCTCGACAGCTCGACCACCGTGAACCTGCCGGCCGGCGGGGTGTACGTCGACAGCTCCTCCCAGGTGACCTACTGGCAGCGCACCGCCTCCGACGCGCTCACCTGGTGATCAGCGCGCCCGGCGCGCCACAGGTTTCCCAGACGGACAGGTAGCCGTCTCCCCCCCCCGGCTACGTGTCTGCGACGGCCCCCGCCTCCTGGCGGGGGCCGTCCGCTGTCCCGGCATGTCCCCCGGCGCCGCCACCGGAGCCCGCGTCAGCCCTCGTCCAGCCCGGCCAGCACCAGCGGCAGCCGGGCCGCGCCGCCCTCGGTGACCCGGACCGGAACACCCCAGTCCTGCTGGTGCACATGGCAGGCCGGGTACTCGTTCTCAGGGTCGTCGTCGCAGGACGCGGCCATCGCCGAGACGTGCAGCACGCCCTCGGTGACCCCCTCGGCCAGGACCAGTTCGCGGCGCAGATCGGTGCCCGCGCCCTCGCCGCCCGCCAGCAGCCCGGGCGGGGTGGAGCTGACCAGCAGCCGGGTGGAGGGGCCGTAGCGGGTGTCCAGCTTCTGGCCGGCGGGCGCCTGGAAGACCACGTCCAGCCGGAGCGTGCCCGGGGCGATGTCGGTGGCGGCGCGCTGGGTGCGGTGGGCCACCGCCTCGACCCGTACGGCCTCCTCGGGCAGCCGCAGCCGGGTCAGCCGGTGCCGGGCGGACTCCACGACCACGATGTCCTGGTCGGCCAGCACCGCGCCGGACGGCTCGCGCAGATCCGTGGCGAGCGTGGAGACCTCGCCGGTGGCCGGGTCGTAGCGGCGCAGCGCGTGGTTGTAGGTGTCCGCGACGGCGACCGAGCCGTCGGGCAGCGCGGTGACGCCCAGCGGATGCTGCAGCAGGGCCTGGTCGGCGGCGCCGTCCCGGTGGCCGAAGTCGAAGAGCCCGGTGCCGACGGCGGTACGGACGGCGAAGCCGTCCCCGTCCCGCTCGACCCAGCGCACCGCGGAGCTCTCGGAGTCGGCGACCCACAGCCGGTCGCCGCTCGCGGCGAGCCCGGACGGCTGGGAGAACCACGCCTGGTCCGCGGGCCCGTCCACCAGGCCCTCGTTGGTGGTCCCGGCGGCGGCCGCGACGACCTGGGTCCGAAGGTCGTACGTCCACAGCTGGTGCACGCCCGCCATGGCGATCCACAGCCGATCGGCGAACCAGGCCAGGTCCCAGGGGGAGGACAGGTCGACGTCGCGCGCCGGCCCCTCGGCGGGCGAGCCCTGCCACCACTGGCGGCCGGTCCCGGCGAGCGTGGTGACCTCACCGCTCGCGGGGTCGAAGCGGCGCAGCGCGTGGTTCACGGTGTCGGCGACCGCCACCGTGCCGTCGGGCAGCGCGGCGAGGCCCTGCGGCTCGCTGAACCGGGCCCGGTCCGCCGGGCCGTCGGTGAGGCCGCGCTCGCCCGCGCCGATCCGCCGCAGCACGCTTATCCCGTCCGCCGCCAGCTCCACCAGCTGGTGGCGGGTGGTGTCGGAGACCAGGAAGGTGCCGCCGGGCAGCAGCAGGGCCTTGCCGGGGAAGCGCAGCTCGGTGGGGACCGGCTCCGGCGGTACGTAGGGGCCGTCGCCGCGGTGCAGGGTGCCCTTGGCGGCGTGCTCGGCCTCCAGCTGCCCCACCAGGGTCTCGATGGCGTGGGCGTGGCCCTCGCCCGCGTGCTGGGCGACCACGTACCCCTCGGGGTCGATCACGACGAGGGTGGGCCAGGCCCGCACCGCGTAACTCTTCCAGGTGGCCAGCTCCGGGTCGTCCAGGACCGGGTGGTGCACCTCGTAGCGCTCGACGGCGTCCACGACGGCCCGGTGGTCGGCCTCGTGGACGAACTTCGGCGAGTGCACCCCGACGATCACGACGGTGTCGCGGTGCTTCTCCTCCAGCTCGCGCAGCTCGTCCAGGACGTGCAGACAGTTCACACAGCAGAACGTCCAGAAATCCAAGATCAATGTGCGACCTTTGAAGTCCGCAAGGGTCAGATCTTTGCCGCCAGTGTTGATCCAGGATCGTCCTTGCAGCTCAGGGGCGCGGACGCGGGGACGCTTACTCATGACGTCAAGGGTGCCACTCGCGCGACAGGAGACATCGGCTACCCCTCACGGGTCACCCGAGCATGATCGGTCACGACACGTCGGAACAGGTCGTGACCGGTGTGCCCGGTGTGCCTCAGTGCCCAGTCCTGCGCCGCCTCCTGCCCATCCTGTGGTCCGGATTCGCCGTCGCAACCGAATGTGACGCAGAACGCTTCGTAGGTGACGCCACCCTCCGGAGCGCGCCGAATGGTGTGGGGCACGTACCGGTACACAGCGCGACGGCTCATTGGTGACCCTCTGGGTGTCGCCTCATCAAGACGTTGCAGTCGGTCACCGTAGTCATGTCGCCAACGGCGCGGGCTCGGGCCCTGACGTTGGCGAGTTCAGCGCATCCCGGGCAGCCCTCAACCGGCGTCGGTTCCCGCTGCAAGTGCGGCGGCAGGCCGATCGGCGTGGTGCGGTTCCTGGTCAACTCATCCATGCCGTCAGCATCGGACGAGGGTGAATCTCTGGCGAGCGGCCCTTTGTCGGCCAGCTGTCGGCCACACTTGCCCTATGGGCAGCAGCGTCGGGGCCAACATCCGTCGCCTGCGTGAAGAGCGCGGGTGGAGTCAGGCTCGCCTGGCGCGAGAAACCTGCCGTGCTGCCGGTATCCAAGGTGAGCCGATCGGGCGGCAGGAGATCAGCCGGTACGAGAACGGCAAGCGCACCCCCCGTGAGTGGCTGCCGTTCATCGCTGACGCTCTCAGTGTGCCCGTGGAAGCCTTGAGGACGTCGTCAGCGCCGCCGGAGCCACCTCCGCCGACACTGGCCGACTATTTACCCGAAGGCGCTCCTCTCGCCCCACTCAGCGCGGCTCAGGGGCGACGCCTCGGTGTGGCTGCCGTTACGGATCTTCAGCAGCGCGTCCACGGGCTCCGGCTGGCGGACGACGTGATCGCCGGGGGTGACTTGCTGCGCCCCGCCCTCCGCGAACTCCGCTCGGCCGTGAAGCTTTTCAGGGAAGGCAGCCATACGGAGGAGATCGGCCGGTCCCTCCTCCAGGCCATCGGTGAGCTGGCTCAGATTGCCGGATGGATCGCCAGCGATGCCGGGCAGCACGGTGGGGCAGAACGGATCTACCGACTCGGTCTGTCGGCAGCGCACACGGCGGGGGACGCGACCTTAGCGGGCAACCTGCTGGGCTCTCTGGCCTATCAGCGAACCAACACGGGGGACGTACGGGAAGGGCTCGCCATGGCCCGGGCAGCGCTGGAGAACGCTCCTGAAGCCCCGCCACGGGCACGCGCCCTCTACTTCGACCGCGTCGCATGGGCGCACACCAAAGCCGGGGAAGCTCAGCCCGCCATGCGCGCGCTGAACGAAGCGGGCGAAGCGCTGGCTCGGCACGGTGACGAGGAAGAGCCTGCCTATCTGTACTGGGTGGACGCCGGAGAACTCCGGGTCATGGAGGCCCGCGTCTACACCGAGCTACGCCGTCCCCTCCGCGCCGTCCCGCTCCTCCGGGACGTGCTCAGCCGCTACGACGCGACCCACACGAGGGAACTGGCGCTGTACCTCTCCTGGCTCGCCGTCGCGCTCGCCGACGCCAACGAACCGGAAGAGGCAGCCGCCACAGCGGAGCGAGTCATCAGCCTGTCGAGCGACATCACCAGCGAGCGCACAGCGGAGCGGGTGCGGGTCGTACTCGCACGGCTGGAAGCGTTCCAGGATGTTCCCGAAGTCCGCGCCCTGCTCGACAGCGCGGCGTAACGGGCGCCATCTGGCAGGGAAAGCGGATCACCCCACGTCGGCAAGTGCCCGGTACAGGGTGGCGCGGGACACCTTGAGCGCCTTGGCGATGGCCGTCACGCTCTCCCCCTGAGCCTTACGCGCCTTGGCCGCAGCGAGTTTGTCAGCGTCCATCACCGTCGGCCGCCCACCCGTTCGCCCCTGAGCCTTGGCGGCTTCGAGCCCCGCGCGGGTACGGTCCTTGATCAGCGAGCGTTCGAACTCCGCCATGGCGCCGACCACCTGGAGCATCAGGCGCCCGTCGGGGGTGTTCGGGGCGATGCTGGCGAGAGCGCCCGTCAGCACCTTGAAGCCGATACCACGGGCGGCCAGACCGTCCACCATCGTCACCAAGTCGATGAGCGAGCGGGCGAAGCGGTCGAGCTTCCAGACGCACAGGGTGTCGCCGGGGCGCAGGTAGTCCAGGACGGCGGCCAGCTCCGGGCGCTCCGTGTTCTTCCCGCTCGCCTTGTCCGTGAAGATCCGGGCGCAGTCAGCTTCCGCCAATGCGGCGTGCTGCAACTGCGCGTCCTGGTCGTCGGTGGAGACTCGCGCGTACCCGATGAGCTGCCCCGTGGTTGTGTCCACGACGAGACCGTCTCACAACTCGTCTCATAACCACAAGGGCTTTGCGGAGCTTTTGAGACGAGTTGTGGACGCCGATCCACCCGCTCGCGGGCATCCAACAGCGCGTCTCACAAACCATCGTTTCCGAGACGCGCGACCTCCGTCACGCTGCGCCATCCCGGAGACCCGTACAGGCAGAGCGGGCGCGCCACTCATCGATCGAAAAGCCGCCTTCCCAGGGGCAGCCCCCCCGCCTAGCGACGCATGCTCCGTGGTCAGAATCGAGGTCGAAGTGTCAAACTAACCCCCTTTTTCCAACCTCTCTTAACGCGTGAAGAAGGTTGAGAAATAAGGGTCCAGTTTGACACTTTGACCCCTTGGAGACACCCACGGTAACGGAAGAGGTCAGATTCGTCACCTGACGTAACGAGAGACCCAACTGTGTCAGCGGAACTTACGCATCCGCGTCCGCAGGCTCAGCCCACGCGATACGACAGCGTTCGTCACCGTCGAAGCGGACGCCCACCCGCCCCTTACTGACTTCGACGCGGTCAAGCGCCAGCCGGAGCCGTTCACGTCTGCCTGTCACGTCGTCGGCTTCCCATGCTTCTCGCAGAAGTACACCGTCCAGCAACGGCGTGAGATCCACAGCAGGCGTCGGCAAACTCGCCAGATCAGCGCGCAGACCGTCAATGCGGCCACGCAGCCTCCCGGCAAGACGGTTGTAGCGGTCCACGGCGTCCGGCCCGTTGAATTCCCCGCGCACGTATCGGGCTTCCTCGAGGTCAGCAAGGCGGGCTTCTTCCTCCTGAATCTCCGCGTCAATGGCGTCGCGCTTCGCGAAGACTTCGGGGTCTTCCTTCTTGACCCAACGGTCGGCGATGGCGGCCAGAAGTGGGTCTTCTGGTCCCAACGCGGGCAGTCGGGACAGGAATGCTTCCGTCACATAGACGTCAAGGCTCTCGACTCGCACGGACACGCCTTCGCAGCCCCGCCCCATGCGGTTACTGGCACACGCGTATGACGTTCCCGCCTTGCTCATCCGGGACCCGCACAGGCCGCAACGCGCAATGCCCGTAAGCAGCGACGTCCCCTGCTTGTGCCCGTGACGCTTACCGGCAAGCGGGAACGTGCGCGATTCGAGCCGGCGGATGATGAGCTCACGCTCCCCGACCGTGATGATGCCTTCGCCGATGCTGACCGTGTCCAGCGTCTCGGGGTCGCGGTACGGCACTACCTTGCCGTTGTACTTCCGGGTGCCGTCCGCTGCCTCTCTGTACTCCGTCAGTGGCATGAGACCCGCGAACGCGGGAGCACGGAGAAGCTGCATCACGCTGGACGAGTTCCACTCACCGCCACGGGGAGACTCGACTCCGTGCGTGTTCAGGAGCCGAGCGACGTGAACGAGTGCCTTCCCTGAGAGCGCTTCGTCAGCGATCAAGCGGGCGTACACGGCCGTCTCCGGGTCGTGCACAAGCTTCTTCGTCTCCGGGTCCACCTTGAGCCCGTACGGGGGCTGGCCGCCAATCCATTGCCCCTTCTGGCGCAGATACCGCTTCGCGTTCCCGACCCGCATCCCCAGGTTCCGGGACTCATTGCGGGCAAGCTCAGCGAGAAGCGCGATGGTGACGCGGGCGCTGTCGTTGTTGGTGTCGAGACCATCCATGACGGACACGAGCCGTCCACCGACACGGTTGATGTCGTCCAGCGCCTTGCCGACCTCACCGATGCCCTTGCGGCTCAGACGGTCCAGCTTCCACACGATCAGCACTCCGACGACACCAGAGGCGACAGCGGTGATCGCCGCGTCGAAGCCCTTGCGGCTGACGCTCTTGTAACCGGAGCGCCCCCGGTCTATGTGCACCTTCCGCACAGTCAGCCCGTTCCGCTCCGCCCACGCGCGGCAGTCGGCTTCCTGTCGGTCGATGGCAGTCTTGCCCTCCCTGTCCAGCGACAGGCGAAGGTATAAGTCGGCGATGGTGTGGTGGTGCACAACAGCCCCCTGGAAGTTACCTCAATGGTTCAAGACTTCCAGAAGTCGAGGATGACGATGGGGCCTCGCAGATCCGCGAGGCCGAGGTCTTTTCCGCCGGTGTTGAGCCAGCCGCCCCGACCGGTCAGCCGGGGGGCGCGGACGCGTGCACGTGGAGCCATGTCCCCATCCAACATCAGGTGGGGGAAACGCATTCCCGCGGGCCGGTTCGACCGGCTCGCCCCGGTCCGTCCCGGTCCGCCGTGCGGGGCGCCTCGCACGGCCGCCGCCGACACGCGGCAAGCCGCCGTTCCGGGCCTACGATCGGACTCGAAGCACTGCCCTCGCGCGCGTGGGCAGCGTAACTTGAAGCCACACACCTGCACCCAGCCCGCGTACCAACCGCCCGAGGGGTCCCGTGACCGTCCATCCCAGCCTTCAGACCTCCATCGACGCCTGGACGCATTCCATCGACGCCATATCGGAGTTGGTGAACCCGCTCGCGGAGAGCGAATGGAACCGCGCCACCGAATGCCCGGGATGGTCGGTGCGGGACGTCGTCTCGCACGTGATCGGCCTCGAGTGCGAGATGCTCGGTGATCCGCGCCCCATCCACTCCCTGCCGCGCGACCTGTTCCACATGACCGGCGAGCTGGGGCGTTACCACGAGGTCCAGGTCGACGTGCGGCGCTGCCACACGGCCCCCGAGATGACCTCCGAGCTGGAGTACACCGTCATCCGGCGGTCCCGTCAGCTGCGGAACGAGAAGCGGCAGCCGGAGACGATGGTGCGCTGGCCCGGCGGTGGCGAGGTGTCCCTCGAGGAGGCCCTGACCCGCCGCGCCTTCGATGTGTGGGTGCACGAGCAGGATCTGCGGCGGGCCCTGAACCAGCCGGGCAACCTGGACTCGCCGGGCGGGTACGTCGCCCGGGACCTGCTGCTGTCCGCGCTGCCGAAGGTGGTCGCCAAGGACGCGGGCGCGGCGCCGCACTCGGCGGTGGTCTTCGACGTGAACGGCCCGATCGAGTTCATGCGCACCGTGCGGGTGGACGCGGACGGCCGGGCCACGATCGACGGCAGTGTGTCGCTGGGCCCGACCGTCACGCTCTCCCTGGACTGGGAGACGTACGTGCGGCTCGCCTGCGGCCGGGTGCGGGCCGAGGCCGTCGCCGAACAGGTGAAGGTCGAGGGGGACCAGCAGCTGGCCGACGCCATCCTGGCGCACTTCGCGATCACCCCGTGACCGGGTAAGGGGCTCACGCCGGTACGTGCACCGCCTCGACGCGGCTGGCGACCACGCGCTCGCGCTCCCGGCGGTGCGCGCGGCCGCGCAGCCGCAGGATCTGGGAGACGCCGAGCGCCTGGAGCACGAACACCACCGCGAAGGCGATGCGGAAGTCGTCACCGGTCATGTCCAGGAGTACGCCGATGGCGAGCAAAGTACTCATCGAGGCCGTGAATCCGCCCATGTTGACGATCCCGGAGGCGGTTCCGGTCCGCTCGGGCGGGTTGGCAGGGCGGGCGAAGTCGAAGCCGATCATCGACGCGGGCCCGCACGCGCCGAGCACCGCGCACATGACGGCCAGCATCCACAGCGGCGCGTGGTCGCCCGGCCAGCACAGCACGGTGGCCCACACCAGGGCGGTGGCGCCGACCGTGCCGAGGGCCAGCGGGGTGCGGGCGGCGTGGTGGCGGGCGATGACCTGCCCGTAGACCAGGCCGATCACGATGTTGGACAGCACCACCACGGTCAGCAGCTCACCGGCGACCCCGCGGGACAGCCCCTGCGCCTCCACCAGGAACGGCATCCCCCACAGCAGCAGGAAGACCATGGCGGGGAACTGGGTGGTGAAGTGCGTCCACATGCCCAGCCGGGTGCCGGGCTCGCGCCAGGCGTCCACGATCTGCCGGCGCACGAAGCTCTTGTCCGCCCGGGACGCGGGCGGCGGTTCGTGCCCCTCCGGGTGGTCCTTGAGGAAGAGCAGCACCAGGACGAGGATGACCACCCCGCCGACCGCGCTGCCCGCGAAGGTCGGGGTCCAGCCGACGCTGTGCAGGGTCTGGGCGATGACCAGCGTGGAGACCAGGTTGCCCGCCATCCCGATCAGCCCGGCGATCTGCCCGACCAGCGGGCCCCGGCGGGCGGGGAACCAGCGCGAGCCGAGCCGCAGCACGCTGATGAACGTCATCGCGTCGCCGCAGCCGAGCAGCGCCCGGGAGCCCAGCGCCATGGGGTACGTGTGGGAGAGCGCGAAGCCGAACTGGCCGGTGGTGAACAGCACGATCCCCAAGGCCAGCACCTTGCGGGTGCCGAGCCGGTCGACCATCAGCCCGACCGGTATCTGCATCCCCGCGTAGACGAGGACCTGGAGCATGGAGAAGGTGGACAGCGCCGAGGCGTTGATGTGGAAGCGCTCGGCGGCGTCGATCCCGGCCACGCCCAGGCTGGTGCGGTAGACGATGGCCACGAAGTAGACGGAGACGCCCAGGCCCCAGATGGCGACGGCACGCCGTCCCCCGGGCGGGTCCCCGGGCAATCGGGCCGTGGTCATCGCACATCTCCCCGGGCGAGGGTGTTCACCCAGCTGATGTGGCGCTGGACGAACCCGGCCGCCGAGCCCGTGTCCCCGGCGCGCAGGGCGTCCAGGATCTCGGTGTGCTCGGTGATGTTCTTGGCGATCCGGTCCGGCTCGGCGTGCATGGTGGCCACGCCCATCCGCAGCTGCCGGTCGCGCAGCTGGTCGTACAGCTGGGCCAGGATCGTGTTCCCCGCCGCCCGGACGATCTCCGCGTGGAAGCAGCGGTCCGCGGCCGCGAACGCGGCCAGGTCGCCGGTCGCCGCGTGCCCCTTCTGCTCCTCCAGCAGCTCCTCCAGCCGCCGCAGCAGCCGCTCCCCGGCGGGCACCACCTTGGCGACCGCGTGCTGCTCGACCAGCAGCCGGGTCTCCACCACGTCCGCGATCTCCTGGGCGGAGACGGGCAGCACCAGCGCGCCCTTCTTGGGGTAGAGCTTCAGCAGCCCCTCGGCCTCCAGGCGCAGCAGGGCCTCGCGGACCGGCGTACGGGAGACCCCCACGGCCTCGGCCAGCTCGCCCTCGCTCAGCAGCGTGCCGCCCTCGTAGCGGCGCTGGAGAACGGCTTCCTTGACATGGGTGTAGACGCGTTCGGCGGCGGGCGGCGGTTTGGTGGCCGTATCGGCGGTACTCATGATGCGCACAGCATAGATACAAGACGTATGCGCGCCCATCCCCCGTCCGCGATGCGGACGGGGGATCCGGTCCACAGGGGGGGCTAACCCCAGGTGATCAGGCGCTTGGGGCGCTCCAGGATGGCCGCGACGTCCGCGAGCACCTTGGAGCCCAGCTCGCCGTCGACCAGCCGGTGGTCGAAGGAGAGCGCGAGGGTCGTCACCTGGCGCGGCTTGACCTCGCCCTTGTGGACCCACGGCTGGAGCTTGACCGCGCCGAAGGCGAGGATCGCCGACTCCCCGGGGTTGAGGATCGGGGTGCCGGTGTCGATGCCGAAGACGCCGACGTTGGTGATGGTCACCGTGCCGCCGGACATCGCCGCCGGGCTGGTCCTGCCCTCGCGGGCGGTGGACACCAGGTCGCCGAGGGCGGCGGCCAGCTCGGGCAGCGTCTTGGCGTGGGCGTCCTTGATGTTCGGGACGATCAGACCGCGCGGGGTGGCGGCGGCGATGCCCAGGTTGACGTAGTCCTTGTGGACGATCTCCTGGTTCTCCTGGTCCCAGGAGGCGTTGATGTCCGGGTTGCGCTTGATGGCCACCAGCAGCGCCTTGGCGACCAGGAGCAGCGGGTTCACCCGCAGCCCGGCCAGCTCCGGGTCCTGCTTGAGGTCGGCGACCAGCTTCATGGTGCGGGTGACGTCCACGGTGACGAACTCCGTGACGTGCGGGGCGGTGAAGGCGCTGTCCACCATCGCCTGCGCGGTGGCCTTCCGGACGCCCTTGACGGGCACCCGGCGCTCCCGCGCGCCCGCGGCGGGGGCCACGGGCTCCGGGGCCGCCTCGGGGCCCTCCGCGGCCGCGTGGACGTCCTCGCGGGTGATGATCCCGCCGGGGCCGGTCGGGGTGATCGTCGCCAGGTCGATCCCGAGGTCCTTGGCGAGCTTGCGGACCGGGGGCTTGGCCAGCGGCCGGGCGGTCCCGGTGTGGCCGTTCAGCTCGGGCGCGGGCTCCGGGCGCACCGGCGCCGCGGGCGCGGGCGCCGGGGCCGGGGCCGGGGCGGCCTCGGCCGCCGGGCGCTG